>DAISXE010000008.1:0-29477 GCA_036826015.1 Ilumatobacteraceae bacterium
CGTATACATGAATCACAAATGCTTTGGCGCGCTCGGTTACTGCAAATGGCATCACTGAGTGGCCAGCATTGTTGAAATACATACCGATGGTGTAGCCATCATTGTTGATGAAGCCATTCATAAGGTCGTCAAGAAGTTCCAAGGGTGAACGCAAGCGTGATTCCTCCGCCCGATTCGCAACTTCAGGCAACAGTTGTGTCGCCCACCAGTACACAAGTGCTTGATTTAGCTCTTTGTTGTTCTTGCGAATTGAATTCACAGTGGCGGACTGGTTGAACTGTGATGGATCATCAATTCCCATGTGTAGCCGTGCGCTCAAGGTCGCGATACCTTCGCACCGACCACCCGCAAGGGCGCTATTCCACTCAATGAGTTTTTGTGTTGTGATGGGGCGAGCGGTGCATGTTGTTTCGTCCCCATTTAGACATACAGAGTTATGACCAAAGAGATCAATGAGAGTTTGAATGGTGATGTTCTCGTCAGCTTTTTGGGATCTTCCCCAGTTAGCAAAAGAGAAATCATCTTTTGAAAATGTAAAGCCACTATCGATGCAGAAACTTCCTTGCCCTAATCGTGGAACAGGAGCATCGGTGCAGTTACTTGCCACTTGCTCCACCAGGGAACTGAAATCAGTTGATTGTTGAGTTGCGGGTGCCTTCGAATTAGTGCAGGAGGTCGTTAGTACGAGAGACGCAACACCAATGAATCTGCACACAAAGCGACCCATAGTTTGTAAAGATACGGAATTCTTGGCAATTGTGGAAACATAGGAGGATGAGTTCTACGCCCGATGCCATCGATTCTTCGTCATCAGGCAAGTACACGGGAAGCATGACGACCATCGTTCTTGTTGGCGTTGCAGCAGGATTTCTTTCGGGGCTATTCGGCGTCGGTGGAGGCATCCTGATTGTCCCTGGCCTAGTTCTGGTGGCAAAGATGGACCAGCGCATTGCGCACGGCACCTCATTGGCTGCTGTGCTGCCAATCTCGGCATCCTCTCTATTGTCGTACTGGGCTCACGATCACGTGGACTGGCGCGTTGGCGCATGTCTTGCTGTAGGCGCACTCGCCGGCACTGTGCTTGGTACGCGATTACTTCACGTGTTGCCACATCGTGCTCTTGCCATTGGTTTTGCCACACTCCTTCTTGTTACCGCAGTGCGATTATTCCTGCCTCTTACATCCGAGCTCACACGCGCAGTTCTTTCAATTGGTGACATTGCTGCTCTTATAGCAATCGGTGTGGCAACGGGCATCTTGGCTGGGCTGCTTGGGGTTGGCGGAGGCGTGGTGATGGTGCCGGCCATGATGATGCTCTTGCAAATGCCGTCAGCCATGGCAAAAGGAACTTCCGTCGCGGTCATCATTCCCACCGCAATCATGGGAACGTTTCGTAACCGCTCAAAAAACAATGTGGATCTTCGCGCCGCGGGCATTCTGGGGCTGGGAGGAATTTTGTCGGCCACTGCCGGTGGATGGATATCTGCACGTATGACAGACACGGTCTCAAATGTCTTGTTTGCGACCCTTCTCATCATCGTGGCAACCCGCCTAGTTCTCCAGATACGCGCCGACGACAAGGCTGGGGTCGTTCATTAATCCCAAAATGGAGTAGAACAACTCCATGGGAAAATCACGTCTTGAAGGAAAAGTTGCGCTTATTACTGGTGGCGCACGTGGCATGGGTGCATCAGAAGCACAGCTCTTTATCGATGAAGGGGCAAAAGTTGTTATCTCTGACGTCCTCGACTCTGTAGGCCAAGAAACAGCAAAGCGTTTATCTCCCGACGGATCTGTATGCACGTTCTTGCATCACGATGTAACAAATGAAGATGATTGGACATCAGTAGTGGAGTCCGTCATCAAGACATACGGGCAACTCGACATACTTGTCAATAACGCCGGCATCTTCGAACGTGGTTCGGTGCTCGACACCACACTTCCTGCATTCAGCCGCACAATGGATATCAACGTCACTGGTGTGTTTTTAGGAATGAAAGCTGTTGCACCGCACATGGTGAGTCGCGGAAAGGGAAGCATTATCAATATCTCTTCAGTCGCTGGGCTCGATGGCACGCCAGGATTTCTTGCATACGGTGCAAGTAAGTGGGCAGTGCGCGGCATGACCAAAGGTGTGGCGAAAGAACTTGCTCCTTTTGGTATTCGCGTTAACTCCATTCACCCTGGAATCATCGACACTCCAATGCTTCAAACATTTGATGAAGCAGGTGAAGGTGTGCGCGAAATGGTTCGCACGCGTATTCCACTTGGTTATGAAGCAGAACCGATTCATGTCGCACGACTTGCGTTGTACTTGGGTAGTGACGACAGTGCATATTCAACTGGTTCTGAATTTGTGGTTGACGGCGGTTGGTCAGCATGAGCATTCTCGGCACACGAGTTGTCCGAATTGAAGACCCACGTTTTCTCAAAGGTGAAGGAACCTACATTGGCAACCTTCCCATGGAAGGTGCTCTACACCTCACATTTGTTCGTTCACCGATTGCGCATGCGCGCATCACTGGGTTCGATGCGAGCGAAGCATTGTCTATGCCTGGCGTTCGCGCGGTATGGACTGCCGCAGACATAGACCTTCCACCTGCACCACCTGCACATGGATTCATGAATAAAGGGATTGTGTTTCCTTATCTTGCAATTGACACCGTGCGCTATGTGGGTGATCTTGTTGCAATTGTTGTTAGTGATGACAAGACCACCGGAACGGACGCTGCCGAGACAGTCATCGTGGACTACGAACCATTACCTGTGCTGCTCGACATGGATGAATCTGTAAAGAATGAAAACTTGCTGCACCCTGCGGCGGAGTCAAACATTGTTCTTACATTTGCCGCAGCTAGCAACGACGACATTTTTGCCGATTGTGAAGTCGTTGTTGATCTCACCATTGAAAATCAGCGCGTTGCTCCCGCACCGATGGAAGTTCGCGCTTGTGTTTCATCATGGGATGGTTCGCGCCTCACACAATGGGCATGTAGTCAAGGTGCACATGGTGCACGCGACGGCCTTGCTGAAATTTTGGGCATTGATAAAGCCAATGTGCGTGTCATCACACCAGATGTCGGTGGTGGCTTCGGTGCTAAGTCCGGTGTATATCCAGAGGAAATCCTCGTGGGTTGGGCCACTCGTAAATTGGGCGTTCCAGTGCGATGGACAGAAACTCGCACCGAGAACATGGTTTCCATGGGTCATGGTCGCGCGCAGCGTCAACGTACTCGCATGGGTGGCACTCGCGATGGTCGCATCACTGCATATCGCTTGGACTTGTTGCAAGACGCTGGTGCGTATGCGCGCGCAGGTGCAGTGCTTCCATTCATGACTCGCATGATGGCCGGCGGTGTCTACGACATCGCGAATGTTCAATTCGAATCACACTCTGTTGTTACTAATACAACTCCTACCGTTGCGTATCGTGGAGCAGGTCGACCAGAAGCGACTGCAGCAATCGAACGAACGATTGATGAATTTGCACGAGTATGTGGCATCGACCCTGCAGAAGTGCGGCGCAAGAATTACATTGCACCATCTGCGTTTCCACTCACTACTTCAATGGGCGCCAAGTACGACTCAGGTGAATATGCAGCAGCACTTGAACTTGCATTGAATGCGGCAGGGTACGACGAACTACGTAGAGAGCAAGCTGCTCGTCGCGCATCGAATAATCCAGTGCAACTTGGTATTGGTTTGGCTTCATATGTGGAGACAACTAACCCGATGGGCGCGGGAGATTACGGTGCAGTTGAAATTACGGCGGATGGTGGAGCCATCATTCGCACCGGCTCTTCTTCGCACGGTCAAGGCCACCACACGGCCTGGTCAATGATTGTGTCTCAGTCCACTGGCATTCCAATGAACAAAATTGAATTTCGATTCGGTGACACAGACGACATTGATCACGGTGGCGGAACAGGTGGTTCACGTTCACTTCAAGTAGGTGGCAGCGCAGCAAAATTGGCCGCCGATGCTGTGATTGAAAAGGCACGTCAACGTGCTGCAGATCTTCTTGAAGCTGCTGTGGAAGACATTGTTATCGACACTGTGCGTGGAGGTTTCCACGTGAAAGGTTCTCCAACACCAGTGCGTACATGGGCCGACCTCATGGTTGCTATCGACGCACCATTGGAAGCAGAGATCGACTTTGTTCCAGAAGGTGCAACTTTCCCATTCGGAACTCATGTTTGTGTTGTAGAAGTAGATATCGAAACTGGTTCGGTCGGTGTTGTGCGACATATTGCTTGTGACGACGCAGGAACAATCATTAATCCACTATTGGTCGATGGCCAAGTGCACGGTGGGGTAGCGCAAGGCATTGCTCAAGCATTGCTTGAAGTGGTTGCATACGACCCAGATGGCAACCCCATCACGTCAAACCTTGCTGATTACGGCTTTATCTCGGCTGCTGAATTACCAAGCTTTGAACGCGTACCAATGGAAACGCCAACGCCTCGCAACCCATTGGGGGCAAAAGGTATTGGTGAAGCCGGAACTATTGGTGCAACTCCGGCGGTTCACAATGCCGTGATCGATGCTGTGAGTCACTTAGGTGTTACCCATATTGATATGCCATGTACGGCGTTCAATGTGTGGAGCGCAATTCAGTCTGCGCAGAAATAGTTACAGCAAATAGCGCACTGTTACGTAGGCGCAGTTTCAGTAGCAACGTCTTTGCCGGTGATTCTCAGGCTGTCTTTTGCTAACCAAGCACCAACGGCGATGAAAACAAGCATCATGATTGCGCACCAAACAAAAGTGCTGCGACCGATGATTCCGTAAGCAGTGCCAGCAGCAACCGCCGCAATGCCGCCCGTCAATGTTTGGAGTCCTCCAAATAAACCTTGTGCTGAGGCAAGACGTTCGCGAGGGGCAACGATTGCTACCGCTGCAGACCCTCCTGTAATTGTGAGGCCGTCCACGACTCCGTGCAAAACACCAATGACCAACATGGGATACGGCGACCATAAAACTCCGTACATCACCATGAATAGCGACGCGATGCTTAGTCCGCTGATGCTTGCCTTAAAGGGGCCTACCTTCTGAGTCATGCGCCCACCGATTGGGGCTAGAAATATCATTGGAAACGCAAACAGGCTGATTCCTAAGTTTGCAACCCAAGTTGGCGCACTCATGTCATCCATCATCACTGACCAGATCGCATCAAACGTGCCGATCATCGCAAACAGTGCAAGACCAATAACGATTGCTCCTGCAAGCGGACGAATGCGCAGCATGTCGAATGCCAAGCGCTGTGTCGGAGCGTCTTCGATGTTCGCCTCTTGAAATTTCAAGCGGGACAATCCAAACATAACTGGCACTAAGCACGCGGCCACGATTAGGAATGGTGCACTGAGTCCTAAAGTGTCAGCAGTGAGTGCAGACACAATCGGCCCCGCAGTAAACCCAGCAACACCTGCACTCACGATGAGACCAAGATTTCTTCCCATTCGCTCGGGGTCAGAAAGTATCAAGATGCGCCGTAGTGCAGGCTCGGATATTCCTACTCCGAAACCTGTAAGCAGTCGGCCGACAAGTAATGGCAGAAATGCGTGGCCGAATGCCATAAACAATGTGCCGACTATCTCGATAACAATGCCGGTCAAGACGAGCTTTTTTGAGTGGCCCTTGTCTGCGAGAGGTGCAAAAAAGATTTGGGAAAGAAATCCTGTTAAGAAGCCAATACCGACGATGATTCCCAACTTTGATTCAGCAATATTGAATTCGTCGCGAAAGTCGTCTAACACGGTGAACATCACGCCGTAACTCATGGCTCCCAGTGCCGTGGCGGCCTGCAACAAATACAAAGTTCTTTTGCGCATATTGGTCGGCTACTGAAGTGACGTCTTGACGTGCTCAATAAGCGTTGGCCATGTATTACGTAGGCCAGGGTGCAAATCAAATAGTCCAACTTCGTCAATAGGCACCCAACGCAGGTCGTCAGATTCGGCGTTGGCTTCGTATGCGCCGACATCTACTGAAGTGTGAGCAATCACTGTGTCGTATCGCCAATTGCCATGATCGTCTGTGAACTGCATTTTGAATTGGATTTGTTCTGGGTCAATTCCAGTTTCTTCCCATGCTTCACGGGCTGCTGCCATCCAAGGCTCTTCATGCGAATCGAGTGCGCCGCCTGGTAGGGCCCATGTGCCTCCGCCGTGTGTCCATGCCGCACGAAGTTGTAACAACACTGACGCAGGTTCGACGTCTGTGCGAACCAATAGCAAACCGGCGGCTCCGTGTAGTCCCCAGTGGCGAGATTGACACTTTGTGCACAGCACCCATCCGTCACCATCTCTTGTTGCCACATCTTTATGTTCGCACAAATGCCCTGATGAAATCTCTATTGGCGTTCGTGCTCTACGGTGGGGAGATGAATGTAGAGCGATTAACAGGGGTTTTAGGGGCACGAGTACATGTTGGGCCTCTACAAGAACTATCAGTTGATGAACTCACTGAACTTCGAGCACTTGCGTGTGAACACGAGGTCATCATTGTTCCTAGGCAATCAATGACCCCACTTGAGCAGGTGGAATTCTCTCGACGACTAGGTCCTGCAGCAGATTCACCATTTATTGAACCGAGCCCTGATCATCCCGAAGTCATCAAAGTATTGAAAGAAGCGAGTGATGGCAATGCATTCAATTTTGGAGGCGCGTGGCATAGCGACTTCAGTTTTCAATCGACACCACCATCATTCACCGTGCTGCATGCTTTAGATATTCCTCCGTATGGCGGCGACACACTGTGGTCTTCCATGACTGCGGCCTATAGAGCCTTGTCGCAACAACATCAAGAACAATTGGCGCCCCTTTCGGCAGTGCACACTGCGCGTGATGCGTATTCCCCAAAGATGCAACCTTTACATTCAGGTTTGTCGAGCATGAACATTGTGTGCGATGAGTCGGCGAATAACACAGAGATTCATCCACTCGTTACTACGCACGCCGAAACTGGCAAGAAGGTGCTCTTTTACAACCGTGCATATGTGCGTGACTTATTAGGGATGGCTGACGAGATAGAAAAGCTTCGACTAATGGATTGGCTGCACCTTCATACAACAGATGCAAAGTTTACTGTTCGCCACAAATGGTCTGTAGGTGATGTGGCAATTTGGGATAACCGTTCCACGCAACACAATGCTCTCAATGATTACGCAGGGTTCCGAAGAGAACTACATCGCACCACTGTTCGTGGTGAGCGCCCTGTTGCGTAATTCTGATTGTGACTCCCATGGCATTTGATTGGCACACTGCAACCGATGCTGAAGTGGATTATGAGTATTCGCCGTCGCTACATGCGTTGCGACCTCTTGCTGAATACCTCGATGAATACCATCGGTTGAGCCAGGGCCACGATGCTCGGGCATTGCGAAAAAATGGCCAACCTCTATTGATCTACATTCATGGCGGGTACTGGCAACGATTGTCTGCTGCTGATTCATTGTTCAATGCGCCAGATGCACTTCGTCACGGAGTGTCACTGCATGCGGTGGAGTACACACTTGCTCCACATGCACGAATTCCTCAGATTATTGAGGAATGTATTGCTGATGTTCTGTCTGTGATTCAAGAGTTGCGGCCGTCTCTTGTAGTTCTCGCCGGCTGTAGCGCGGGTGCGCATCTGGCTGCCATGTGTGCTCGAGATGAACGTATTGGAAAACAACTACATGGGGTGGCCCTTTTAAGCGGTGTGTACGACGTGCGACCGATAGTGCGAACACCCACAAACGACCCACTTTTTCTCTCTGCTGAATCCGCTGCTGAAGTGAGCCCACAATTGTTGCCTCCAATCTTCGTGCCGCGTGCATTATTGGCCGTTGGCAACCACGAGTCCTCTGAATTCATTCGTCAAAATGCTGAGTACGCAGAGTTATTGACATCCACGGGAGCAGATGTGCAGGTTGAAGTAATAGAACACCGCGACCATTTCAATTTGCCATATGACTTGCTGCGTAAAGACACAAAAGTGGGACAATGGGTGCTTGAGTCTTTAGGAAAGGGATCCAGATGAGTTGGTCAACACTTGCAGAGCGTGCTGCTGTCTTAGATGCTGCTGACTCGTTGTCTCACATTCGGTTGCTTTTCGATATTCCTGAAGAAGTTTTGTATTTCGATGGCAACTCTCTTGGGCCAATGACTATTCGATCTCGTGAAGTCCTAGACCACACAATTAACGTCGAATGGCGTGAGCGTCTGATTCGTTCGTGGAATGAAGACTGGCTCGCAATGCCATTGCGTATTGGCAACAAAATCGCACCAATTATTGGTGCAGCACCCGACACAGTAATTGCGTGCGATAACACATCAATCAATCTGCACAAAGCATTAATGGCTGCAGTGGCACTTCGACCCGGCCGCACCGAAATAGTGATTGACATCAACAACTTTCCGACCGACATCTATATTGCACAAAGTGTTGCGGACCAGCACGGAATGAAATTAGTTGCAGTTCCGGCGGAAGAAATTGCTAGTGCCATCAGTGAACGCACTGCAGTCGTTACGGCTACTCACGTTGATTATCGATCGGCAAACATTCTCGACGCTGCAACCATCACACAAACTGCGCACCGACACGGCGCACTCATGGTGTGGGATCTTGCTCATACGACCGGCGCTGTGCCATTCAACGCATCGGAGTTGGATATCGATTTTGCAGTGGGATGCGGGTACAAATATCTAAATGGGGGTCCCGGCGCTCCTGCCTTTATATATGTCGCTCCTTGGCTGTTGGAATCAGCCAGTCAGCCATTGCAGGGGTGGTGGGGTCATGCGTTGCCATTTGAATTTGAGTTGGCATACCGACCAGCTGACGGCATCTCGCGTTTTCTCACTGGCACGGCCAATGTTCTCAGCATGAAATCCCTCGAAGCTTCCCTCGAGGTCTTCGATTCGGTTTCCATGTCTGACATTCGAGCCAAAAACCAGTCATTGACCTCGTTTTTTGTCGAAATTTACGACGAATTCCTTGCACAACAAGGATTTTCCTTAAGATCTCCCCGAGATGCCACGAATCGGGGTAGCCACGTAGCCCTGGGGTATGCCGATGGGAAGACTCTGCTTGAAACCCTTACGGCACAAGGGATTCTGGCTGATTTTCGCCCCCCGGACCTCATCCGTGTGGGCTTTTCAGCGCTGTATAACACCCACAGGGAGGCCTTGGAATTAGCTCAACGCCTCTGCGCACATTGACCTTTTGTAAAGAAGCCCTGTAACTTGGTTTTACTACCCAGTAACGGTGGCGTCTGCCACCACATTCTCTAAGGGAGAAAACCAAATGAAGAAATCAAACCTGCTTCGTGCTGGTGCGGTTCTCGTGAGCCTTTCATTCGTAGTCACCGCTTGCGGTGGCAGTGATGATGCAGCAAGCGACACCACAGCCCCAGCCGCCGCCGCTACATGTGAAAGCCCTGTTGCAAGCATCGCTTTGCAGTTCCCCGAGACCGGTGACGCTGCAAACCTTGGTGCACCAATGCTCAAGGGTGCAACACTTGCAATCAATGAGTTCAACGCTGCTAACCCAGACGCTTGTGTAACTCTCAAGACATTTGACACCCAGGGTGACCCTGCAAAGGCACCTGGTGTTGCTCAGTCAGTAATTGACGATGCAACAATTCTTGGTCTCATCGGACCTGGATTCTCTGGTGAGTCACTTGCTGCACTTCCGTTGTACGACGAGGCTGGCCTCGCAACAATCACCGGTTCTGCAACAAACGCAACCATCCAGGATCAGGGCTTCAAAGTCTTCCACCGCATTCTTGCTAACGACGCCGTTCAGGGTCCAGCAGTTGCTAAGTACATCGCAGAGACATTGAAGCCAGCATCTGTTGGCATCATCGACGATGCTTCTGACTACGGCAAGGGTCTTGCAGACGCAGTTAAGGCTGCTGCTGGTGATTCTGTTGTTGCAACCGATTCAATCGATCCAAAGGCTGCAGACTTCTCAGCTGCTGTTTCGAAGATGAAGGATGCAAACCCAGAAGTAATTTTCTTCGGTGGTTACTACGGTGAAGCAGCAAAGCTCTCCACACAGCTTCGTGACGCAGGTGTTGAATCAACACTCGTGTTCGGTGACGGTGTTAAGGATCAGGCTGGCTATGCAGACGCTGCAGGCCCAGCTGCTGAAGGTGCACTTATTGCATGCCCATGTAAAGACGGCAACGCCGACTTCACAGCAGCATGGCAAGCAGCCAACAATGAAGTTCCTGGAACCTATGGTGCTGAGTACTACGACGCAGCAAACGTTCTCTTGAACATCATCAAGGCTGGCGCGACAGACCGTGCAGCAGTGCTCGCAGCTGTAAAGGCATACGACGCTCCTGGTATCACCAAGCAGATCAAGTTCACTGCAAATGGCGAAGCTACTGAAGCATCAACCATTTACATGTACAAGGTCACAGACGGAAAGATCACCTACGTCGCTGACATCAAGTGATAGTAGGTCGGTAAATCCGATCTAAAAATTGTTGTTTGTGGCGGTTGGGAATTTATTCCCAACCGCCACTGCAATAATGTGGGACACATCAAACGTAGGAATGTATGCGCGACTGGCTGATTTATAGAACCTTCTGGGACCTCACGGTGTCCGGCGTTGCGCTGGGGCTTATCTATGCCCTCGTAGCACTTGGTTACACCATGGTGTACGGCGTTCTACGTCTCATCAACTTTGCACATTCTGAAATCTTCATGGTGGGCACATTCGGCGTGCTCATCTCGCTCACTCAGGTATTCGGTATCAATCTTTTCGAAGATGGTGAGTACCCATATCGCAGTGGCATTGTTCTCGTTCTAATTCTTTTGGGCAGCACAGTTGCAGCCATGGTTGTCTCTGGCGCAGGTGCGGTTGTCTTGGAACGCACGGCGTACCGCCCATTGCGCGGAGCAGGCGACACTTTTGGCGCCGTTGTTCTTGCATTTCTCACGGGATTAATTGCTTCTTTCTTGTTCACCGATTCCATGATGACCAATCTCATGATTGCGGCAGTCATCACTGGTCCACTCGCAGTCGTGTACGTGCGCATCTTTCGCAAGGGTCGCCAGGCTCCACGTCTTGCATTCCTTATCTCAGCTATTGGTGCATCTATGGCAATGGCCGAGGCTGTTGCTACATGGGGCCCCGATGAGCGTGTTGTGTATAAGACGCCACGCGTTCTAGAAAAGAAAGTACTTTTCAACTTCTACGGCGCTGACGTACGTATCGACTATGTCATCGTTGCATTCGGCGCAATTTTGATGATGACTGCGCTTTTGTTGTTCGTCAATCGCACCCGCTTGGGTCGCGGTATTCGTGCAGTGGCACAAGATGCAGAAACTGCCCGCATACTCGGAGTAAACGTGAACTCCGTCATCCTTGTCACGTTCCTTCTTGGTGGAGCAATGGCCGGTGGTGCAGCAATGATGTTTACGTTGGTCTACGACCAAACTCGTTTCAACATTGGTTTCTTGCTTGGCGTCAAGAGTTTCACTGCAGCGGTACTTGGTGGCATCGGCAATATCAAGGGTGCACTTCTCGGTGGCATTGTGTTGGGCCTTGCCGAAAACTACGGCTCATCTATTTTTGGTGGTCAATGGAAAGACGTCATCGCTTTCATTGTGTTGCTAGTAGTTCTTATGTTCCGCCCTACAGGCATTCTGGGTGAGTCTCTTGGAAAGGCACGAGTATGAGCCTTACTGAATCTTTCCGTCGTCGCACCGCTCCGCAGTTACATGTGGGCAACAAGTTTCGTTCACTACCTAAATCGGCTCGTTGGTCAATCGGCGCAATCATTATTGCTGCCTGCTACTTCACGCCGTACTGGCCCGACGTGCCTGTGCTCGGCTGGATCGTAGATACCCCAGGTACCAGCTTCGAGAACGTTCTCACCGACCAGATCATGATGTTCATCCTCGTAGCACTCGGTTTGAACGTGGTTGTCGGGTTCGCTGGTCTGTTAGATCTTGGCTACGTAGGGTTTTACGCAGTTGGCGCGTACACCACAGCAGTAATGACATCTGGCCAGTTTTCGTGGCCATGGATTGCTGCAATGCCACTTTCTATTCTGATGGCCATGATTGCGGGCGTCGTGCTCGGCACTCCCACACTGCGATTGCGTGGTGATTATCTGGCAATCGTGACGCTCGGGTTTGGTGAAATCATCCGTATTACAGCAAACAACTCTGATTGGTTGGGTGGACCTCGCGGCATCAACAAGATCGCACGTCCGCCAAGCTTTGGGCCTTTTGAATTCTCCGTACTGAACGCAAAGCCATATTGGTATCTCGGATTTACAGTCATTCTCATTGTCATCTTCGTATTGACTCGACTTGAGAACAGTCGAGTCGGTCGCGCATGGGCTGCTGTTCGCGAAGACGAAGATGCAGCAGAACTGATGGGTGTCAATACTTTCAAGTTCAAGCTGTGGGCATTCGCAATTGGTGCAGCCATCGGTGGTTTGGCTGGCGCTTTGTATGCCAGCAAAGTTGGTTTCGTAAACCCCGACAACTTCCAATTACAACTCTCCATCTTGTTCTTGGCAGCTGTAGTGCTTGGTGGTACGGGAAGCATGTACGGCGTCATCATGGGTGGCATTTTGGTTGCGTGGATCCCTGAGCGTTTCCGCGGGTTCGATACGCGTCGCTACTTCGTCTTTGGTGTTGTCCTTGTTCTCGTCATGGTCTTTAGGCCACAGGGCATCATTCCTCGTCGCACTGCCGCAGCTGGCATCTCTGCCAAGGAGGAAGCCGAATGAGTGAAGTTCTTCTCAGTGTTGATGCAGTAACAATGCAATTTGGTGGTGTCACCGCTCTCGACAATGTTTCTTTGCATATCAATAAAGGCGAGATTCTTGGGCTCATCGGGCCAAACGGTGCCGGTAAAACAACATGCTTCAACGTCATTACTGGCGTGTACGCACCAACAAGAGGTGTCGTCAGTTTCGATAACAAGTCATTGCTCGGATTAAAGCGATATCAAATCACCAAGCGTGGAATTGCACGTACGTTCCAAAACATTCGATTGTTCCCTGATATGTCTGCAGTAGAGAACGTCATGGTGGGTATTGATGCACACAGTAAAACCAGTGTGGTTGGTGCTGTCCTTGGAATTCCACGCAGTAAGCGCGAAGAGCGTGAGAGTCGCGAACGGGCGCATGAACTTTTGAAGTTCATCGGAATTGATGAATATGCCGAAGTCGCTGCCCGTAACTTGCCATACGGTCACCAGCGTCGATTAGAGATTGCTCGTGCATTGGGCACAAATCCACAGTTGCTCTGCCTCGATGAGCCAGCGGCCGGTTTCAACCCTGCAGAGAAGCAGGAACTGAACGAACTGATTTTGAAGATTCGTGCACAGGGCTACACAGTGCTTTTGATTGAGCACGACATGAACGTTGTGATGAAGATTTCTGACCGTATTGCAGTACTCGACTTCGGAAAGAAAATCGCAGAAGGCTTGCCAGAAGAAATGCGCAATAACCCCGATGTGATTGCTGCCTATTTGGGAGTGCCAGACGATGCTGCTTGAGGTACAAGATCTACATGTTTTCTACGGAAAGATTGAAGCCATTAAAGGCATCTCTTTCAATGTGAATGAAGGCGAGATTGTTTCCCTTATCGGTGCAAACGGCGCCGGCAAGACAACAACCATGCGCACCATCTCTGGTGTGCGCCCTGTTGCTCAAGGTCGCATTCTGTTCGAAGGACAAGACATCACCAACATGGCACCGCACGACCGCGTGAAGCTTGGTATTTGTCAGGCTCCAGAGGGCCGAGGAATTTTCCCCGGAATGACAGTGCGCGAGAACTTAGACATGGGTACCTATATCCGTGGCTACAAGAGCGCAACGAAAGCTGCAGACATGGAGCATGTCATCAGTTTGTTCCCACGCCTCGGCGAGCGTATTTCTCAAATGGGTGGCACCTTGTCTGGTGGAGAGCAGCAAATGCTCGCCATTGGTCGAGCGCTCATGAGTCGTCCGCGTCTTATGTTGCTCGATGAACCATCGATGGGTCTTGCGCCTATGTTGATTGCACAGATCTTCAGCATCGTGAAGCAAATCAACTCTGAAGGCATTTCAGTTCTCATGGTGGAGCAAAACGCTACGCAAGCATTGAAGACTGCGCACCGTGGATATGTGCTCGAGACTGGGTATGTAATGAAGACAGGTACTGGGGCAGATCTGCTTGTAGATCCTGCAGTACGCGCTGCATACCTTGGCGGCTAGTTCCCGTATTTTTCTAAACGCGTTAAGTAGCGCTTGACGGCGCTTGCACTTTCGCGGCGCCACATTTCCACTGGTGAATGAGACGAACTCTGATTGATTGCGTCAATCAGTGGCTCAAAGACTTGGCGTTGTTTGGTAACAAACGGTTGCAGTGGTAATTGAAACTGTTCGCGAAGCATTACTTTTACAACAAGTTCTGTACGCACGTCACGAAGATGTGAAACAGGAGTATTGAGCCACATCTCTGCATGACGTTTACCAGCAGCGGTAGGGGAGACGATCACTTTGTCGGCGCCGCCACCATCTTTGGGTGTTGCGCGCTTCACAAACCCATCGGCCACCAAGGTGTCTATGGCTCGGTACACCAATTGGCGAGACAGTGTCCATGCACGACCGATGGTGCCGCTAGGTGCAAGCTCTTCATGAACAGCCCAGCCATGGCGCGGGGTAAGTACAACAAGCGCCAGTACAACATCTCTTGCTAGTTGTGCATCTTGCCGGGCCATATGAATACCATAGTCCTGTTGTGAAAGTAGTCAAAAAGTTACTACTCTGACATGGTGAGATTTTTGGGACCATTGTTGGTGGGGACACTCTGCTTCTCGGGTTGCGTGAGTTCAACTTCCTCTTCAACTGACTCAACTTCAATCTCGTGCCCGCCGCCAAAAGACCAAGGCAAGGTAGTCGTACTTGCAGCAAGTTCCATGTCGAATGTTCTTCAGGAGATTCAGCCTGAATATCTCGCGGATCATCCATGTGTAACTGATTTAGTTTTTAGTTTTGGTTCCTCAGCCACTCTTGCAGCACAAATTGTGAATGGTTCCCCGGCAGACGTTTTTGTTTCAGCAAGTAAATCGACGATGGACACCGTGATGAGTGCAGGAGTTATCTCCACACCATCTCGATTTGCGACGAACTATGGCGCCATCATGTTCTACAAAAATTCGAATTTCAACGAAAGCATCACTTCTCTTCTAAGTCTTCTTGATAGTGCAAGCCCAGGCATAAAAATAGGTCTCTGTGTAGAGACCGCGCCTTGCGGTTCACTTGCAGATTCAGTGTTGAAAAATGCAGGCGAGGCTTACGGGAATCAATCCTTGAACCGTGATGAAGTAGCCGATACAGAGTCTCCTTCAGTAGAAGATCTTGTCTCAAAAATAGAGATAGGTGAACTTGATGCTGGAATCGTTTATGAAAGCGATTGTCACTTTTCTGCAACACGTAAGAAGAGCAGTGGGTGCGTTGAGATCCCGGACATGCATAATGGCAAAGCACTTAACCTTGCTAATGAGTATTACGTGGGTGCAATCAACGCCAAGGCAAACTCTCGTGAGTTCTCGCAGTTCATTGCCTCTTCTGCATTTCAGTCAATTCTTCAGTCCAAGCACGGATTTAGCGCACCGTAATGAAGCAAAGGTTTTCTCCAGTTGTTCTTGCGATGGCCGCAACTGCCGTTGCATTTATTGCGCTTCCAATCTTGGCAATCCTTGTGAGAGCTCCGTGGTCTGATGCCTGGGACATCGTGGCCCAAAAAACAACAAGAGATGCACTCGTTGTGTCACTTCAAACCTCTGTCATTGCTGCATGTATTGCCAGCATTATCGGTATTCCGTTGTCGTGGGTTCTTGCACGCTCATCAGGTCGAGGAATATCAGTTCTGCGCACCATCAGCATCGTTCCCATTGTTTTACCTCCGGTTGTGGGCGGCATTGCGTTACTCGCTGCGTTTGGTAGGCGGGGCGTAGTCGGGCAGTATCTCTACGACTGGTGGGGTGTTTCACTGCCATTCACACGTACTGCAGTCGTAATGGCGCAAGTATTTGTGGCATTGCCATTTTTTGTTCTCGCAGTAGAAGCAGCGTTTCGCCAGAATGATCGTCATCTTGAAGAAGCTGCAGAAACCTTGGGTGCAAGTCCGCTGCGCGTGTTTCTCACAGTTGCACTGCCGCTTGCTCGCCCCGCCATCATCGCTGGTTTTGCATTGTCGTGGGCTCGCTCTTTAGGCGAGTTCGGTGCATCAATTACCTTCGCCGGAAGTTTTCCGGGTAAAACTCAAACATTGCCGATGGCAGTGTATGAACTGGTCTCGGTCGATTATCAACTCTCGCTCGTGTTGTCGCTGTTGATGGTTGCAATCTCGGTTGCTGTGCTGGTCGGTCTGCGAGATCGCTGGATGTCTGGAGCTGAACAATGAGTTTGGTGTTGCAGGGCCAAGTGGGCAGGGGAGAGTTTTCTCGTGAAGTTGACGTCACAGTGCAACACGGAGAGATTTTGGCCATCGTTGGCGCAAATGGTTCTGGAAAATCGACCGTGTTGCAAACCATTGCCGGCATTGCTGCATTGAAGAGTGGGCGATTGTCATTTGACAATGTGGTGTGGGATGAGCCAATCACAAAAACCTTTACCCCCGCGCAAGATAGGCACTGCGGCGTTGTCTTTCAAGATCTACGACTATTTCCTCACCTGTCACTCATTGCAAATGTTGCGTATGGCCTGCGCTCATCTGGAACGTCAAAACAAGAGGCACACGCGCGGGCTGCAGAAGAGTTGACGCTCGTTGGACTCAATGAGTTGGCGGATAGAAAGCCTGGGCAGGTCAGCGGCGGGGAACGCCAACGGGCAGCCCTTGCTCGTGCGCTTGTCTTGCGGCCGCCAGTGCTGCTTCTCGACGAGCCATTTGCATCAGTTGACGCCTCGTCCCGCCAAGGCCTCCGAGACCTGTTGCCCTCATTGGTGCAGGGCTACCAAGGCTCTGTTGTCCTTGTCTCCCATGACCCAGAGGATGTCCAGGCCCTGGCCACCAACATCCTCGCTTTCGGTTAGAGCCCAACAAGAGCCCCAAAAAACTTGGTGGGGTTCACCTTCCGTTCACCTTGCCGTCGGTTGGGCGACAACTACCCCTGAGAACATCTATGGGTGATTCAAGACGACTTGGTACCCCAGCACCGAAAACTTGTTTCTTCGTACACGCTTGTTGATCGAATCTTTCGTCGTGTGATCACCACGGGAGGACTTTTCTCCCTTGTGATACTTGGTTTAATCGGTGCATTTCTCCTCTATCGGGGATTTGAAATTTTCTCTGATTTCGGTTTCTCGTTCATTACGGGTGAAGTGTGGAACATCGGTGATCCGATGGATACATCAACGGCAGTTCTCGGTATCGGCGCCATGCTCATGGGGTCTGTGATTACATCTGTGATTGCAATTGTGATTGCTGTGCCTTGTGCAATTGCAGTCGCACTTTTTATTGAGTACTACTCGCCCAAAAAACTACGTTTGATTCTCACTGCAGTTCTTGACCTTGTAGCAGCGATTCCTTCTGTCATCTTCGGTATTTGGGGTTATGCAGTGTTGTTGCCAATTATTGAAGATTGGTCTGTGCCGCTTGAGCGTTGGCTTGATTTCATTCCCATCTTTAGTGTTCCATCTGGCATTTTCGGAAGGTCGCCGTTTTTGGCAGGAGTACTTCTTGCACTAATGGTGATTCCAATTGTTACTTCAGTGGCTCGTGAGGTGTACAGCCAAGCACCGCGTGACCTCATCGATGCGTCGTACGCCTTAGGCGGAACCCGTTGGGGAGCAATCCGAAATGTTGTTATTCCTTTTGGTCGCAGCGGTTTAGTAGGCGGTGCGATGCTTGGGTTGGGACGTGCTCTTGGTGAGACTGTTGCTGTCTATCTCACACTTAATCTTGTGTTCGACGTCAATTTCAGAATCCTCGGCTCTGCCGGAGGAAACGTAGCGTCTCTCATTGCAACAAAGTTTGGTGAAGCCACCGAATATGAACTGAAAGCACTCATGGCTGCTGGTCTCGTGCTGTTCCTTGTAACACTCTTGGTCAATTCCATGGCATCTTTTGTTGTCAACAGGAGTAGAAAAATCATATGACACTTACTCTTGATGCGGTAGAGGTTCCTACACCGAAACGGCCATGGAACAAGAAACGTCAAACGTTTGTACGTTCTGCGATTCTGATTTGCATATCTCTTGTTATTAGTTGGGTTTTGTCTTCGACCACAGAATTAGGTGGCGTACTCGGCTTCTATTTTGGACTTGCTGTGTGTTTTCCCATCGTTGTGCTTATCGAATCCGTTCGGCACGGCCGCAACGTTGCCATAGATCGTGTTGCATCTTCGGTAATCCTGGCCATGTTCGGAGCGGTTGTCATCCCATGGATATCAATCGTGGCCACGGTGTATCAAAAGGGATCTAAAGCATTTCACTCGGGGTATCTCACGACGGACATGCGTATCACAGCCTCTAGCGACGCACTTGAATTTGGTGGAGTACTTCACGCCATTGTTGGAACACTCCTTTTGGTCCTCATTGCGTCCATCATTTCGGTTCCTCTTGGAATTACAGCTGCAATTTATGTCGTTGAGATCAAAGGTCGATTTGCGAGCACAGTACGGTTCTTTACTCAAGCGATGAGTGGAGTTCCGTCGATTGTTGCCGGGCTCTTCATCTATTCAACCATTTGTGTCTTTTTCGGTGGTTTTAGTGCTTGGGCTGGCGCACTGGCTTACACAATTCTCATGTTGCCTACTGTTGCGCGCACATCTGAAGAAGTCTTGAAGTTGGTGCCAGATGAATTGCGTGCTGCTAGCTATGCACTTGGCGCAAGTCAGGCCAGAACTGTATTTCAAGTAGTTCTACCTACCATTGCAACTGGCCTTGTCACCTCAGCGATTCTTGGTATTGCTCGAGTGGCCGGAGAAACTGCACCTTTACTTCTCACTGCCTCTTACTTTGTAGCAACGAGTCGAAATGTAAATGAGCCAATTGCAAGTTTGCCGATTTATATTTTCTCTAGCCTTGGTCTCGGAGATGCAAATGCCACCACTCGTGCGTGGGGTGGCTCGCTTGTTTTGCTGATTGTGGTTTTCATCCTGTTCTCGATAGCCCGTGGCCTGAGTGCCCGGTTAAGCAGAAAGTAGTGCATATATGGAAACCCCAAACTTAGAAACTAAAGAAGTAATCAACTCGAATATTCAAATGGAGCCAACAGTGATGAACGACACGACTCGACGAAATGCAGAAAATCTTGAAGTAAAAGGCGAGAGCGGTCTTGAGACGCGCGGTGTACACGCATGGTTCGACAAGCATCATGCCCTAGCGGACGTGTCTCTTCACTTTCCTGAAAATACCGTCACCGGTTTGATTGGGCCATCGGGTTGTGGCAAGTCAACTTTCCTACGCCTGTTGAACCGCATGCACGAGTTCATTCCAAAAGCAGCAATGGCCGGACAAGTGTTGTTCGAGGGCAATGATATTTATGCGGATGACGTAAACGCCATTGACATGCGTCGGCGCATCGGAATGGTATTTCAGAAGCCAAACCCATTTCCCGCAATGAATATTGGGGAGAATGTTGTTGCTGGCCTGAAGCTCTCCAAGATCAAATCAGACAACAAAGACGAAATCATTGAGGATTGTCTCACGCGCGCCGGTTTGTGGAATGAAGTAAAAGATCGTCTCAAATCACCCGGTGGTTCACTTTCGGGCGGCCAACAACAACGTCTTTGCATTGCACGGTCATTGGCGCTGAAGCCAGATGTTCTTTTGCTCGACGAGCCTTGTTCTGCACTTGACCCAGGCTCAACCCTTCGAGTGGAAGAAACTATTGTTCAACTTTCAGAGTCCATGACAATCGTGATCGTCACGCACAACATGCAACAAGCAGCTCGCGTCTCTGACTACTGTGCATTTTTCTTGTCCGATGGTGGTCCGGGACACCTGGTTGAAGCCGACCTCACTACGAATATTTTCTCGAACCCCAAAGACACGCGCACTGCTGATTATGTGCAGGGTCGTTTCGGCTGATTTTCAGTTAACGGATTGTTTACCTAAATACCCCTTGTCGTTTGTCGGCTGGTATTTTTCTGGTTAAATCCATCTCCTACGGTGCAAGTGGAATCATTTCCGATAATCCCAAGGAGAAATACAAATGACATTCCGTCGTAAAATCTCAGTCGTGGCAGCATTAGCTATCGCCACAACTGCCGCCGTTTCAACACAGGCAAATGCTGCTGCTGTTGGTGGCGGAGGAGCATCTTTCATGGCAAACATGATGGATATCTGCGCATCCGGCTTCAACAAGAACGAACTTGTTAACCCCGGCAAAGCCGACACAATCACATACGCGTCGGTCGGCTCATCTGCAGGCAAAACTGGATTCGCAAACGGCACATATAAGTTTGGTGGATCTGAGTCTGCTTACACCAGTGGCGCTCCAGCAAACCTTGTGTATGTTCCCTTGATTGGTGGATCAATCGCAATTGGTTACAAGGTTGATGGCATGAGCCCAGCCAATGCTCAGGTTCGCTTAACCAGCGAGACTGTCGCAAAGATTTTTGCTGGCCAGATCAAGAAGTGGAATGACCCAGCGATTGTCGCTTCAAACAAGGCTTCAACAGTGAAGAAGAAACTCTCTGCTTCAAAGCTTGGCGTAACAGTTACTGCAAAGAAAGTAGCTGCAAACGTTACATTCACTGTAAATATGACTGCAGCTGCAAAGGCAAAGTACAAGAATGCAAAAGTAACAATTTCAGCAGCGACTCTTGGTGGTGCAACTAAGTCCATCATCAACTCTCGATACACGAAGCCAATGACGAAGACCACTGCCTACGTGGCCAACACCACGTATCAGGTAAATGTTGGCAAGAACCCAATTGGTGTACTTGCGGTTGCAACTGTGAAAGACGGCGTCACAATCACAATGCCAGATCTTGCAATTCGTGTTGTTCACCGTTCCGATGGTTCTGGTACAACGAATAACTTCATCAACTTCTTGAATAAGTCATTCCCAGCAATCTGGAATAAGCCAACGAGCGATACATACAGCACTGGATTCCCAGGCACCATGCCTTCAGATGGTTCATTCCAGTCAGCAAAGGGCAACGAAGGCCTTTCAAGCTATGTAAGCCAGAACAATGGTGCAATTACCTACGCTGAACTTTCCTTCTTGGAAGAGCGTGGCGTAGCGGCAGCAGCAATTCAGAATCCATCCGGAACCTACGTTTCACCTTCACCTTCGACTTCAGCCTCTTGGCTTGAAGGTGCAGAGGTGAGTGCAGAAGGATTGGTTACTCAGAACTATGCCTACACCGCATCTGATGCGTACCCAATCAATGCTGTTTCATACGGTTTGGCAAGTTCGGCTGCAAGTGCAGACATGTCAATCTCAAAGCGCTTCTTTAGCTATTTCTTGAACACATGTGCACCGAAATCAGCTCCTGGAGCTGGCTACACACCACTTGTTGGAAAGATTCTCGAGAAGGCAGTTAGCCAACTTGCAAAGGTAAACGGCGGAGCATAAACCCTCTACCCAATTAGTAACTGCGAAAGGCCCGGTGCGAAAGCGCCGGGCCTTTCTGCTTGCCCTGGTCAGCCGTAGATAGGTGACTGGGGCAGAATGGTGCATGGGAAATATTCAAATTGTGAATCCTGCGAATGGCTCACTGGTATCTGCAGTACATAACCATTCTGTTCAAGAGTGTGTTGCAGCAGCAGAGGTTGCATCAACTGCATTCACAACATGGCGCAAAACCCTGCCACGTCAACGCGGTGAGATCCTGCGCAAAGCCTTCGACATTATGGTTGCCGAGCAAGAGGCGCTGGCTGAGCTCATTGTGAGCGAAAACGGAAAAGTTCTTTCCGACGCAAGGGCAGAGGTGGCATATGCCGCGGAATTCTTTCGCTGGTTTAGTGAAGAGGCCGTGCGAATCGATGGAGATCTACGCCAAGCCCCCAATGGCACTAATTGGTTGGCAGTAACGCGTGAGCCTGTTGGCGTTGCTCTGTGCATCACGCCGTGGAACTTTCCTGCTGCTATGGCTACTCGCAAAGTGGGCCCTGCATTGGCGGCTGGTTGCACCGTGTTGTTGAAGGCTGCTCACGAAACGCCACTGACTGCATATGCCATTGCAGACATCTTGAAACGTGCTGGTTTGCCCGATGGGGTACTTCAGGTGATCACGCCTGATCCTCCGGGTGATGCCGTTGCAGCGTTACTTGCTTCCGGCATTGTGCGCAAATTGTCGTTCACGGGAAGTACACGTGTTGGGTCACTTCTGCTGAGTCAGGCAGCTGGCAATATCGTGAACTGTTCCATGGAATTAGGGGGCAATGCGCCATTCATCGTTTGTGATGATGCAGATATTGACGCAGCAGTTGATGGCGCAATGATCGCAAAAATGCGCAATGGAGGAGCAGCTTGTACAGCCGCAAATCGCTTCTATGTACATACTCAAGTGCTCGATGAATTCACTTCTAAGTTTGTGAAGCGAATGTCTGCACTAGTTGTGGGCGACGGCATGGCCTCAACAACCACACTCGGACCATTGGTTAGCGCGGCGCAACAATCTCGTGTGTCTTCATTGGTGGAGCGTGCGATAGCTGAGGGAGCCACGGCGTTATGTGGTGCGAGTGCAACACCTGCACCGATGCATGGCTATGCAGCAACGGTGCTGGCGGGAGTACAGCAACACCACTCAATTGTTCAACAAGAAGTGTTTGGGCCAGTTGCGCCCATCATTGAAGTGCAGGATATTGAAGAGTCAATTCCGCTTTTCAATGGTGTGGACCATGGGCTTGTTTCCTACATATACACGCGTAATCACGGGCGTGGAATGCGGCTGGCGCATGCCCTCGAGACTGGCATGGTGGGCTTGAATCGCGGATTGGTTTCAGATCCTGCGGCGCCCTTTGGTGGAGTCAAGCAATCAGGACTTGGTCGTGAAGGTGGCCACGATGGTCTGTTGGCTTTTATGGAGACCAAATACGTTTCTACAGATTGGTAGAACGCCGTTACAGAACGAGGCGTATCGCTAATGAGACTTTCGGTGATGTTCTGCAAGAACATCTGCACCGAAGTCATTCACAGGGTCACGCCACACGGTGTGAACGTGGTTACCGTCTCGAGTGGTGTTGTCGTACTCGGCAAGTAGACGCGGGCCTTGAATGCGGTAGTAATGCGGTACACCAACTGCAGTGCCGCCAGCCCACGCAAAATGTAACTGTTGAAAATGCTCAGAGACCTTGTCTGCTTCGCGTTGTGCAAACTCATCACTGATTCGACCCACATATGTATTCACCAATGCTCGCAAGATGTCTTGCTGTGAGGTATTCATCGAAGCAGCTGCGATGCCCTTTGGGGTAGTCGAATACGACAATGCTGATGCATGTTCGGGCGAATACCCAATCTTTGCGTCTTCATTCTTTTGAAACTGTTCCACGACATTTTGTAAATCGCCGGTGAATTCGTCTCGCCAGACCTTTGCTAATGGAAGCGCCATGTCTCCATCATGAAGTTCACTTCTATTTGCTGTTACCAAGTCTGTGGGTGGCACATGCGAAACGATGGCAAGTGAACGTTGTTCATCGGTGAATGAATGCATGAGTTCGCGCGAGAGGTCTTCACACGCACCAAGAGGCCGCAGAAACTGACCACCGAGCAATGGGGAAGAGGCTGGGTCTGCGCCCAAGAAGCACGGCGTACTGGAAACGACTTCGTTATTCAGAATGGTGAAGTGCAACGACACGTGGTGTCCGCCAATGCGCCAACCCCAAGTGGATGAACCCGGATCGCCAAAGATGCGTAGGAAATAGCGCTGTGGGTCGCGACCACGTGGGAAGTTCCAATGTGCTGTCCAGCCTTCAAGCTGATCGAGAACGTTCTCGAGCCCCATGATTGTAGAAACGGTCACGTACGCAGGTCGCGAGAGTCCGGCATCAACTAATCGCATCACCAAACGAGTTTGTTCTGGAGTGAGTGTGTGCAGTGTGAGGCCACCATGGTCGGTTGGTGTGTAAAACCATTTCTGCCGTTCGTCTTCACTAGGGAAGGGCCAGTGTGCCTGCGACGTTTGTTCTGTATTCAACGTGGCAAGGATTGCCTGAGCAATATCGGTCATTGCGTTCGCTGTAGCGCTCATGTGCCTGGTGCTTTCAGTCCAAAGATGAGGTCTGGGTCGCCAGGTACCCACGAGTTTTCAAATTGTGAGCGCCGACCAATGAGTTCGGTGCGCTCAATTAATTGATGGCCAACAGCTAATTGAGACTTCTCGTATTCGCGCAAGGCTGTGAGCAGGTCGTCGTTGCGAGTGAGAGCATCGGTGAGTGCCCATGCATCGTCTGCTGCCTTTGCAGTACCTGCCGCGGCATGTGGGCGACCAAGATTTGCAGCGTCACCGAGAAGGCACGTGCGACCAAATGCCATGTGATCGATTGTGAGGTCAAAAACAACTTGTATGAATGGCTGCTGTGTCTTCACGATGAGTTCGGCAATGGCTGCGGGAAGGTGTGCCTTGGCATGTGTTTGCATTTCGGCAACGTGGTGTGGAGCAACAGCACCTGGCGGCAATGAGACTTCGCGTTGTACACCAGAGATATCTGTGAGCAAATCTTCTAGTGGACCGCCAGTTGAGTAATTGCGATACCAAACAAAATTGAAGAGTCGTTGTCCCGGAACTGTTTCACCTTCAAGACCGGGTATCGGGTACACCAAAATATGACTGTTCGGATAGACAAAGTACGTGATTGCGTCATCAAGCAATGTACGAGTATCGGCTGACAGTTCTGTTTCGTGCACCATGCCACGCCACGCCACATACCCTGCATATCGGGGGGTTGCGCCTGGCAGAAGAGTTGCTCGCGCAAGTGAATTCACTCCGTCAGCAAAGACAACTAAGTCTGATGTTTGGGTCTTTCCATTGGAGAACGTGATGGTCACTTCTGTGGCATCAACGTCACTCCACCCAGTCATTCCGTGATCGAGCACATAGTCGTTTGGTTTCATACACGACAACAACTGACGGTAAATGGTGTTCCAACTACTGAATCGGTAGTTGTGTTTCTCTTCGTGCAGTATCGAATTGTCTGCAGACAAATAACGAATGTGTGACGTAGCAATAGAGATGTCGTCTATGTCTACTCCGGCACACTCGGTGAGGTATCGCGATGTTTCGGGCAATAGGCCAATGCCTGCTCCGCGCTGAGCGAGCTCTGATGGAGAACGTTCAAATACGCGAACGTCATGGCCTGCATCGCGAAGTAGCAGCCCGGCGGTGAGTCCACCGATGGACCCACCGACGACACTGATTTTCATGTTGTGCTTTATGGCTGACCGAAGGTTGCGATCTTGTCAATCTTGCACACGAACAACACACGACGCTCATCAATTGATGGGTCACGCAAGCCGTAGGTGTCTCCACCATCGACGATGTACTTACGCCAGATTTTGTTGAGGTGTTCCGTAACTGCTGTGCCTTCTTTTGGATCGTCTTCAGAAATCTCGCGCTCAACGGTGACCTTCATGCTCATCCAGTGGTACATGTTCTCTGGGTTCATGATCAAGATGGTGATCTGAGGTGTCTTGCGAATCCATTTTGTCTTGGTGCGTTGTGAAGCAACGTTGACCAACACCTTGTCTCCGTCGTAGTCGAACCACATTGGAGTGAGGTTGGGACGGCCATCGGAACCCATCACTGCCATGGTGCAAGCGAATGGCTTGTCGACCAGCATCTTGTACTTCGGGTCGAGGTCGTTCAACGAGTTCACTGACTCATGATCACCGACAGCAAACTGTCCTGGCTGGAGTCCGTTTGCTACGTCTCTGAATTTTGCAACTTTGATTGCCATGGTGTCTCCTTGGAATGAGGTGTGCTGTGCACACAGAATTACGGTACCACCGTCCCCAGAACGGCTGTAAGACGGGGCGCGACCTTCATTCACTCAAGGCACGGTGCGTAGTAGCGTCGGAGTTGTGACTGACCAACGAATTGAGACTCAAAACGCGTGGCTCTCCCCAGAAGAGATCGCCATGGTGCGCAATCAAGTGCCGTTGGTCTACGTCGAGGCTGTGCCGGTGCGCTGTGACCCCGATGGGAAAGTCACCCATGTGGGCATGCTCTTGCAGCAAGCCGCAGACGGAAGCATCAGCCGCATGGTGGTCTCAGGGCGCGTCATGCTGAATGAACGCATCAGAGACGCTCTCATGCGCCATCTAGAGAAAGACCTTGGGCCATTTGCTCTGCCACGTGTGCCGCCAGAACCTTCGCCTTTCACGGTGGTGGAGTACTTCACCGATCCATCGATCTCTGGTTTCTACGACCCGCGACATCATGCTGTGAGCTTGGCGTATGTAGTGCCCGTCACAGGCGAATGTGAACCATCGCAAAAGGCGCTCGACCTTGCATGGTTCACTCCTCAACAAGCTGTGAGTGACGATGTCATTCGCGAAATGACAAGTGGCCATGATCGCTTGATTCGTTTGGCGCTTGCCTCCGTCGGCCAACTTCCCTGAACTAGAATTTCATGCGTGCCAGAAGGCGACGCCATGTATCGAGCAGCCGCAGTGCTGCGAACGGCCCTCGTTGGAACAACAATCTCTCGTTTTGAATCAGTTGGTCTTGTTGGCCCGGTTCCCCAAGTTGGCGCAGCAATTGAGCGTGTTGAGAATCACGGTAAGCAACTGGAAATTGTTTTTGATGATGGCATTGTTCTTCACACACAATTTCGTATGCGTGGAACGTGGCATGCGTATCACGTGGGCCAAAAATGGAAACGTCGACGTCATCTTGCGCACGTAATCATTGAAACAGAAGACTGGGTTGCCGTTGCCTTCGGTACTCGTGTTGCAGAGACGTATCGCCAGTTCGATCAATCACGTCATCCGCGTGCAGGTGGACTTGGTCCTGATGTTGCGCGACTAGATGCAGACTTGCATGAATGCGCATCGCGTTTGTTTCACTACGACAATCAAGATTCCACAATTGCTGAAGCGATGTTGGATCCACGTGTAATGAGTGGCGTGGGCAATGTGTATCGCTGTGAAGTGTTGTGGTCTAGCGGTGTTCACCCTTGGGCACTTGTTAGTTCAGTCCCACAGTCAACTTGTTTAGACATTGTTCTTACTGCTGCCGGACAAGTACGAGCAAACCTTCAATCACCTGTGCGAGTTACCGCGCCAGATGTACCAGGTGGTCTTGCGGTGTACGGCCGCAATGGTCAGAAATGTGTTCGTTGTGGTGATGTGATTCGTCTCACCAAAATTGGTGCACACGCTCGCTTGTTGTACTGGTGCCCCGGATGTCAAGTGGGGTGTGAGCCATACCCAGAACGCGATGATTCAGATCCGATTGCTCGCATGATGGATGCTCACCCAGCGGGGTCGCAATTCATTTCCGACATCTTGCGACATCGACCAGCATCGTAAGACTTACGCGCGACCCATAATGCGGTCGACATGAATCTCAATAGCTACGCGATCCGCACGTTCTTTTGGTTCCTGATAGCGAGCGGTGTACCCCAGTACTGCTGAAGCAACGCGATCTGCGTCTGCAGTGCCGCTGACGGTTCCCTCTAAAGAAAGCCAACGGCCACCGTCTACTTGCGATACCACTGCACGGCCGCCGCGTAATGCATTTTTGTATTTCACAGAAGAAGGGAACGTGATGATGCGAACTATGCCAGATTCAGCATCGTAAGAAAACCCAACGGGCACTACGTGAGGTGACCCGTCTTTACGCATGGTGGTGAGTGATGCAAGGTGACGCTCCCGAAGGAATGTCAACATTTCATCAGTAACTACAGGCAGATTCATGTCAGTTGGTATTTAGTGCGTCGAGAATGTTCACTCGAGTTGCGCGCCATGCCGGGTAGATAGCAGCAAACAAACCAACAATGAATGACATCACCATGATGACAATGGTTGGACCGACGGGCAGCTTGAAAGATGTGAGACCTTGATCTTTGAGAGCAAACACAATGACCCAACCAAGGCCAATGCCCAGAATGATTCCGAGCACAGCACCGAGAAGCGATGTGATGACGCTTTCCCAACGCACTGTGGTGCGCACTTGAGAACGAGTCATTCCTACTGCACGCAACAGTGCAAGTTCTCGTTGGCGTTCAAACACACTGAGAAGCAACGTAATGATGATTCCGACGAATGCGATGATGATGGACAACATGAGCAAGCCATAGATGAGGCCGAGCAATTGGTTCACTTGGCCAGACTGTTTGTCGATGTATTCAGCTTTGGACAGCAATTCGCCCTGACCGTATTTCTTCACGGCTTTATCGAGTGCGGCTTGCACCTCACCATCGGGCACTCCGTTTTTTCCAACGATGTATACGCCGATGTCAAAGTTGACAACTGCTGAATTTGCAATCATCGCGCGATTGACAACAAAGTTTCCTGCAAGTTCATCAAATTTGTATAAGCCGCGCACTGTGAGTTCTCGTTGGGTTGCATCTCCCAATGTGATGGTGAGATTGCTTCCTATGGGAAGGTTCTTGCGCAATGAGTAGGACTCAGCCAAAAAGATGCTGTCGGGAGTCAGGTCTGAGTACTTGGCGTTAATGAGACCAAGATCGAATACACCCTCAACCGTGCCTGGATCAATGGTTGTGAAGTACTGACCATTGTTGTTCAGTTTTACTGTGATCAAACCAATGCCCGATGCTTTGTCCACTTCAGGCAACTTGTTGAGATCAAGAGCTAGTGATGGGCTGAGTCCGCCGGTGAACTGATTATTCGTAGTGACTGCGTAGTCGCCCTTGAACTGTTCGGTAAAGACGTCGTTGATTTGACCCTTGATGGATGCTGCAAGAGCAGTGACGGCAGTAACGAGAGCAACACCGATGAGTACTGGCGATGCAGTGCGGGAAGTGCGTTTTGGGTTACGTGCTGAGTTCTGCCGCGCCATTACGCCGGTGATGCCACGAAAACGTGCGGCAGGTCTACCCAAGAACAATGCAACTGGGCGAGCGATAATTGGTCCAAGAACAATGGTTCCTATGAACACAAACAAGATGCCAAATCCGAGGTATGAATTGTTTGCGCCCCCGATAACTGCAGAAATGATTGCAATACCGAGAGCAATGGACAGCAAGCCTCCGTACAAACGCTTACGACCGGGCTCTGCAATTTCTAATGCTGTGGCACGCATTGCTGCCAAAGGTGGCACTTTTCCTGCGCGACGTGCGGGAAGAATGGCTGAAAGCACCGTGACGACTAAACCAATAACAATGGTGGAAACAATGGTTCCCTGATTCACGACGAGACCACTACTTGGGATATCGATATTCAAAGCTTTCAACAGTGCGCTCAGGCCACTTGACAATCCGATTCCGGCAACCAGTCCAATGGTGGAACCAACGAGGCCCACTGCGACTGATTCAATCAACATTGCACGCGTCACTTGCTTGCGACTTGCACCGATTGCCCGGAGCAATGCGTTCTCACGCTGACGCTGAGCAGCAC
>DAISXE010000009.1:0-3130 GCA_036826015.1 Ilumatobacteraceae bacterium
GGCAAACTTGTCACTCCAGGCTTTATCGATATTCACACTCACTACGACGGCCAAGTGAGTTGGGACACACTGCTTGAACCTTCAAGTGGCCACGGTGTCACCACTGTTGTTGTCGGTAACTGCGGAGTTGGTTTTGCACCTGTACGCCCAGGACGCGAGGAATGGCTTGTGCAGTTAATGGAAGGTGTGGAAGATATTCCGGGCACAGCTCTTCATGAAGGCATTAAGTGGGAATGGGAAACATTCCCCGAATACCTTGACGCGATTGATCGTCGCCGTTACTCCATGGATATCGCCGCTTATGTTCCCCATGGTGCTGTTCGTGGATATGTCATGGGTGACAGAGGGGCACGTAACGAAGACGCCACTGCTGAAGACATTGCCGAGATGGCTCGCATCGTGCGCGAAGCACGCGAAGCCGGCGCAATTGGTTTTTCTACCAGCCGCACAATGGGTCACAAAGCTAAAGATGGTCAACCTGTTCCGGGAACATTCGCAAGCAGTGAAGAACTCAATGCGATTGCCGATGCACTTACCGCAGCTGGTGGTGGAATTTTTGAAATCGCTCCCGAGGTACTTCCAGACGGTGGCGATCAACCCACGATGGGGATGACAGAAGAACTTCAGTGGATGGGAGACCTTGCACTTCGTACAGATCTAAAAGTCACGTATCTGTTGTTGCAGTATGCGACGATGCCAGACACATGGAAGCAAGCTCTTGACTACTCCTCCATGATTATGGAAAAAGGTGGATACTTGCGACCACAAGTTGCTGCGCGACCATTCGGCATGATGGTGTGTTGGGCTGGGTATCACCCATTTGCAAAGCGTCCAACATTTATTTCGTTAGCAGCTTCGCACTCACTTGCTGACCTGCGCACTGAGTTGGCAAAGCCTTCAGTGCGCGCGCAGATTTTGTCTGAGCCAGATGAACCAGTGAACTCTGCAGTGCAGTTCGATGGACTCGGGCCAGCACTTGGCATGATTCCTCATCTCATGTACGCCATGGGCGACAACGTGGACTACGAACCAACCCCTGCAATGTCTGTGAAGGCACTTGCAGATAAGGCTGGCGTTAGCACTTTTGAAATGGCCTATGACTTGTTGAATGAAAACGGTGGCACTGCATCGCTCATGTTCCCCACTTTGAACTATGTAGGCGAAAATCACGACGTCATCTACGAGATGCTTACTCACCCAGCCGCAATCAATGGTCTGAGTGATGGTGGTGCTCACGTGCGCATGATTTGTGATGCTTCAATTCCTACCTACCTATTGACCCACTGGGCACGCGATCGTGCACGTGGACCAAAATTGAGTATTGAAGAGGCAGTGCGCATGCAAACCACCGCAACAGCAGCAGTCATGGGACTCTCTGATCGCGGCGAAGTTGCTGAAGGCAAGCGCGCCGACATCAATGTCATTGACTTTCAGAACCTACGTCTGAACGCACCACACGCGGAGAACGATCTACCAGCGGGTGGCCGTCGCATTCTGCAATCGGCAGACGGATACGTAGCCACAATTGTTAATGGTGCAATCACTCGTCGAAATGGTGTCGATACAGGCGCGCGCCCTGGTCGACTCGTTCGCGCTTAGGCGTGGTCTTCGTGAGTCACCGCTTTTAGGTGACGCACCTCAGATGAAGCTAATGGCAACAAGGCCGCGATAAATACCATCAGTCCCACTGCAATCAGTGCTGTTCGTGCACCGACTAAATGTGTAAACGGGCCAGCCAAGAACAATCCGAGTGGTGCAAACGCAAGCGAACCAAATGCGTCGTACGAACCAACTCGTGATAACGCCTCTTGAGGAACATTGGTTTGAATCGTGGTCATCCAATTGGCATACATAAGGTCAAGTGCAATTCCACCTGCCATTGCCATCAGGAATAACACCCAGATCGGCATAGGCACAGCGAGAGACAAAATCCATAAACCAACAATTGGGCAAACACCCACTGCGAGAACGAGTGGACGTTGCGGTCGCAATTTCAAAGCCAACGCTGTGCCACTGACTGCACCCACGCCAAACCCAAACATCATGATTCCCATGTCTTTTGCCCCACCTAGTGCTTCTTTCATCTGTACCGGAGCGAGCACACCAAGGAACCCTTCAAAGCCCATGTGGAAGAAAGCGAAACATATGACGACAATGACTATCCACCGACGCGACGAGAACTCGTACCAACCTCCGCGCAATTGCGCAAATATGGTTTCCCTCGCTTCGCCCTCTTCAGGCTGAGCATTACGAGGCAACTTCATCCGCAATACCAAGATGCCTGCAACGAGAAAAGAAAAAGCATCGACCAAAAGACCCCACCCTGAACCGGCGGTGGAGACAAGTACTCCCGCGATGCTTGCCCCAACAGTAAAACCAGCATTTGCAGCCAAGCCCACGGTGGAGTTTGCAGCTTGCAACAACTTGGCCGGGACAATGATCGGCATGATTCCACTGAATGCTGGGTACCACAACGCATTGAGCATCCCAAATATGAACCCGTTAAAACACAAAAGCGGAATAGATGCATGGCTAGTCAAAAAAGACAGCGCGCTTATGCCAACAAAGATGCTGCCAACTATGTCTGTAATACCCACCAATTGTGAACGACCAAATCGATCGGCCGCTACTCCCCCTACAAGCATGAATAACACGAGAGGAATCATTTGAGCCGTTGTGACATAACTGAGTGAGCCAGCATCAGCACCGGGGATGGAAAGGACGCCGAATGCAAGCGCAATAGGAGTAATCCCGTTTCCAATATTGCTGACGACGCGAGCAATCAGGAGACGCCGAAATGCAGTTATTTTCCACAGTTCTGAGACTTCGCCCATCATCGTTCCAGTTATTGCCACTCATGCAGAGTAGTGGAAGAAAAATGCTAAGAGTTTTGTATTTCGCGATACTTCAAGAAGCGCCCAACGAATTCGTCTGTTTGCTCATCAGACCACTCCACTGCTTGCCAGCCAGAGAGTGAATGCATATGTTCACGATGCTTCTCTACTGATTGAGGAAGCATTGCCGTCATTCCAAGTCTTTGCAGGCCGGTCCATCGCGTGTACACCCCAGCCATAATCGCTTCAGCCAATGTCGGTTGGTCTCCTGCAAGCCACGGAGAAACAAGCAACCA
>DAISXE010000009.1:3230-28882 GCA_036826015.1 Ilumatobacteraceae bacterium
CTTTCTGAGCGAGCGCAAACTCGACTCTCACAGAAAATGGACAAATCCAATGTCCGAAGAGCACAACATCAGTTGAACTCATGCCGTAAACAAAATCTCACAGCCAGTGCCTGCCAATAAGGCATCCACGTCACGGCGATCATTAGCCGAAAGTTTTGCGTACTCTTCACGAATCCACTTCAAGCACTTGCGCTGATACACAAAAGTTCCTTGGCTATATGGGTGGCCATCAATTACGCAGGAGAAGGTTTCTGCGCCAACTTCCATTGCTGCTTCATTCGCCAACAAGAAGGGTGCATACGTGCGGCCAATCTCTGGCAGTAACGCAAGAACTGTGGGTTGAATTGCGTCACGAGTGACCCAACCGTCATCGCCTTCTACATCCCACCATGACAAATCGTCTACTCGTTCAACCCAGTTCACCATTCGTGGCGCACGCTCAATGCCGATGCGCACAGACTCTGGATCCCAACGCAATAGCTCTGTCATCTGACCAAAGAGAGCAAAATCTCCACGTCCAGGTCGATCACCTAAAAGAAAAGGTGCAACTGCGAGATGCGCCTGCATCATGTCAAGCAAACGATGGAACGACTCTTCAATCGCAGGCTTGTTCTCTTCGGTCGAACCCACTAAAGCACGCCGAGTAATTTGACGTTCCGTGATGTAGTTAGTAAAGCGCGACAACGTTTCGACAGGCATTTGCTGATCACTATCGAGCGGCAAAAGTTTTCCTGCTTTATCAATAGCGTCCTTGTAGTACCAGCGATAGTGGTACATCTGCTTCGTTACCCATTCGTCTGCGTAATCCTCAAGCAAGTAGTCGATAAACGCCACAACGGCATCTGTTGGAACAAGACTGCGCTCTGAATACATTCCCTCCAGGCGCGCTATCAGTGGGCTTGAGTCAATCATCGTGTCCGTATACGCACCAGTTGCATCCGGAAAAGCAATTGCAGGAATCAGAGGAAACGGCGGCAGGTCATCCCATTTTGAGCCTTGCGGAACCCATTTAAACGGAATGTGTCGATACCGCAGCACCGCACGCATCTTTAATGAGTATGGCGAACCATGGACTCCCCGAATTCGTAATGGTGCTCCTGGACGATTCAACATGTTGCCCCCTTCAATTCTTGAAGTGTAGGACACATTCCTCGCAGGAATTTCGTGCGGGACGAATGGATTATGTTCGTCGTTATTCGAGTGAGTCGAGTAACACCCTGATGAGTTCTTCAGGGTCTTGGGCAACTATGTGTGCCCCCGCCGATTGCAGTTCTTCTCTTGATCCAAAGCCCCACAGCACGCCCATGGCATTGGTCCCCACATTGACCCCAGCTTCTATGTCGTGGTGCCGATCACCAATCATCCAGCATTGTTGAAGCAGAGGTTCGTCTCCGAGCGACGTAATAACTTCGCTCAATGCACGCTGCAGCAACAAAGTCTTCGGATGAGGCTGGTCATTCTCGGGACCAACAATGGTGACGAACATGTCTGTAATGCCAAGCGCTTCTATTGCGACAAGTGCTTGAGGTTCAGGTTTAGCGGTCACCACTGCCAAGTAGTAGTGATCGTGAAGAATCTCTAAAGCATCCTTCATCCCATCGTTGAATTGAGTACGCGGAAGGTGGTGCGCCTTATATATGGCTCGATACTCATGAATAAAGGTGTCAACAAGTTCATGCGAGATTCCGCGTGGAGTAAAAAGAGTCGGAAGAGACTCTTGTAGTGGCGGTCCAATCACCATGTGAAGTTCCTCGATGGTCAACGGCTCAGAATCGTGGGACTCAAATACTTCATTTAGTGAAGCATGAATGCCGGCGCCTGAATCAGCGATGGTGCCATCAAGATCAAAAAAGAGAACGCCTCGTGTTGCCATGATGACGTAGTTAGTGACTTGGCGCGCCCATTTGTGCACCAGGAACACTGCTCACAAATTTTGGTTTGAACATTAGAAGGAACAACAATCCTCCAAGCGCAATACAGACTGAAGCAACAACCAATGGCTGGCTCGAAGTGACACTTGTAGTGATATAGCCAACAAGAATTGACGCAGGAACCTGAGCAAGGCTCTGCACGCTGGAATAAATGCCCATGGCTTGGCCTTGCCGACCAGGTTCTGCAGAACGACTAATCAGGCTTGTCATATTCGCCATAGTGAGTCCGTTAAAGGCCGTAAAGAGTGGAATCACGAAATACAGACCCAGTGGGAATGACGTTGGCACTGCAAAGTAGAACAACATCATGATTGCGTTTCCAAACAAACTGAACCGCAACACCTTGAAGTCCACCAGTTTTTTTGCAACTCGCGCAACAAGTACTGCTTGTGAAAAGGCAATAAACAATCCAACGATGGCGAAGTAATCACCAGTCTTAGATGCGGAGAAGTCGAAATTGTTTTTTAGATAAATTCCGAAGAATGTCGTGAAGAATGTAAAGCCAGAACTAAAGAGGAATCCTGCTATCAGTACAACTCGAAGGCGTTCCGAACGAAAACCTTGAACAACATTCTGAATCGATTGCGTGGCATTGATGCGACCAGCGTGGAACTTTTCTTTGATGGTCTCGGGGAAAGTTGTTAGAACCGCGACGCAGTTCAACATTGCAATAATCGCTGCGAACCAAAACGGTGTAGTGGCACCAAACCAACTCGGAGTATCGAATAAGCCATAGAAACTGACACCTGGCGAACTGAGTTTTCCTCCGAGGTATGGCCCAACGATGAACCCCATTCCAAAAGCTGCACCAAGAAAACCAAAATTCTTAGCCCTGTTTTCGTTGGTACTGATGTCGCCGATTGCAGCGTTAGCTACTGCAAGGTTTCCACCCGTAAACCCATCGAGTGCACGAGAAGCAAACAACAAAGGAAGATTTGCCGTGCTTATTCCAATTGCAAACAAGACATATCCAATTGATGTACCAAAAATTGAGATAGCCAGAACTGGCTTGCGTCCAAACCTGTCCGACAATTGTCCAAGAATTGGCGAAGCGATAAATGTGCAAAACGGATAGATGGCTTGCAACCAACCCAACATGATGAGGCCTTGTGTGAAGGACCACCCGTCCGGAGTTACACGAAAGGGTGAATTCTCAGAGATGAGTAACGGAAAGACCGGAATAAGGATGCCGAATCCCACTAAGTCGATAAATACCGTAGTGAAAATCGCTAGGAGTGGGTTCTTACGCATGCGCCAACTGTACTCATGCGAAGAACTGTATTACTTCTATTGTTAGATCAAGCGACCTGAAGAAACTCCACAAGATTTCCATCGGGGTCTTCAACAATTGAGATGGTAATTCCCGCACGAAGTTCACGTGGCTTCACTGCCACCTTGTGGCCAGCTGATTCGCATGCTGACGTGATCTCTTCAATATTGCTGACGCTGATTGTGAAGTAGCGATACCCACATGCCCCAGTGATTCCCCCGCCTGCTGCTCGTGCAGGATCATCATTGGCCTTCACTAGTTTCAACAAGGTAGTGCCGCATAGCAGGCGGTACATGGTGCCACCACCTGGCATTAGCATCTCACCTTTAAATTCGAAACCAAGAAGATCTCGATAAAAAGCAAGTGATTTTTCAGCATCGCAAACAACAATGCCGAGGTCTATGGAATCTTTAGTGAGTTGTGCTCGAGTCATGAGCACACCCTAATCAAGAGTAGAGACCTCGAATTACTTGAACGCGCGAACGGGTCGAACAAAGAAGGACGATGTTCGGAAGTTTGTTCCCTTAGTGCCGTCTGACATGAGTTCTGCCCTCTAGCGTCCCTTCCATTCCGGTGCACGCTTTTCTGCAAAGGCTCTTGGGCCTTCCTTGGCATCTTCGCTAGTAAACACTTTTCTCTGCAACTCACCCATGAGTTGAGGATTGCCATCACCAATTTCATCGAGCATCAATTGCTTCGTTGCCTGCACAGCAAGCGGACCATTCACAGTGATACGTGCAGCCAGTGCAAGGGCCGCGTCACGTAATTCTGCCGCAGGCGCAACTTGGTTAATGAGGCCGAGTTCTTTTGCACGCGTTGCATCGATCGGATCGCCAGTAAGACCCATCTCCATCGCGACTGCAAGTGGAATACGCGCAGGAAGACGAACTCCGCCACCTGCTGCAAACAAACCGCGCTTTACTTCTGGAATTCCAAACTTTGCAGATTCGACAGAAACGATGAGATCGCACATCATGACCACTTCAAATCCACCGGCCAATGCGTGACCATTCACAGCAGCGATGAGTGGCTTTGAACATTTCCGTAATGCTGTAAAACCCATTCCGATTTTTGCAATGTCTTCACCAGCAGCAAATGCCTTCAAATCCATGCCGGCACAAAAGATCTTTTCTCCAGCGCCCGTAACAACAATGGCGCGTACCTCAGGATTTGTTTCCGCATCAGTCAATGCGTTCGACAAACCTTCACTGAGCGCACCATTTAATGCATTACCTGCATCTGGACGATTCAAAGTGATGACCAAAATGTTGTTTGTGATTTCTGTCAGGATTTCCATATCGGGACCTTTCAATTTCGATTGATTAACGCGATGCTGCGGCGGCAGCAAGATTGTTAATTGTGACTTCCATGTTTGCTCTGTTGTGACTTGCTCGGTCTGCAACACCGCTAACCCACTTACCAAGGGTTGATGAGAATTTGCTCCGATGATCAACCCAGCTATGTGTGACGCGAGTTCCGGACGCAATTGGCTCGAGTTCGTAGACCCAGTCGCACCAGTTCTTGCGGCCCACCATCAGACCAAAAGAAAACTTACGCGGAGCATCGCATGCATTCACTTCTACAGACGTTGACCAAGAGCGTTTCCCGTTCTTGTTGTGGCCCTTGAATCGAGCTCCCACAGCGGGGCCGCTCGCTCCTTTTACCCATTCCCCGCCTTGGTTCTCAGGAGACCACTCGCCCATGCGGGGCAAGTCCGTCACCATGGCCCAGACGACGTCGATAGGGGCGGATACTTCTTTAACAACTGAAACAGTGGAACTCATCTGCCCATTCTGGCACGACAGCCACTCGTCTTTCCCAGCCGTGGCCGCTGTTCACGGACCCCCTCCGAGCGACTACATTTTTCACATGGCTAAAGACATAACCACCCTTGCTGACATTATTCGCACCCACGGGGTTTCTCGTGCTTCGGCTAACTCGCTGATTGAAGGTGACCGCACCCGCACCTGGGGCGAGCTATACGAACGTTCCGTCCGAGTGGCTAATGCGTTGCAAGCTGCTGGCGTAGGAGTACAAGACAGAGTTGCTTTCCTCGACAAGAACAGCATTGAACACTTTGAAGTTTTTTACGGATGCGCGCTTATCAATGCCGTATCGGTTGATATCAACTGGCGCCTTGCTCCACCAGAAGTGGAATTCATTGTTAATGACTCTGCAGCCAAAGTCTTGGTTGTGCATGCCGACTTCTGGCCAGTCGTAGAAGCCATTCGTGCCAACCTCACTGCGACCAAACTCATTGTGGTCATCGGTGGAACTGGTGGCGATATTGATTATGAGTCCTGGGTCAATAGCGGAACGACTGCTGACCCCGGAGTGGAGTCAGTATCAGAAGACGTTGCATTCCAGTTGTACTCAAGCGGAACTACCGGTCGACCAAAGGGTGTCATGCTGACCAACCACAACTTCTTTGTGTTGTTGCCCGGTGCGCGTACCTTCTGGAAGTTAAGTGACGACATGGTCAACCTTGTTGCTATGCCGCTCTTCCACATTGGTGGTGGCGGTTGGGCAACTGCAGGTCAGTTTGTTGGTTCTTCATCCATCATCTTGAGAGACATGGATCCCAACGCGGTTATTCAACTTATTGAGAAGCATAAAATTACACACGGCTTCCTAGTGCCTGCAGTGCTGCAGTTCATGTTGATGATGCCAAGCGTTAAAGAGGCAGATTTTTCAAGTTTGCAACTCATGGTCTACGGCGCATCTCCTATTTCTCTTGAAGTACTCACCAACAGCGTGGAGACATTCAAATGCGATTTCATGCAGGTATACGGTCTCACCGAAACAACAGGTGCTACCACCCTTCTCCCATCAGAAGATCATGATCCGAAGGGACCAAACGCACATCGACTTCGCTCATGTGGCGTGCCTGCTCCCGGAGTAGAGATTCGCATCATTGATAACTCAACTGGGAAGGAACTTCCCGCGCGTGAAGTAGGAGAGATCTGGTGCAAGTCGCCACAGGTGATGAAGGGCTACTGGAACAACCCCAAAGCAACAGCCGAATCGATCACCCCAGACGGCTGGTTCAAAACTGGTGACGCCGGTTATCGAGATGAAGACGGTTACATCTATATCCATGACCGTGTGAAGGACATGATTGTCTCTGGTGGCGAAAACGTATACCCCGCAGAAGTAGAGAGTGCTCTCATGAGCCATCCTGCAATTGCAGACGTAGCAGTTATTGGTGTTCCACATGAAAAGTGGGGCGAGACCGTGAAAGCAATCGTGGTGAAGAAAGCAGATGTCGCAGTGACCGAAGCAGAGATCATCGAGTTCTCAAAGGGTTTGCTTGCTCGATTCAAATGCCCAACAAGTGTTGACTGGATTGATGCATTGCCACGTAACCCGAGCGGAAAAATCCTGAAGAAGGATTTGCGTGCCCCGTACTGGGAGGGCCGCGAAAGAATGGTGAACTAGCGCAAAACGCTAGGGCTTACGAGCCACGATGATTTGAGAACGTGGCACCAAGTAATCCAACATATCTTTCATCTCGCGACCTTCTGGGCAATCAAGCATCTCGTTCCACATGCGTGCCCACTTCAAGAGGAATTCATCTTCAGCTTTGAGGTCAGGTTCACCTTTTGAATTTGTATGCCCACGCATCATCAGCATTGCTAAGCGAAATGTGCTGATAAAACCGCTGTAGTCATGCTTCAAAATCTCTAATCCAGCATCGCGAACCAAATTCTCAAACTCGTCGCGTTCAATCACGCGAATATGGTTCGGTTTTTCGAAGTAACTCGAAGGTGCAACTCCACCGATAATGCGCTCTGCTATCGCATCGGGCACTGTCAACAAGTACAAGGCCCCACTTTGGCCGATGCGAAACATTTCTGAAAGCGAGAAGGACGGATCATCTACATGTTCCAGTACTTCCATACACACGACCCTTGTGGCGTAGTTATCTGGCAGAGGAATTTCTTGAGTCGGAGCTAAAACAAAGTCGACCACTCCCCCTTGACTAGCAACTGCATCACGAGCAACTTCGATGGCTTCTTCACTCACATCGACTGCAGTTACTTTTGCGCCGCGCGTACTAAGAAACTGAAGTGGGCCACCAGAACCACAACCAACGTCGACAACAATGTCATCGGCATCAATTGATACTCCCGTAAAGACCTCGCCTGTTTCATTGTTATAAAAACCACGAAGCACATCGTCGCGTAATCCCACACGTTCGGTTTCACTCATATGGGCAAGGCCTAGTTCTTCAAGGGAAGGCGCGCGAGTTTCAACAACTGGGGCCGGTGGTGAAATCAGTTGCCGCCGGATTCGGCGAATAACTCTCACAACAAGTGATCTCACAACTGTCTCCTACGTGTGTGAACTATCAAACTTTCAGCAACATTGTCAGTCTCTGGAAGTTGTCTAATAATGAAGTTGTCTTAGGAAACCTACTAGGTTTTTCTCTATCAATACCGTAACGCAACCTACTACTCCACTTCATGTATCGCGCGACTCGGTCGTGTTCAATAGCGATGATTTCAGTGACGGGGACATCTCAAAGAAGGAAGACGAGTTCCTTGATCGTCTGCCAACTCAAGACAACAATGGGCGATGGACCACTTTTGTTGAGGCACTTGACTCACCTAATGCTTTATTGGCGCTCGGTTTTTATGAGTTAGAGGAATGGGGAGTGTGGAGCCGCACAGAAAACCCAAAACTTGTTCTTCCGTACTTTGTTCACGGAGAAGTGTTCATCGAGATTGAGACTGTTGGTTTCGGACCAAATATTGGCCAAGACATCCATATGTCCATTAGTGGCGCTTCCTCCACCATCAACTTGGTCCAACAACCTCAAACTTCAATTCATTTCTTCAATATCGCCTCACCAAGTCGCACCATTGAGTTCAGCAACATCATCCCGTCACGCCTCGATGAGGTGGATGATCCCCGAACCATGGCAATTGGTGTCTCGAAGATATCCGTTGCGGCCCCCGGCCTTAGCAATGCAGTCTGGGATGGCACGCCAACTTTTATTGACTTAGCGAATCCAACCCATGACGAACTCGACTTTGTCGGTTTCCATTCTCGTGAGTCTTGGGGTATCTGGTCAGAGACAGACCCCTGTCATGTGATTCTGCCGTTCTCAGTTCACGGCGATTGTGAGATTCAATTCTTTGCGCAAGGGTTTGGAAAGAACAACGGCACAAATATCACCGTTGCGTTGGGTGAAAGTTCGGCTCAATTTGTTTTAGAACAAGAACCAAAGCAGTTCATTTTTCGGTTCAAAACCAAGGAGCCCACTCACCTTCTCCGCATCACTGGCCTCACTCCAGAATCAACCGATTCCCATTTCGGCGCACGAAAGATGGGGATCGGCATCCACCGTCTGCAAGTCACTCTTCCCCCAGATGGTGCACTTGTTACTGCAAAGACCAAAAAACGTCGAGCCATTGTCAGTGCACTTGCACCTAAGCAACGTAAGCAAAATACAGCTCGAGTAGCAAAAACCCCGTCAATAGAGACACGCGGCTTTACAACTGTTGCCGTATTTAATAAGACCTCTAATTCCAATCAGTGGAGAGACGTGGTCTCGGCTTTCCTCTGGACGTTTAGAGAAAATTCCGAGGCAACTCTTATAATTCAGAACTCCAATGTTTCAGGAGCTTCTTTCTTCTCCGAACTCATGTTTCTCTTCTTTCGAGTCGGCGAAATCAAATGTCGTGTAATCGCGATTCATACACACGACACTTATAGAGATGCTCCGTCTCTATTAGCTGTCGCCGATACGTATGTTCATGTTGGCTCATCAATCACTCTGAATAATGTTGCACCTCACACAGATAAGCACTCCACACAATTCATCATCTCAAGCCCCGATGACCTTCAACTAGATGCAGACAATATTGTTCGCATCACCCCGCTTCGTCAACCAATCAAAACTCCTGGTCATCTTCACCGCGTCGAACGTGAATTAGAAAATGTGCTTGATTGGGTGCGTCTTTGCGAACAAATGAAACAAGCGCACACTCAATGGCTGGAGTCGTCCAATGACTAAGTTTCGTTTGTATGCAACACACAATGAAGGCAATGTTCGCGACAAGCTAGGAAAGAGTGACTACAGCTATTGGTTCGTACTCAAGTACTTCGAATCTTTGATGCCACATCTTGGAGAAACTGAAGTGCTCACAGATCCACCAGCACGTCCGGCTGATCTTGATTTAGCGGAGGAAATATTGCTTGCGTTTACTCCTCCACATAAAGTCCCGAACGAAGCGCTTCACTATGCAATTCCCGTATTCGCTTGGGAGTTTGACACCATCCCAAATGAATCTTGGCTTGATGACGACCGGAACAATTGGTATCACGTTTTTCGCAATAGTCCAGGAAGTATCACTCATTGCCAGTTCTCGGCAGAGCAGGTGAAGAATGAGATCGGTGATGACTACCCCATCGCTGTTATCCCCGCACCTCTCTGGGATAAATACGCCCCATTGGCTGCTCGGCCCCGCATGGACAAATGGTCTCTGTCCGTCGATGGGTACGTTGCAGATTCATGGAATCCGCCGGCAGATGCCGAGCACATTGAGAAGACTGCCTCAAACATAGATTTCAACGGGGTCGTCTATACATTTGTTTTTAACCCCAACGATGGCCGCAAACAATGGACTGAGGCAGTTACCGCGTTCATTGCTGCGCACGAGAACAATGCAAACGCAACATTGATTCTGAAGTTGATCCAATCAGATCCAGTTCTAGGAGTGAATGCAGTGTGGGATGTAATCGATCATCTCGGAGAGTTTGATTGCCGCATCGTGGCCATACAAAGTCACCTTGAAAAAGACGCCTACGACCAGTTAATTGCAGGCACCACATTTGCACTGAATGCTTCAAGTGGTGAGGGCCAATGTTTGCCTTTACTTGAATTCATGAGCGCAGGAACCCCTGCTGTTGCGCCATGTCATACGGCAATGACTGATTACATTTTCCCCAACACTTCGTTCATTGTGGAAAATACGAAGTCATGGCATAGCTGGCCACATGACCCACGAATGTTGTTGCGTTGCTTTCGATTTCCTGTGGTGTGGGACTCGCTTCGCACTGCATTTCTAGATAGTTACAAGGTGGCTACCGAAGATTCAGTGCGTTACGAGGAAATGTCACAGAATGCGACGAATTTTATGAAGGACTTCTGTTCTGAAGAAGTGCTTCTTAAGAAACTCGACACATTTATCGCCCAAGTAAAGTCCTACAACTCTTAGGTCCAGATAGTGGAAACTCAAACGAGTCACAGAAATCTAGCCCTCGACTCCTTGAGAGGATTCTCCACAATTCTCATAGTCGTGTACCACACATCTTTTGTTTCCGGATACACCGTTGCGAACGCAGATTCAATTGGTGCTTACATTGATCGACTCAATATAGGTGTCGCTATCTTTTTTGTACTCAGTGGATTTCTGATCTTTCGCCCATTTGCCCATTCGTTGATTCATGGGTCACCCCTGCCAAAAACGCGGAACTATTACCTAAAACGTGCAGCACGTATTCTTCCTGGCTACTGGCTGGCGTTGTTTGTATTGGCCGGACTCGACGCCCTCACGATTGTGAACACATCTGGTTTCATCAGGAACGTTTTTATCGTTCATTCATTTACTGAGCACAATGTTTTCACCGGAATACGCCAAGCGTGGACGTTGGCCGTCGAGATGTCTTTCTATGTCGTTGTGCCTGCGTTTGCTTATGTTTTTGTACGCCAAGCGAGACGACGCAACGGTCCCGTATCGGTGGCAACTCTCCTGAAAGCACTCAGTGCTCTCTTCCTTGGTGCCTACGCATTTCGGCTTTTTATACATCAAATAGATTTTTGGTTTCTCGATACGGCGCATATTTGGTTGCCATCTCATATGGACACTTTGGCACTTGGCATGGGTCTCGCTGTGTTGGTTGAGGCTCCTGCATCAGCAAAGACGCTTTCGAAGCTGAAGAATTTCATTGCGAATCACACCGGATTGCTTGTTGTGTGTTCAGTTTTTGTATGGCTCATTAGCGCCAACATAAATATGGCGATTGGATTAAACAGAACAGAGTTCCACATTGACCTTCTCGGTCATTTTCTGTACGGCATTGCCTCTGTTTTACTTGTCGCTCCATTCTGTGTGGACTCTCAAGCGTTACTCGTGAAAGCCATGTCGTTTCGACTCCTCACCTGGTTGGGCACCATTTCATACGGCATCTACCTGTGGCACATGGCTTTTCTTGGCGGCAATTTTGCAGAAAAGTACATGCCGTACACCGAGAATGATGGTCAGGTCCTTATTCGATTTCTCGTCGTACTCCCCGCAAGCATTGCCATTGCATCGCTCAGTTACTACGTGCTTGAGCGGCCAATCATGCGCGCCATCAATCAGCGCTTTACTCTCAAGTAAGATTTGATGGTTTTCCGCTCTCTCAAACCCTCTGCTCCCCGACACCAAATTCGGCTCTCTAAGGCCAATGCCTATAATTCATTTAGATGAAAGCCCGCGGAGCCACCTTGGGCGTAAAGCCCTTTGCACGTATGAAAAGCGCAGGGGCGGCACTGCGCCTTTTCGCATGCCTTGCTGCGCTTTGCATTTCCGTGATTGCACCATCCGAAAGTTTCGCCACTCCGGCATCTTCACCTTCGTGTGCCACCGGTGTTGGCGTGGGTGGACAAGCAACGACCCTCGCTGCATCATTCGGTGGCAATGGTTGTGTTGTTATCCAATATTCATCCGGCGGTACCACGTACTACGACACAATTAACTATGCCGGCTTCAATCAAACGTGGACTGTCCCAACTGGAGTTTCATCTGTAATTTTCCATGCGCTCGGAGCAGGTGGCGGTGGGGGCCGAACTGGAACCACCGCACATGGCGGCGGTGGCGGGTACGCAACTGGCCAGTATTCCGTTACTGCAGGAACTATCTACACCGTCATCGTTGGTCAAGGTGGCAAGCGACAGACGTACGCCGAAACAATTGCACTCTCGGGTGCTACCGCACGACGTAACGCAAGTTTTGGTGGCGGTGCATCTGGAATGGGCACAAATGATTATTCCGACACTTGGGCCTCTGGCGGTGGACGATCAGCAATTCGATTGGAATCGGGAACAGACGACATCATGACGGCCGGGGGCGGTGGCGGTGGCGGCTACAACACAGCCGGTGGCGCGGGTGGCGGAGCAACGGGCGTAACAGGCATATCTAGTGGTGGCGGCGGAGGTACTCAAATTGCTGGTGGAACTGGTGCTGCTAGTGGTGGTCAATCTGGAACCGCCGGAATCAAATACGCAGGTGGTTACGCCGGAACAGTTACAACAGGTTCGCAAGAAAGCGAAGGAGGTGGCGGTGGCGGTGGCTGGTACGGCGGTGGCGGTGGCGGTGACAACACCGGGGGCGGTGGCGGCTCTAGCTACATTGCACTTCTCACGAATGGCTCCACTACCACGGGAAGCGGAGTAACTCCTGGATTAGTTGCACCATCTAATACCACTGCACCAACAATCGCAGGTACTGCCGCAGTAGGCGAAACATTGACAGCTACTGGCGGAGTGTGGGCAACATCGGGTGCGAAAACATGGACGTGGCAATTCTCAACAGACGGCGTGACGTACACCAACATTTCTAATGCAACTTCTTCAACATATGTGAATACTCAAACTGGCTATTACCGAGCCAAAGAAACAGAAAGCAATCCACTCAGCACAGTAAATGCAACATCAAATGTGATTCGAGTATTAACTCCTTCAATTCCAGACCTGGATTCCGCATCAGACACTGGCTCTTCAACAACTGACAACAACACGTCAGACACCACCCCTGCAGTGGGTGTATCCGGAGTTCAAACGGGCGACATGGTTACCATGACCGCTGTTAACGGTGGAACAACCGTTACGTGTACATATGACTCCGCAGTGGCAACATCATGTGATCTTTCAACACTCACTGACGGCACCTGGTCAGTGACTGCAGTGGTGACTGACAATGCAGGAAATGTTTCGCCTTCAAGCCCATCGCTTTCTATAACGATTGATTCAACTATTCCCACGACAACTGCTCCACCGACAACAACCATTCCCGTGACAACGACGCCTGTTCCTCTCGTGACAACTACGACCGTAGTCACAACAACGACAGTTCCTGTCACAACAACAACGCTTCCCAATTCCCAAATTCCTTATTTCACCTCTGGTCTGGAAAAGATCACGAATGACGTTGCAGAAGTTGTTGGCATGCCACAAGATAGTTGGGTAAAAGTTGACAAGAATGCAACGTCCTTGACAATCACTACAAGCGATGGCTTGCTCATTCAGATTGGAGTGAAGGTCAAGTCTTCGGTCATGCTGCGTTTGAACTCCCGTGGAATGCCAATCTTCGAGGCAAATGATGTCATCACTATTGTGGGAGGTGGCTTTATGCCATCTACCCCTGCGTCCACATGGCTGTTCTCTACCCCAACTCAATTGGGTCAATTAACTACAGATGCCACAGGTTCATTTGGCGCAGAGTACGCAATCGATGGAACAGTTCCTGCAGGTGACCACACCGCACAACTCAATGGCATTGCACCAGATGGCACGCTTCGCATTGTAGAGGTTTCAGTAGAAATCCTTGCCATTCAAGATGAAGTAGCACCTACCGTCTCCACCAAAGAAACAAGCAGTGCACCCCCCGCAACCCCACTCAATACTTCGACAACAGTTGCACTGCTTTCATCTGCTCTTGCAGTACTGGCAATCTCTCTACCAAAGTCAAGCAGTTCATCCAGGGCAACTGATACTCCAGAAACACCAACCACGAACACAGACACACAAGTGGAACGCACAGATGCCGGCGGAGAGGTTGCATCAGTCAGTGTGTCATTCGCTGATCGATTGAGTGATGTGCGGCCAGATTCACTGCGAGTCCCACGACTGAAGTGGATTGATTTAAGCATGAATCGAATAGCTACCGCGGTAGATCGTTTGTCTCCTATGTTGGCTCGTATTGCAGATGACGGTGCTTACGCACGAACTCTCTTGGGCTTTTTGTGGCCGCTACTTCCATTGATGGGAGTAGCACTTGGCATTGCTAGCGCAATCAACACCGACTTCACAATAATGATTCCTGCACTCTCGCTTGTTCTTGCCATTGCAGTTCTAGGTGTGATTGATGCATTCGCTGGTCTCATGTTCGTATTGAGTTTCGGCATTGTGATGTTGTTGGGTGGTGGTTTTAATTCTGTTGATTCCATCCGTGGCTATCTCGGAATCGCGGTCTTCTCATTTGCCCCAGTCATGATTGCAGCTGCAACCCGTCCATTCCGACGCAGTTCTACAGACGACCAACCCGCGTGGAATAGATGTGTCGACTTTGTTCTGTCTTCGCTATTCGGTGCGTGGGCCGCCGGAACTATGTACGGAGCCATCCCTTCTCTTACAACTTTCAAGCCAGTACATTCAGATCGAGTCGACCTTGTTCAAGTCGTATTCATTGTTGCAATTGCGGCGAGATGGCTGCTGGAAAACATTGCACGCTTGTACGCACCAAGCCGATTGCGTGTTGTTGAAGTAGAAGTATTCGATGAAACGTCATTAACTCAGCGCCTTTGTTCACATGTCATTCGCACTGCAGTATTCGTATTTGTTGCAGTTGTGTTTATTGGTAACAACTGGGCTCTATGGATTGGCGGAGCCATGTTCCTTGCACCAAAGATCATCGATGAATTCTCCGATTCATTCAGAAACCTGCCGACAGTCCACAAATTCCTACCTCGCAACTTGCTCCGTGTAGTTCTCATGTTGTTCGTGGGTCTGTGGTGGGGAAATCTCGTCAACAATCAATTCGGCGATTCAGAGAATGTCAAGTTGTACGCATTTGTACTCTTAAGCATTCCCGGCATCACGCTTGGCACTATCGATTGGTTTGCTAAAGAAAGCGATGGGTGGAAATCAAACATGGTTTCCAAAGCACTAGGCATCGCCACTTTGATTGTGGGCATTCTCTGTGTGCGTGGAGTTATCTTTTAGTGAAAGATTGACACTTGCTGTGCAAGACTCAACTTTGCTAACGATTGCCCGGAGCCATGTAGAACCAGACGGGAAACTTCGCGCCTGCATCTCTCATTGCCGTGCGAGCCTTCAAAACAGTTGCTCCCGCTTCTGTCTTTTCAAAGAACCAATTCTCCATGGCTCTTCCGCCTGGTGCCGGACCGTCAATCAATTCGAGTGCAGCTTCTTCGTAATACGTACGAATGTCATGACATAACGACATGATGTTGCCACCAGGAATTTCAGCGGTGGTCCAATCTTGCCCGTTCGCAATCGCATGAAGAACCGCTAACGCGTTCGGTACTTCATCAGCGCTAATGCTGCGACCGACTGAAGTAACTCCCCTGCGCTCTAACGCGCGAACATAGGCCTTCTTGATTCCACGAGCTTCATCGACGCACGGTGGAAGCGACGCATCAAATCGAGGAGGAATTGCACAAGAGACCGGTTGCTCATCTACTTCAATCACGAGTGGGTGATCAACGAGGACAGGGCCAGATGGTTCCGTCAACAGCGCGAACGCTCGACGCAGTACATCCATCTGAAATTCAACATCATTCGGAATTCCTAATGGGCGTCCGAGTGGAAACTCACAATGCAGTGCTCGTGGAGGCGCAACCTTTTGTGCAACCTCACGCACGGAAGACAACACAACTGTTGCAATTCCTGCAGCTTCAAAAATATGCGCAAGCACACTCACGGTGCGCGTACAAAGAGGTCAAACAGGGGTCAAGATGACAACGTCGACGCCATCTTGGCGAAGTTGTGCAGCTGCTGCTGGGCCAGTGTCTAAACGAATAGTTGAAACATCGTCTGGCTGATTTCCTGCAAAGGAAATATGCCTTGGCGCAACAGAACCAATGATTCCTTGTGCGGCAAATTCTTCAAGACGATCAATGGGATACACCACATTGAGATCCATCTTCACGCCCATCTGGTCAAAGTTGGGACTCCAGTGACCAAGAACTAAATCACGACGTTCGCGATCAATGATTCGGTAACCAGTGTCGACGGCAGAAAAGGCTTCGTCACCGGCTGCGTACAAAGCTGCCGACGTCACAATGGCAACCCGTGCGTTGGCTAACGCAACAGGACTCACCCATGCGGGATTATCGAATTGTGGCGCAGGAAGCGTGGCTGAATGCGCCCTCATCATTTGATCACCGTTCATGGGTCTCCCTTCGATACGAAGAGTGTATGCCATACAGGGCCAGCGAGAGTCACTGACTACGCTCGTGGAATGACCTTTATCGAAGCTAACGAAGCCGCCATCGATGCGATGCGGGCGCTTGATCCCAATGAATCAATCATCATGCTGAACCTATTGAAGTTTCGTGACAAAGCACTAGACGGCTTCGGCGTGGACGGTATGTCGGGTGGCGAGGCATTTCGTCGATACGGCGAACTGAACGACGAAGAGGATGTGAAGTTCGGCAGCGACCCAATCTGGGTGGGATTAGCCAAAAATACGGTCATCGGTGGCGAGGACTGGGATTTAGCGATTCTTGTGCGCTACCCCACGCGTCAACATTTCATCGACAAGTTGGATAATGCAAAGTACCGAGAGATTGCAAAAGTTCGCCATGCTGCAATTCTCGATAGTCGAGCCATCGAACTTTCACAAATCATTCCCGCTCTATAACTCTCTCTAGACAGAGACAGTGAGTGCGTCGTACTCGTAGACCCAATCAAGAATTGACATACCGGGTGGGCTGATGGAGAAAATCAGATCTCTATCTTTTTGTTCTTGACCATCCACCATGTGAAACAGATCTCGATTCATGAGCGACGACGTTTGAACTTGTGCCGTGCGACCCTGACGTGCATCTTCATATCTGCGTAGTGCGATTGCAGCGTCGCTGGTATTCGCTTCCTTCAGGCAACGCGCAAGAACAATTGCATCTTCTATTGCTTGGCAGGAGCCTTGCGCCATAAAGGGAAGCATGGGGTGGCACGCATCACCTAGCAACGTGGTCGTGCCCATTCCCCACTTCTCAAGTGGTTCACGGTCATACAACGCCCATCGAAAGATCGGTTCTTCTACTCGACCAAGAAGCGAGAGAAAATCTGGAGACCATCCTTCAAAACGTGAGTACAAATCTTCCTTTGTTCCTTGTTCGGTCCATGATTCGGTTTCCCAGGAATCCTCAGGCGAGATGCACACAAGGTTGAGATGACTGCGATTGCGCCCAATGAAGTAGCTCACAACATGACGGTCTGGCCCCATGCGATTAGTTACGTCAATCGGTAGATCTTCCACTGCACTTCGAGGCACCAACGCGCGATACGCAGCCGAGCCACTAAATCGCGGTTTATCTACGCCACCCACACATGGACGAACTACTGAATGAATTCCATCTGCCCCAATCACAATGTCAAACGACTGCGATGAACCATCTGAGAACCGAACAACTGATGCCGAGTTACCTGGTTCAACTGCAACAACATGCGCTGAGAATTTCATAGCAACGTTTGAACGAGCAGCGACTGCATCACCCAAAATTTCCACCAATTCATTACGCGCAACGTTTGCTAGTGGTACGTGGTGTTGAGAGATAAAACTCTCGTCAAGGTCAGTGGCGCGAATAATGGAATCATCTTCCCATCGACGAAGGACAACTCGATGTGGGTGTACCGAAATCTCTGAATATGGCGCACCGAGCCCTAATGAATGCAAAAGCCTTCCAGCGTTAGGGCTTATTTGTACTCCGGCACCAATTTCTCTGATACCTGCCGAACGTTCGAAGACCGTGATGTCGTGTGCGCTTTCAGACAGCGCAAGAGCGGCGGTGAGCCCACCAATTCCTCCACCTACGATTGCAATCTTCATTACTGGCCGTCAGTTAGCAAGACTGCGCCGTATTTATCAAGTGATTGATTTGTCGCAACGAGATGCTGGGCTGAACCTTGCGCGTCTCTAAAACATCGCTGTAGCGGACTTGAGTTGAACAATGCACCAGCCCCAGCAAAACTCATCAGTCGTGAAATTGCCGACACTGCGGATTCCGTGCAATACGCGGTCATAGCAGTTACGCCAGCTTCATCTCTCGCGCTAAATCCACCACCATTTTCCATGGCTTCGTCAACCTCAGCGAGCGTGGCAAGTGCATGAGCTTGTGCAGCTTTCAGTTGTTGAGAACTGCGACCAAGTTCATATTGAAAGGCACCGCGATCGGCGAGTCGTCCATCAAAACCTCTTGATTTACCGCGTGCATACACAACTAGTTCGTCAATAAATCGTATGCATGCACCAAACGTAAAGCCCAGGTTTTCACCGGCTACAAAGACTGGGTAGTTCAACCCAAAGATTGCTCCACCACGTTTAGGTGGTTCCATTGGATCAACGGTTAGTGCTGTAGGTACGAAGACATCTTTTGCGGTGATCGACACGCTGCCGGTTCCCTTTAGTGCCATCACATTCCACTCGCCATGCACCGTGGCCTCCGCTGTTCTAATGACCGCAAGAGTGACTGATGGCTGATCTGACGCTTCTATTGCAGTAAGCATGGCCCAATCTGCGTGGCGCACACCACTTGCATAATTCCATGTGCCGTTCATTAACACTCCACCATCAACTTTGGTGAAGGTTCCAGTTGGTGCAGCCACCGCCGCAAGAAACGGCGACGGATCGGAGCCGAATAACAATTCGATTCCTTCATCGCTCAGACGAGATCCGGCGGCCGCAGCAGCACCTGCATGGTTGAAACCAGTCCACGCTGCTGTTGCATTTGAATAGCTCAATGCTGTGAAGTAGCGACATTGGTCTGCTAACAACAGGCGATCACCACCAGCTTCAAGAGGCGCTTTAATCATCGGCACGCGAATTTGGCGCATGAGATCAACTAACGATGGTGGAGCATCACCGATTTCTTCGGACTCAGCAGCAGTTGCATCAAATTGCGAATGCAACTCTGCAATCTCGCTAACCAATTGTTCAATAGGTCGGGCTACATGTCTACTTGCACGTGAACTTGTCATTGTCATCAGAAGACTCCTTCGTAACTGCCACCATCGAGCTGCAGGTTTTGACCACTTATGTATCCGGCTTGCGCCGCACAGAGAAACGCAAACGCATCTCCAAATTCATCGGGACGCCCAAGTCGACCCGCTTTGATTGAGGCAATCTGCTGTGCCCGTGCCTCTTCGTATGTGATGCCGAGAAACTTCATCGCAACGTGGGCCATTTGTTCCTGGCGTGCAGTGTCAAAACGTTCAGGCAACAACTGGTTGACCGTGATGTTGAACTTTGCAAGATCTTTCGACAAGCCCTTCAAGACTCCTGTGAGACCCAGACGTGTTCCATGCGACAAACTCATTAAAGAGTTTGGTGATTTCACCATTGCAGAACTCACAGCGACTATGCGGCCGAACTGGCGCTCTTTCATTCCTGGCACGACTCGTTGCACAAGACCCAACGGCCCAGTGAGAGCCTGAACTATGGCGCTATTCCAATCCTCGATTTCAATATCAAGAAAGTTCTTCGGTGAAGGCCCTTGTCCGTTCAGCAAAACAATGTCTGGCTGTGGGCAAGCCACCATCAGTTCATCTTGCACGCTCGACGTTGCCGAATCACCCATCACTCCAATCGCTTCTATTCCATAACGAGATGTGAGTTCTTCAACAGCGACATCAATATCTGTTTGAGTGCGGCCATTGATAACCACATTGACGCCTTCTCTCGCAATGCTCTCTGCACATGCACGGCCCAATCCTCTACTTGAGCCAGCAAGAATTGCCCATCGGCCTTTGATTCCCAGATCCATTGGTTACTTCAATCCGTTTGCTTCGCGCGCAGCAGCAATGGAAGGGAGATCGGGCGGGCTAAAGAAAACTTCTGGCGGCTCATTCGGACCCCACACTGCAAATCCGGCGGGCCCATCTTCACCTTCCCAATCGAGACGGCGATGGACGCGGTCCCAAACTTCTTCGTCGACAATCTGGTCCATGTCAGAGAAGAACTCAAACATGTTTCCCGATGGATCTTGCAGGTACCAAAACACATTGGCTCCGAGATTGTGCCGTCCAACACCAATGATGCTCGAGACCCTTTCATCCTTCAACGCGTGTGAACCAGCAAGTCCTACAGCATCAATGTCATCTACTTCGACTGCGTAGTGATTCAAATAAGAAGTAGGTCCAGGCTGAATCATCAAGTTGTGGTGATCAGACTCAACGCGCATAAACGTTGCAAAGCCCTTCATGATTTGGTCTGAGATGCGATAGCCCAAGACTTTGGAGTAGAAGTCAACTGCTTCTGCAAGATGCGGTGTACCAAGCACAACATGACCAACGCGACGCACGACTGGCATCTCTGTATGAAGCACAGCGTCTGCGCGGGTATTGACACGAGTGAGTTCACCTGGGCCGTTGAAGGCACGTTTTTGTGTTGGTGTCAGCGAATGCGGTGAACCGACATCAATCTCGATTGCGTGTCCAAAGATGGGGTCGACACATCTCACGCTTGTGCTGTCAGATGTGGATGTGATTCCGGCATCGGTCAAGCGTTTTGCAATCGCCGCAATATCTGCCTCGGTGTCGCAACTGAGATGCATGGAAGAGAGGTGACGATATGTGCCTTCTGTTATCTGCATCTGCAGAGGGCGATCAGGAGTGCCCAGTACGCCATCTGCAGTTGCGCCCATTCCATGCTGCAACCAGAAGTCGAATAACTCCTGGGGATTGGGAACCGCAATCTGAATATCTAGTAATCCGTTCAGTGCCATGTCTGAAACCTCCCTCGCCGTTGCCGCCAGTGTCGGCATTGGTCCAATGGCCCCCACTGAGCCAAGTAGAGAAATAGTACGGCATCAAACTATTTGATGTCAAAGTATCTGTCTAGAATGGAGCCATGGAAATTGGGAAATATATAGATGAGACCGTTTCGGGCTGGCAAGAGCAAAGACCTGACCTTGATTTCGTTCCCATGGGCTACATGCTGCGGTTCCACGCAATGGCAGAAGCCGCAATGGCCAAGATTCAGGTCATTGCCAAGTCGCATGGTTTAACTGTCGGTGAGTTCGACGTTTTGGCAACTCTTCGCCGCCATGGCGTCGCCAGCACATTGTCTCCGTCATACATCGCTGAAGTAGCAATGGTGTCGCCTTCTGGCCTCACACACCGACTCACGCAGTTGGAACTGACTGGTCACATCACACGAATCGCCGACAACTCAGACCGGCGTAGTTCGCTTGTGTCCATTACGAAGACTGGCGCTAAAACTGCAGACCTCATCATCGAACAGATTGCCGAGCAAAGTGCCCGAATGTACGACGCAATACCAGCGAAACATCTTGCGCAGTTCAATGAAGTTGTAGCTCATGTATCGGCACAGTTGGAATCGGACGTACTTTCATTATGACAACGACAGTCACACTCACTGGTACCGGATTACCCAATGTTGCACCAGGTCGCGCAGGAGCCGGCGTGTTCGTGAAACACAATGATGTTGTGGTGCAATTTGATGCAGGCCGCGCAACATGTAACCGACTAATTGAAGCTGGCCTCAGACTGGCCGACCTTGATGCAGTGTTCATCACACACATTCACAGCGACCATGTTTTTGGATTGGCTGAACTTGTTTTGTCACGATGGATTGAAACTCAATTCGACAAAGTAGCTATTCCATTGCCTATTTTTGCACCATCAGGTGGTGCCGCACGTTTCGTGAAACGAATGCTTGAGCCATACGAAGAAGACACCCACATTCGTCGCGAGCACACAGGCTCACGCGAAGTGATCCTTGATGCGCGGGAATTTCCTGCATCATTCACCTCTGCAGAGATATGGGCATCTGAAGACCGTGCAGTTGTGGTGGAAAGTGTCGCCGTGCACCATGAACCAGTACCCGATGCTGTTGCATACAGGGTCACCACGCCTGATGGTTCAGTAGTCATCTCTGGCGACACCCGCGTATGCCAAGAAGTTGAAGACTTCAGTCGCAACGCAAATGTTCTTGTCCACGAAGCATTTCGCCGTGCACCACTTGAACACATCATCGAACACTTTCCACGCATCAATTCAATTCTTGATTATCACTCCGACACCATTTTGCTCGGTGCCATGGCACAACGCGCACAAGTGCAAACTTTGATGCTCACGCACCTTGGGCCACCACCACGTGACGAAACAGAAGAGCAGGGATTCTCAGATGATGTCAAGGCTGGCGGCTACACCGGCCATTGCCTGGTCGGCCGTGATCTCATGTCAGTGACGTTCTAATCACTCGTTGTTTGATGAACTAATACGAGTATCCGACACTCCCGATGCAATCTGATTGACGCATTCGCATACTCTTGTACGTATGCGGATTCGCCATAGTTATCTCTTGGCAGCATCTGCAATGTTTGCTTCTGCTGGCAACTCAGCTGTGCACATTGCTATTCCGTGGCTTGTCCTTGAGATAACTGGCTCTTCTGCAAATGCCGGTGTCGTGCTTGGCATCAGTGGCTTCTCAGTCATCTTCACAGCACCGATTATCGGTGGGCTGATTGCCATTCTTGGTCCACGACCAGTTTCTATTTGGGCCGACATCATCTCAGCTGCGTCAGTTGTGCTCTTCCCAATCGTTGGAACTTTGTTCGGACTAAACCTTGCATCACTCCTGATAATCGCCATCGCTGGTGCATTGTTTGATCCGGCAGGTGCAACCGCACGCAAATCACTGATACAAGCAGTAGCTGAACGAGATGGTTTGTCGTTAACTAAATTCAATGGGACCTACGAAGCAGCCGCCACCATCGGAACGGTCATTGGGCCTACTGGCGCAGCGCTAGCCATCAGCTTTGTCGGTATCAACACGACTTTTTATCTCATCGCAATTGTCTTCGTCCTCGCCTCCTGCCTGGCTATGTTCATCCCAGTTGTCACCAGCCATATTCGGACAAAAGAGCCCTTTTCTGTTGGGAACGTATTCAGAGAAACACGTATAGGCATGAACGCACTGTGGCGTGACAAGCCGTTGTTGTCGCTTGTCGGCTTGTATACATTGCTCACCGCGATTTACATGCCTGTTGAATCAATAGTTCTTTCGCGTTACTTCCGTGACCTCAATGAGCCTCGAACATTGGGGTTTGTTCTGTCGGCGATGTCCGTGGGCATTGTGATTGGTGCTCTTCAATTTCACCGAGCAGTACGCACCTTCTCCCCCGGCAACTTGGTCATCATTTCAATGACGCTCATTGGCGCTGTAGTTTGCGCAATGGCGTTCCTGCCTAACGCCATCATCTTTATTGCTCTCGGTCTCGCACTTGGATTGGCATTTGGCCCCGTAAGCCCGATGAGTAACTACCTTGTTCAAAAACGAATGCCACAACATCTACACGGTCCGGTTTTTGGCACACAGTTCTCACTCATGTACTTGGCAACACCTGCGGGCACACTTGCTCTTGGACTCATTGTTCAATCCGTGTCAATCGCGCCATTGCTGTTTGTGATTGGCGCACTATTTATTGGTGTCACATTGTTGGTTGGCTTTACGGGGCCTCTGCGCCAACTCAGAATTGAAGCGACGGACCACGATGTCACTACGGAATAACCGACTCATATCCCCAAAGAACATTGAGAAAGTTAAGGCTTTCATAAAGACTCTTCTTGGTACACGTACAGACTGGCGCCTCACAAAGCCAGTGCGGCCACAACTACCAACAGTCAATTCCACTTGGGTTGGCCCTGTCATGGCGATAATCACAATTGTTGTCGGTTGGTTTGCATTCGCCAACGCAATTGGTGACGGCAATGCCCCCTTTGCACTGTTCATTGGCTCTGTCTCCATCATGATGATGACGTGGAGCAATCTTCTGTCCACACGAATTTTGCCACTTGAACAAATCTTTGGTGGCGTAGACCGCATGTATGTGTGGCATAGATGGTTGGGCGCATTGTCTGTCGGAGCAATGTGGCTTCACTTGGAAATGGTTGACGATGTTAAAGGAATACGTGGGGCATCCAAAGACATAGCTGATGCAGCCGAAGACTTAGCAGAAACCGGATCAACCCTGCTCTACATCCTTGTTGCGATCAGTCTGCTGCGTTGGATCCCAACACGATGGTGGCGCCTCACACACAAACTTCTCATATTGCCGTATGCGTTTTCATGTTGGCATTTCTATACATCCACAAAGCCGTATGCGAATGCTTCATTGTGGGGTTCGTGGTTCACAGGATTTATGTTCCTTGGTCTCGCGGCATGGCTGTACCGAGTGGTGTGGCGCGACATGATTCGAAAAGGAAAACTTCATCGTGTCTCACACATTGAAATCATCGGCAACGTCGTCACGATTGAGTTGGAGCCGGTTGGTAAACCACTGAAGTATCAATTGGGTCAGTTCGCATTTCTTAAGGTGAAAGTTCCTGGCTTGCGAGAGCCTCACCCCTTCACCATTGCATCGTCACCAGACGAGCAGTGTCTTCGATTTGTCATTCGTGATCTGGGTGACTGGACACATCGACTCATCACTTCACTTGCAATCAATGACCGCGTTGTGGTTGAAGGTGCGTACGGCCACTTGGCACCCATTCCTAGTCATCCTGTTGATCACGTTGTCTGGGTTGCCGGCGGCGTCGGAATTACACCTTTCGTCGGTGCTGCTATCTCGCGACTTCCTGAGGACGGTCCCACCCCGCACCTCTTTTATTGTGTGCCTTCCCGACACGATGCCCCCGCGATTGAGTTACTTCAAACAGCAGCCCACGAAGGGCGAATTCATCTACACGTACATGCGTCTGATGAAAAGAACCGCCTGCACGTAGACCACATCCTTTCAACAACCAATGACCGGCAATTACAGAACGCACACATCGTGATGTGCGGACCAGATTCTCTCGTCAAGTCAATGAAGTCCGGACTTCGCGAACACGGTGCTCGCCAAATGCATGTTGAAGGTTTCGATATTCGAACCGGAGTTGGCCCCGATTTATCTCGGTATCTAGATGACGTAGTTAGATCCCAATTGCGTCGCTTGACATCTAAGAGATAGTTACTCCACGCGCAAGCCAGAGATTGCACGAGCAATCACCAGCTGCTGAATCTCTGAGGTGCCCTCAAAGATGGTGTGAATCTTTGCGTCACGGTGCCAGCGCTCGACTGGATACTCACGCGTATAGCCATAGCCACCAAGAATCTGAATTGCTTCTTCAGTAACACGAACAGCAGTTTCCGATGCCTTGTACTTACTCATTGAACCTTCGGCATTCTTAAAGCCGCCATTCTTGCTAAGCCATGATGCGCGCCAGATGAGAAGACGTGATGCATCAATTTCAGTTGCCATGTTGGCAAGCTTGAATGCAATCGCCTGGTTCATGATGATTGGCTTACCAAACGCAACACGCTCTTTGGCGTAGTCGAGTGCGTATTCGTATGCAGCACGCGCAACACCGAGTGCTTGCGCACCTACTGCTGGACGAGTTGCTTCGAATGTCTTCATCGCAGGCTGTGCACCAG
>DAISXE010000010.1:0-28503 GCA_036826015.1 Ilumatobacteraceae bacterium
TCCTGGCCCAACATGTCTGCACAAACGGCGGCCAACGTGTAGCTAGACCTCGATGGGTTAATGAGATACATCGCGATAGCGGTATCAAGTTCAAGCGATGTGATGTCTATCCCATCGGCAAGCAATGAGCGCATGAGCGGTTTAGCGTCGTGCACAACCACTGGATGAGCGTTCTGAAAAGCAGCACGAACCTCAGGCGACACCAACACTGAACGAGACATAACTCCAACTTTTGTAGAGCCCGCGTCGATGACCACTGCTAACGATTCAATGTTGGACCTACCAGTGTCACCAATAAACGTTCCGGCAATTGTCCAGGTCGCAAGTGACGACAACATTGCTGCTGCATCTTTTCCGTTCTGAAACACCGTGATTGAGGCCTGTTGAACAGTTGCTACAGATGCGATAGTCCCTGTTCCTTGCGGTGATGAATCCACACTTGCATCAACATCCCATTGCAATTTCTTGGCAACTTCGCGTAGGCGCTTCCCCATCGTCTTGAATTCAAGGAACTCGAACATGCGGTCTGTAGCAACAAAATCAGGGCGTGGAACAAGTGCACTCTTATCGATGTCTAACGGCACGTCGCGACGCAGAATCATCATTTCAGCATTGCGACGGACACGCTCGCCGTGTTCAAGCAAACCGGCCTTCAACTTTGGAGTCTGTTGCTCTGCCGCAGCAATCACGGCATCAATATTCCCGTATTGGTTAATCAATTTGGCTGCAGTCTTTTCACCTACGCCTGGAATGCCATCGAGATTGTCGCTTGGGTCACCGCGTAATGCTGCATAGTCGGCGTACTGCGCTGGCGTCACTCCGGTTCGTTCGAAGATTCCTGCTTCGTCGTACAGCGCGTAATCGCTCACACCGCGTTTGTTGTACAACACACGAATATGTGGGTCACGCACCAGTTGATAACTGTCGCGATCTCCTGTTACAACGATGAGATCGTCGCCGTCTTGCTCTGCACGTTCGGCCATGGTGGCGATGAGGTCGTCACCTTCAAAACCAACCATGTCACGCCACATGACTCCCATAGCGTCGAGCAATTCACGGATCATGCCAAGTTGTTGGTACAGAGTGTCTGGCGCCTTCTCGCGTTGAGCCTTGTACTCCGGAATAGCAACATGACGAAAGGTTGGTTCAGAGCGGTCGAACACAACGATGATTCCGTCTGGTGAGTGTTCGCGCAACAACGTCAGCAGCATTGTGGTGAAGCCATACACAGAGTTGGTGGCTTGACCACTTGCATTAGTCATGTCCTCTGGCAAAGCGTAAAAGGCTCGGTATGCGAGCGAGTTACCGTCCAACGCCATCAGTTTCATAACTTGTTCCTCAGATCACTCGGGTCGAAGTTCACCAGAGATGATCATGTCGGCTACAGCCTTCATGGTTGCTCTGTGATTCATCGCGCCACGCTGAATAAAACCGTATGCGTCATTCTCCGTCATTGCATGTGTATCGCGCAGAATTCCTTTTGCCCTGTCTATTGACTTGCGCGCCTCAAGTTGTTCCTCGAGCGCATCAACTTCGCCATTCAGTGCTTGCATCTCGCGAAAACGACCAATTGCAACTTCGATTGCAGGGATGAGGTCTGTCTTTTGAAATGGCTTCACTAGGTATGCCAAAGCACCGGCATCGCGAGCTTCTTCAATCACTTCACGTTGACTAAACGCTGTCAGGACCAGAACTCCACATATGCGGTCTTTCGTGATGTGTCGCGCTGCTTCGATGCCATCCATACCCGGCATCTTGATATCGAGAATTGCAATGTCGGGACGAAGCTCACGGACCAGTTCAACTGCTTTGTCGCCACGCCCGGTCTCACCCACTACGTCGTATCCCTCTTCTTCAAGAGTTTCTTTCAAATCCAAGCGGATGATTGCTTCGTCCTCAGCAATGACTACACGGATACTCATGAGCTGTGCTCCTTCATTCGGTCTAATAGATCGTTCATGCGGCGCTCAAGGTCTGCAATCTCAGCTACCAATTGTCCATGATGACGCACAATCACGTCGGCATGCTTCTTGGACTCTCGGTATTCGAATTCTGCAGAAGGGGTTTCTGAGACCAAAGCCCTCAAAGACAAATCATTGGCATCGTCCACCATGTGGCTCATCTGGTCGGAAACAACAAGCAACTCAAGACGAAGCTCCTTGAGACGAGCAGCAGTCTGCGCAAGACGTCGTTGCAGTAGTCGTTGACCCATATACATCGAGTGTATGAGTCACCTGGGTGCCCGAGGTGGGACTTGAACCCACACGTCCTTACGAACAACGGATTTTGAGTCCGTCGCGTCTGCCATTCCGCCACTCGGGCCAGGGCTAGAGAGCGTATCGCTAGATGGGCAAAATGAGCGTTACCTACGAGTAGCACGATGTGAAGTCACATAGCCGTCTAAGGTTTTTGCACCATGCTTGCGTTTACTTTTCCCGGACAAGGCTCCCAGAGACCAGGCATGGGTCGCCCTTGGCAGGGACACGAGAGTTGGGAACTGATCGAGGAAGCCTCAGATGTGGCTGGCCGCGACGTAGCAGCCTTACTTCTCGACGCCGACGCAGAAGAACTGCGAGATACTCGCAATGCTCAACTCACCACATTTGTGTCAAGTCTTATGGTCCTCGACGCCGTAGAACGTCTCGGTATAGAACCAAGTTTTTGTGCAGGCCACAGTTTGGGCGAATACACAGCGCTCGTCGCAACTGGTGCATTGTCATTCGATGACGGAGTGCGTCTAGTCGTTGAGCGCGCAGACGCAATGCACGAAGCAGGACTCGCTGCGCCAGGAACTATGGCCGCAGTGCTCGGACTAGATGATGACGATGTTGAGATTGCCTGTCGTCGAGCAGACAGTGACGTGTGGGTAGCGAACTTCAATGCTCCGGGACAAATAGTCATCGCCGGTTCTCCCGAGGGCGTGGCGAAAGCGTCTGACATTGCAAAAGAACTTGGAGCCAAGCGTGTTATGCCGCTTCAAGTGTCTGGCGCTTTTCACACACCATTTATGACAGCAGCCCGAGACAGACTGCGCGTTGCAATTACAGCTGCAAGCCCTCGCGACACAGAAGTCCCAGTTGTTTCAAACGTGGACGCACTACTGCACGCCACTGGAGATGAGTGGTCGTCGCTATTGTCGGCACAATTATCCAACCCTGTTCGTTGGAAGCACTGTTTATTGACCCTTGCCGCTGAAGGAGTTACTGGGTTCGTCGAACTGGGGCCTGGTGGCGTTCTCACTGGAATGGCAAAACGCACCGTAGAAAACTCCCGCACCATTAGTGTCGCTACTCCAGACGAACTCGACAAGTTGATTGAATGGGTCGACGCATCTGCCCCTATCACTGCAGGACAAATTGAAGGCGAGCATCTATTCGCCATTGAACGTCTCGTGGTGAGTCCCGCAGCTGGCGTCTTCACTCCAATTGGCGACGTAACAAACGGAATGCTGATTGAGGTTGGACGCGTGCTTGGACATGTTGGAGATCACGAAGTGCGCTCACCGTTTGCTGGAGTTGTACAGAGCTACATCGCTGTTGAAGGAGAACGAGTCACTTCTCGTCAACCAATTGCTTGGCTTCGGACGCCGTAGGTAGGACTGACATGCCACACATTCCAAACACTGCACGCGGTGCGCGTTTTATTGGCTGGGGAACATCCCTCGGCCACAAAATTGTGACGAACGATGATCTCACCGCATCCATGGACACGAATGATGAATGGATTCGTGAACGAACGGGTATTCATCGGCGACATGTTGGGGGTTCAACTGCTGAACTCAGCACAATAAGTGGCAAGGCCGCACTTGATATGGCCGGCATTGATCCCAAGTCCATTGATGCACTGATATTGGCCACAACAACACCGGATCGCACGGTTCCTGCAACATCTGCAACGGTTCAAAACGCATTGGGCTTGGCGTGTGGGGCATTCGACGTAAACGCCGCCTGCTCAGGTTTTGTGTATGGCCTAGTTGTCGCTCACGGACTCATCGGTGTCGGTGCTGAACGAATCATGGTCATTGGCACAGACACTTTGTCACGCATCGTTGATTGGACCGACCGCAATACTGCCCCCCTGTTCGCTGACGGGTCGGGTGCTGCAATCCTTGAAAGCACCAAAGGTCACGGCCAACTACTTGGTTGGGACATTGATGCAGACGGAAGCGCCGAAGAGATTTTGTTCGCCGAGGTTGGGTCAACCATTCAGATGAATGGAAAAGAAGTGTTTCGTCGCGCGGTGCGCATCATGGTGGATAGCGCCCAGAAATCAATGGCAGCAGCCGGTGTCACAACCGAAGAGATCTCGATCGTTGTTCCCCATCAGGCCAACATACGAATCATCTCTGCGGCATGCGATCGTTTGGGCATTTCAATGGACAAAGCGTCAATTTCTATTCATGAAACTGGCAACACATCATCTGCATCAATACCGCTGGCACTGTTCGGTGATTTCGGACAAGTCAAACCAAAAGACGGCGACATAGTCCTCCTTGTTGGTTTTGGTGCAGGCATGACTGCAGCGAGCGCAATTCTTCGGTGGAATGCGCAATGAGTCGCGTGGTTCTCATCACTGGTGGCTCCAAGGGAATTGGACTTGCATGTGCCAAAGCATTCGCTGCCCTCGGAGACAAAGTTGCGATTACCTACAACTCCACCCCACCACCGCCAGAGTTCTTTGGTGTGAAGTGTGACGTTACTGACACTGCGCAGGTTGATGCTGCGTTTGCTGCGGTCGAAGAACATTTCGGCACAATAGAAGTACTTGTTTCAAATGCTGGAATAACAAAAGACACTCTGCTCCTACGCATGAAGGAAGCAGACTTCACAGAAGTGATCGATGCAAACCTCACAGCGGCATTTCGTGTTGTAAAGCGCGCAACTCCTGGAATGCTCAAGGCCCGTTCAGGACGAATCATTCTGATGTCGTCGGTTGTCGGACTATTGGGCTCTGCGGGTCAAGCGAACTATGCGGCCTCCAAAGCTGGTCTCGTGGGTTTTGCGCGTTCACTTGCACGCGAACTCGGATCACGCAGCATCACTGTGAATGTCGTAGCTCCTGGCCCAGTTGAGACCGACATGACCGCCGCCTTAACGGCCGAGCAACTGCAGACAATCACCTCCTCTGTGCCTCTTCAACGTATGGCCACCCCCGAGGAAGTTGCTGGGGTCGTTGCGTTCCTAGCCAGCCAACCCGCTGCCTACATCACCGGTGCTGTTATCCCAGTAGATGGCGGACTGGGCATGGGTCACTAGTCAATGGCCCCAATGATGCGCTGTATGCGTCATCGGTGTGAGAAACTAGAACCCGATCAAGGAGACAGAACCCCATGGACCAAGAACTATTCAACCGATTCGTCAAGTGCGCAGTAGACACCCTCAAGGTAGATGCCGCCCAGGTTGTACCAGCAGCTCGCTTCAAAGAAGATCTTGATGCTGACTCTCTCGACGTTGTTGAACTCGTTATGGCCCTTGAAGAAGAGTTCGGTTTGTCCGAGAACATCCCAGAAGAAGAACTCGCAGAAGTGACAACTGTCGGCCAAGCCTTCGACATTGTTGTAAGCAAGCTCTAAAACTTTTTATGCAGGGACTCGGTCATCGCGTCGCAATTACCGGATACGGCGTTGTTGCGCCATGCGGTATCGGTAAAGAGGCCTATTGGAATGGACTATTAGGTCCAGGCATCACAGGCACTCGTTCTGTCGAGATTCCCGAATGGGATCCACTGCCCTACTTCGAAAGCGCAAAAGATGCACGCCGGTCCGACCGAGTCGAGCAATTTGCATTAGCCGCTGCACAAGAAGCATTTCAGCAAGCCGGCACATTGAACGTAGAGCCATCTCGGTTCGGAACAATTTTCGCTACCGGTATTGGTGGATTACACACACTCGAAGAGCAAGTGATCATCCGAGTGGAAAAAGGTGAGCGTCGCGTCTCGCCATTCCTTGTTCCAATGATGATGGCTAATGCTTCAGGTGCTGCCATTTCCATGCGTTACGGATTGCAAGGCCCGAACGAAACCATTTGTACAGCCTGCGCCGCCGGAACTCATGCCATTGGGTACGCAGCACGTCAGATTGCGTGGGGTCGTTGTGACGCAGTTGCGACGGGTGGCTCTGAATGTGCTGCCACGCTTACCTCTCTTGCCGGCTTCGGCAACATGACAGCACTTTCTTCTACTGGGTCTTCAAAGCCGTTCGATGCAACCCGTGACGGCTTTGTCATGGGTGAAGGCGCCGCCGTATTCATTCTCGAGCGCTACGACCTAGCAGTAGCACGTGGTGCCAAAATTCTCGGTGAGATTCTTGGAGCAGGAAGCAATGCCGATGCGCATCACATCACTGCACCAGCACCTGGTGGAACTGGTGCAATCGCATGTATGAATCTCGCACTTGAAGACGCCGGCCTTTCCGCATCCGATATTTCATTGGTGAATGCACACGGAACATCTACCCCACTGAATGATGCCGCTGAAGCAGAAGCGATGACTCATGTTTTCGGTGCACGCGGCGTTGCAGTAACCAGCGGCAAGGGTGTTACCGGACACGCATTGGGCGCAGCAGGCGCACTCGAAGCTGCACAAGTACTTTTGTCAATGGAAAAGAAACTCATTCCGCCAACTGCAGGAACCACTCAGATAGATCCGGCAATGACGATTGATCTTGTGACAGGAACCGCTCGCGCATGGACTCCAGCCCCAGCAATTTCAAACAACTTTGGTTTTGGCGGCCACAACGGTTCCGTCATCATCGGCCCCGGAGAATAACTACTTATTTCGGGCCATAGCCCAGTGGTACAAAACGCCACTCTCGCTCGGAGCCTCTGGAATACGCTCAACGGTTCGTACATGTTGAAAACCCAAGTGAAGTGGAACTTTGCCTGAAGCAATGTTCGCCTCATCGTGGGCGATTTCCACAATGTCTATTTCTGGCCAGATTGCAAAAGCCGATTCAGTTAGCGAATGCGACACCATCGTTGCGATGCCTTTACCTACGAAATCAACATGCACCCAATAACCGATATCCACAGTGTTCTCAGCTCCGCGGAGGTGTAAACCAGTCCCGCCAACAACGCGTTCACCAAGAAAAATACCCATAGTGAAATCGGTACCAGTGTCCCACTCGGCAGACCAAGACCTGATGAGTTCTTCTCTTTGTTCAACAGACTGTGGCTCAAACTTGGCCCATGGCATCCATGGTGAAAGATGACTCAGACTCTCCGTCACTGCGCGCACTAACTCAGGTGCATCACTAGTTTCGTATCTACGAACTACATAGTCGCCGACATGTAACTCAGATGGTGCAGGCGAGATTGTTCTCACAGGCGACATATTGGTTATCGGTCGACCAATACAAACATCAATTCACACTCGCATGCGACTTTGCCATTTAGTAGCGCCCTACCAGTGCCTTTGCCCCCGCGAGAGCTGATGTGTCCCAACGTTGCTTCGAGAACCAATTCATCACCAGGCGAAACCTGCCGACGGAAACGAGCAGCATCGAGCCCGCCAAACAATGGCAAGCGTGATTGATGAGCAGGGTCAGACAGCAACGCATAGGCACCAAGTTGTGCAATCGCTTCACACATCAACACGCCAGGCAACGTGGGTCGACCAGGAAAGTGACCAGGAAAGAACCATTCATCACCAGTAAGTTTCCAATGACCGGTAGCGCTGACACCAATCTCGAGCTGCGAAATGGAATCGATAAACAAGAAAGGTGCACGATGTGGCAACACATCTATTGGGGCTGGAAAGTCGCTCATTTGCCGAGCGCCTTCAACAAATTCGTCGGAGTGTCTGCGGGAGAAATCTTGTACCAGGCGTGCAACACAACCCCGTCTTGCACTAGAAACGCAGAACGCTCAATGCCCATATATTCACGACCGTACATAGATTTCTTCTTCCATACCTTGAATGCTTTCGCAACAACGTTCTCTGTGTCTGCCAATAATGGAAAACCAAGTTCGTACTTATCGTCGAACTTCTTCTGCTTTTCAGACTTGTCTGGGCTGATGCCCACAATCACAGTCCGTCCGATTTTGTCTTTGATGTCGCGAAGTCCACAGGACTGTGCTGTGCATCCAGGGGTATCGGCCTTTGGGTAGAAGTAGATCAACACTTTCTTCTTTCCCATTTTTGACAAAGAGAATTTCTTGCCATCTTGGTCGAGTAATTCAATGTCTGGAACAGCAGAACCTTCAACGAGCATGACAACAAAGGTACAACGGTTTACGAGTCCGCAGAGGGACGGCGCATGCCATGTCCGTAGAAGCCACCCTTTGGCCGAGCATGAGCGTGATAATGATCTGGAATTGTTCGCATATTGTCGTCAATTCGCATCTCGAAAGTGAAATGAGCAGTCACAACACTTTCAAGCTTCTGATGTAAGCGTTGCTTTACTTCGTCATCCGGTGATGCATCGTGTTCGCGCCATACCACCATGGGCACGCTGCAACTCTCACATTCGGCTATCCAACATTCTTCGTCCTCGAAGAACCACTCTGACATTCGCGCAGCTTCACACAATTCGCATTTGCCTTCACCAAAGATGCTCATGAGTGCCTACCACTGTGCCGAGTCGAGCGCCTCGCGCACCTCATGTACGTATGCCCCCACCGCGTCGGCTCCGCCCTCCATGAGGCGACGCACAACTGAGGCACCCATGATGACTCCGTCTGCAACCCTGCTCGCTTCCACAGCTTGCTCGGCATTCGAGACTCCAACGCCAACCAGCACAGGTTTGGTGGTGACCTTCTTGACTCGTGCAGCAAGCGTGGTTGCCGTGAGTGCCAACGAAGTTCTCTCACCAGTAACACCAAGCAATCCAACCGAGTACACAAAACCACGTGCACGTTCTGCAACGCGGGGCAATCGATCATCGGGTGCTGTGGGTGCGGCAAGCATGACTGTTTCAATACCAGCCGCGTCTGCAGCCACGCACCATTCACCAGATTCTTCAAGTGGAAGGTCGGGAACAATTGCTGCACTGATTCCTGCAGCAGCGAGGTCTGACGCAAAACGTTCGTGGCCTGCATGAAATACAGTGTTGTAATAACACATCACCGCAAGCGGAATACCTACATCAAGTGTTCGCACCTCATGCAGAATCTTTATGTAGTCGGTGCCACCTTCTAGAGCAATCTGAGATGCAGCCTGAATGACTGGACCGTCCATCACAGGGTCAGAAAAAGGCAAGCCAATTTCTACTGCATCTGCACCTTGCGCTGCACATGCACGAATTGCGTCTACCCAACCGGGATAGCCACCAGTTATATACGGCACCAAACACTTACCGCCCGAAGCGATACGAGCATTCAAGGCTGTTTCGAGCCTTCCGATCACTGCAATCCGCCAAGAATCGACATCATCTGACCGACGTCCTTGTCTCCGCGTCCCGACAAGTTCATCAATACTGTTTTGCCCTTCATGGACGGGGCTTCACGCACGATCCACGCGAGTGCATGTGCGCACTCCAATGCGGGGATGATTCCCTCAGAACGTGACATCAACTGGAATGCGGCAATAACTTCATCGTCATCCACGGTCGGATACTCAGCTCTTCCGATTGATGCCAAATACGAATGCTCCGGACCAACACCTGGATAGTCAAGACCGGCAGAAATGCTGTGCGCTTCAGCGACTTGCCCATATTCATCTTGCATGAGGTAACTCTTCATGCCGTGCACAACACCTGGTTGACCGCGAGTAACGGCCGCGCCACCAGCAGGTTCTACACCAATCAAACGCGCAGGTGTATCAACGAAGCCAGAGAAGATTCCCATTGCATTTGAGCCACCACCAACGCACGCAACAACTACATCTGGAGACGCGCCAAGCAGTTCATTTGTTTGCTCAAATGCTTCATCGCCAATCACCCTGTGGAACTGGCGCACCATATATGGATACGGATGTGGCCCCATGACCGAACCAAGGCAGTAATGGGTGCTCTCTACTGTTGCGACCCAATCGCGCATTGCTTCGTTCACAGCATCCTTCAACGTCTGGCTGCCCGACGTGACTGCTTCTACATCAGAGCCGAGCAAACGCATGCGAAAGACGTTCAATTCCTGGCGAGCAACATCCACTGCACCCATGTACACCTTGCACTCAAGACCAAGCAACGCAGCAGCTGTCGCTGATGCAACACCGTGTTGTCCAGCGCCAGTCTCTGCAACGATTCGCTTCTTACCCATTCGTTTTGCAAGAAGAGTTTGTCCGAGAACATTGTTGATCTTGTGGGAACCCGTGTGGTTGAGATCTTCGCGCTTCAAGATCAAGCGAATACCCAACTGCTCACTGAGGTTGTGGCACTCGGTGATGATGCTTGGACGCCCCGCGTATTCACGCAATAGGTCACTCAAGTCAGATCGAAACATGGGGTCGGCCCACGCATCTTGAAACGCAGCCTCTAATTCTTGGCAAGCGGGAACCAGAGTTTCTGGAACGAAGCGCCCACCGAAGTCGCCGAAGCGACCGTCCGAGCCTGGGGTGACCATGATTGACATTCCTAGATTCCACCACGAATGGAACCAAATACCATCACCGATTGATGTGACGCTTACTGGTCCATCCAGTCATAGGGCCCATTATCGCCACCGTCGTATTCCGGAAGCACCACAGAACGGGCTGCATCGATGAACCTCTTCATCAGCATGGGGTCTTTGCGGCCTGGCGACGACTCCACGCCAGAACTCACATCCACACCCCACGGGTGACAGATCTCTATTCCACTCACCACGTTTTCTGGCGTGAGACCTCCCGCCAAAATCACGTTCACACTGGTCGAGACATTGCCAGCAAGAGTCCAGTCGAATACCTTGCCCGAGCCTGGTTCAGGAGCGTCTAACAAAATGGTGCGAACTCCGAAGTCTTGGGCATGAGCAGCATCTGTCGAACCAGCAGCTACTGCCTTGAATACCGTACGAACGTGTTTTGATACCTCAGCTACATCACTAGGCCGTTCGTGGCCATGAAGTTGGGCTGCGCGCACACCACTGGCATTCACTATCTCGATGACCCTTTTCGGATGTTCATCCCGAAAGACACCGACCGTCAGAATTTCTGGCGGCAATCGTCGTGTGATGTCGTACACGCGTTGCGCTGCTACTTGGCGCACCGAGGGTGCAAAGACGAAACCGATGGCGTCAGCACCAAGCGCTACAGCAAGAAGGGCATCATCTTCATTAGTGACGCCACAAATCTTTACGAACATACTCGTACGGTAGTGCGCGCACGCACCAAGAAGATGAACCTATTCAACACACAAATCGGTGAGCGCGGCGGCAGGGTCAGATGCAGTCACCAGATGCTCACCTACAAGCACTGCGTCGTATCCGGCGGACCGTAAAGACAAAGCATCGTCTCGTCCGCGAACGCCCGACTCGGCAACTCGCACGACGTGTGACGGCATGAGAGACCCCATACGCACTGCTCTGTCGTGGTCTACAGCAAAGGTAACGAGGTCTCGTTGATTAACACCGATAATCGTCGCATCAACTTGTAGTGCACGCTCTAATTCCGCTTCATCGTGCACTTCAACCAGGACATCAATGTCCACAAAGCGTGCCACTTCCATGCAACGAGCGAGTTCTTCTTGAGATAACGCGGCAGCAATCAAGAGAACACAATCTGCACCCATGATGCGTGCATCACATACGTCGCGTGGATCAACAGTGAAGTCTTTGCGCAACACCGGCACATCGCATGCTGCACGTGCGGTCTGCAAGTCATTCACGGAACCACCGAAATAGTTTTCATCGGTCAGTACTGACAGACATGATGCTCCACCAGCTTGATAAGCCCGCGCCAGAAGATCTGGTTTCAGTCCTTCATTCAGATCGCCCTTAGATGGCGAACGCCGCTTAATCTCAGCAATCACCGAAAGATGTGGCGTGTCTTGTATTGCTTTTCCAAACCTTCGGGGAGGCGTGCTACGGCGAGCAACCTCCATCAGTTCGGTCAAGACACGCGAATCTCTCTGCGCACGCTGACGATGCCACAGCAAAATGTCGTCGAGGTAGGTGCGACTCATGCAACTACCAAAACAGGGGCTTAGAGGCCCTTGCCACCCAATGGTGTCATGACGTGGAACTCTGGTGCTCCACCAAATAGTCCGCCCACTTTGGGTCCGAGCTGCTTGAACCACTCAGAGGACATGTGTGCATCCATGTCGGCCTGGCTGTCGTACATTTCATACATCCACAACACATCGTCGTTGCCAGCTTCAGAGTGAAGGATGTAGTAGCGGGTACCCGACTCATCCTTGACATTCTGAAGGGCGAAATCCATGGCTGCCGCCAATTCTTTTCCTTTGCCTGGCGCTGCAGGCATCTTCACAATTGCTACGACTTTGCTCATGGTTTCCCCACTTTCCAATGCACACCACCGGCGTGCTTCACCAAACTACACGCCCAGCCGAGTGGTTTAAAAGCCCAAGATACGGACAATCTCGTTCTGTAGATCGGCGATTGGCACGCGAACTTGCTCCGTAGAGTCGCGATGTCGAATTGTCACAGCGTTGTCTTCGAGTGTCTCAAAATCCACAGTCACGCATAACGGTGTGCCGATTTCATCTTGTCGGCGATAACGGCGACCAATGGCCTGCGTCTCGTCGTACTCGCACATATAACGCTCTGATAGTTGCTGATAGATCTCTTTGGCAACTGGCGACAAAGTGTCCTTCTTCGACAACGGCAGTACCGCAACCTTGTACGGAGCAAGACGCGGGTGAAGACGCAATACTGTGCGAGCCTCACCGTTCACTTCGTCTTCGTCGTACGCAGCCAATAGGAATGCAGCCATCGTGCGGTTGGCTCCGGCAGCAGGCTCCACTACATACGGGATGTAACGCTCGTTAGTTGCTTGGTCGAAGAAATCCAACTTTTGACCAGATGCATTTGAGTGCTGAGTGAGGTCGAAGTCGGTGCGCTGAGCGATTCCTTCAAGTTCTCCCCATCCCCACGGGAACATGAACTCAACATCGCTAGTACCTGCTGAATAATGCGAGAGTTCGTCAGCATCGTGAGCCCTGATACGCAACATCTCGCGTGGGATACCTAGTTCGACATACCAATCCATACGTGCTTGACACCAGTACTCGTACCACTTCGGACCCTCGGCTGGTGGAACAAAGAACTCGAGTTCCATCTGTTCAAATTCGCGAGTACGGAAAATGAAGTTTCCTGGCGTGATTTCGTTACGGAAACTCTTTCCAACTTGGGCGATACCAAACGGCGGCTTCTTGCGGCTTGTTTGCAAAACGTTTGAAAAGTTCACAAACATGCCTTGTGCTGTCTCCGGACGTAAATACACATCTGCACCCGCAGCTTCAACAGGGCCAGCCGTGGTCTTAAACATCAAGTTGAAAGCGCGTGCTTCAGTGAACTGACAGCCCTTCATGCCTTGAGGGCAATCACGCGTCTCAATGTGATCTTCTCGAAAACGTCTTTTACATACAGTGCAATCAACCAGCGGATCAGAGAAGTTTGCCAAGTGACCAGAAGCTTCAAAGATTTGTGGTGGCCCCAAAATAGCTGCATCAATGAGCACAACGTCATCTCGTTGCTGCACCATGGTGCGCACCCAAGCGTCCTTCACATTGCGCAACATCAATGAGCCCAGTGGGCCGTAGTCATATGAGGAACGGAAGCCTCCGTAGATTTCGGCACTGGGGTATACGAACCCTCTGCGTTTACACAGATTGACAATCTGTTCAAGGTCTTTAGCGGGCATAGGTATCTAGCCTACAAGTGGCGGTCGAACACACCGAGACTTCGAAGCTTTCGTTCGAGATGACTTTCCATGGCTTCCATTGCCAACTGACTCACCTCAGTGACAGCAGAGTTTTCTTCCATGTTCAATGCTTCGCTCATCTGGCCTCCCAAAATCATTCGCAATAACGAAAGACCAGCAGCCGAAATGGGTACCCCCGACCGACATGCAGTGCAGTGGACGCCACCTTCCTGCACGTCGAATGTGGCGATAGAGCCTTCCTCGCCACAGCGAACACAAACATCCAACTGAGGCCCGTGGCCTTCTATCGCTAGTAGTCGCCAATAAAAAGCACCAAGCATGAGTGGAGACCCACGCTCATTCAGAGCATGCAACGCGCGTGATAACACGGCGTACAGATGTGGAACGGGTTCGCGGTCGGGAGTCAGTTTGTTGACAGCCTCCAACATCGACAGGCCCTGATTCATACGATCAAAGTCCATACGCAACGCAGAGTGCGTGTGCACCAATTTCACCTCAGCCACAGTGTCGAGGTCACGACCACTGCGCAACGCAATGTCAACATGACTCATGGGTTCCAATCGTGCACCGATTGATGATTTCGTTTTGCGCACACCACGAGCAACGGCACGCACCTTGCCGTAGTTTTCGGTCAACAGCACAACAACGCGATCCGCCTCACCGAATTTGTATGAGCCAAGCACCACAGCATGGTCTCTATACGTGCTCACGAGTCAAGACCACCAAAACGACGATGACGACGATTGAAATCATCGATCGCTAACTCCAAATGACTGGAGTTCAAATCAGACCATGCAATGTCGAGAAACACAAGCTCGCTATACGCCAGTTCCCACACCATTGATTCAGGCATTCGATGCGGTGGCCCCATCACTACAACCAAATCCGCTTCTTGCTCTGCGGGCTGCAACAACTCTTGCGACAACAGTTCTTCAGACATATCGTCCGGCGACACTCCGCGCACACGCATTGCTTCAACATTGGCTGCAAAACGTTCATGACCACTTGCCATGCAGTCCACAATCACATTGACTCCATTGTCGCGGTGCCACACATAACGTTCACCGTGGCCAACTTCTGCAACGACAATTTTTCCAGTCGATTCCAAAAGATTACGGAATCTCACTTTTTCAGACGCATCAAAATCTTCGCCATGATGAGGCAGCAGCGTGACCCAATGTGCTCCACCAGCGGCAGCACCGTCCGACAACGCGCGTAAACGCCCTTGCCATTCGGCGGTGGTCATTTCAAGCCATTGACCAGGCGTACCGCCAGACACCACTACATGCGAAAGACCATTCTCAGGAAAGTCAGCAGTATTCGGCACGGCCCTAGTCTCTCACGCCACGCCTATTGAGCCCGTTGCACCACTCACGACACAGCGAGTAACTAGGGTGCTACTGCCATGAATGTCACTCCATCACCCCCCTTGCATGTGGCATGCATCATGGATGGCAATGGCCGATGGGCCCGCCGCAAAGGCCTCCCCCGTACCGATGGCCACACCGCTGGTGAAGAGGCATTGGCCGAAGTCGTACGACAGGCCGCGCGTAGATCCATCGGATGGCTGACAGTCTTTGGTTTTTCTACCGAGAACTGGGTACGTCCTCGTACCGAAGTACGCCACATCTTGTCGCTGCATCGCAAACTCTTCTCACGTACCGATGAGATGAATGACAACAATGCTCGTACCAAATGGATCGGGCGTCCCTTCTCTGAGGCTGGGGCGCGCACGCCTGTGTATGTGCAAAAAGCCATCAGAAAAGCAATCGCCGACACTCAAAGCAATACAGGCCTCAATGTCACAGTGGCGTTCGACTATGGCAGCAGAGCAGAACTAGTACGCGCCGCCAAACGCGCCATGGCCAATGGACCAGTCACACCTCAAGCAATTGAAGCAAATTTGTATGACCCGCAGATGCCACAAGTCGATCTGCTTGTTCGCACATCAGGTGAAACGCGTATTTCAAATTTTCTTCTGTGGCAGATCACGGGCTCCCACATTTACTTCACCGAGCGCACCTGGCCAGACTTCGATGCCAATGAGTTTGCTAAGGCTTTGTCGTCATATGAAGAGCATTCCATCGCATGAGTGGATCATTAGCTGCACGTGCAGCAGTCGAGGCATTGCGCAAGGTCACTAGTTCCTTCGACGGCGCCGAAGAACGCCAGGGGCAAATTGATATGTCCGCGGCAATCGCCGAAAGTTTGGCTTCAGGGCGTTCCATCATCGTGCAAGCAGGTACAGGTACAGGTAAATCTCTTGGGTATCTAGTCCCCGCGTTGCTCAATGGCAAAAAGACAGTCGTCGCCACCGCAACCAAAACGTTGCAAGACCAACTACACCGCAATGACTTACCTTTATTAGCGCAGCACCTCGGAATCGATTTCACTTGGGCTGTCATCAAGGGACGCAGCAACTACGTGTGCAAACAACGCGTTAATGAACTGTCAGATAAATCTGCACAATTTGAGTTCGAAGAGTTATCTGGGTCCTACAAAAAGGAAGTCGACTCCATCATCGCTTGGTCGCGCACCACTGCTACCGGAGATTTTGAAGAACTAGATCACCTCCCTAGCGACCGCGCTCGGAGCGCCACCTCAGTCGGCAGCGACGAATGCCCTGGCCGAAAGAATTGTCCAGTTGGAAATGAATGCTTTGCAGAGAAAGCGCGTGAACGAGGCGCCGAAGCAGACGTCGTCGTTGTGAACTTGCATATATACGGGTTGCACATTGCTAGTGGCGGCGCCTTGTTGCCACCACACGAAGTAGTCATCTTCGACGAAGCCCACCAACTTGAAGCCGTCATGAGCGACACAGTCGGAGTTGCTCTCAGTGCAGGCCGTTTCTCCTCGCTTGCATCCGCAATCAGGAAAGTTATTGCCGATCCCACAATCACCTCAAAGATGGAACAAGCAGGTACTCGTTTCTCTGCGGCACTCACACCATTTCACGGCAACCGTCTTTCCACCCCCATGCCCACCAGCATTACTGAGCCTCTCTCCATCGCTCGTATCGAAATTGGTGGCCTCATCGGCCAACTTCGCGGCATCAAGACAGACAACGAAGCCACCAACCAAAAGAACCTACGTGCTCAAACGCAAGCGAATCGTTTAGCTGAAGCGCTCGACCTTGCACTTGGCAAGTACGAGGGATATGTGGCATACGTTGAGGGAAGCACAGAGCGCCCACAACTTTGCATCAGCCCGCTACATGTCGGCGATGTCATGTCAGGTTCCGTGTGGGGAAATGTTGCAGCGGTGCTCACTAGCGCCACTATCCCCAATTCGTTACCTGCACGAGTTGGATTACCCCTTGAAGGTACTGAAGTCATCAGCGTGGAAAGTCCGTTCGATTACGAAAAGAACTCGCGCCTGTATTGCTCACCTGATTTCCCTGATCGCAACTCTCCCAATTTCACAGCATTTGTTCACGATGAATTGGAAACACTCATTCGCGCTGCAGGTGGACGCACATTGGCTCTTTTCACCAGCAACAAAGCACTCAATCAAGCAACAGAGGAAATGCGTTTGCGCCTTCCGTATCCCATCTTGAGTCCGTCGGATTATCCGCGTCAAAGACTCATTCAGATGTTCCTTGACGACGAAAACTCATGCATCTTTGCGTCACAGTCGTTTTTCCAAGGTGTCGACCTTCCTGGACGCACCTTGTCGCTGGTTGTACTCGACAAGTTGCCATTCCCACGCCCGGACGACCCATTGCTCGAGGCGCGTCGTGAGGCCGTGGGCAAAGATGTTGCGTTTGGCCAAATCGACTTGCCGATTGCTGCAACTTCGCTGGCCCAGGCAGCAGGTCGCTTGATTCGCACTGCAAATGACAAAGGCGTTGTTGCTGTGCTTGACCGCAGGCTGGCTGTTGCCGGATATTGGCGCACACTCATTGGCGCCCTTCCTCCCATGACGCGCACGCGTAACCGTGAAGAGATTGAAAAGTTCCTTCAGGACATCACCGACGCCGCCGAGGATTAGTAGCCGAGTCGCTCCAGGCGGTCCAGATTCTGTTGCCAGTCCTTATCGACAACAACATGCAACTCAATAAACGCACCCTCGGGCATCTGAGCGCGGACCTGCGTCCCAACTTGTTTCAAAAGTTCGCCACCTTTACCGATGACCATTCCCTTTTGGCTCTCACGCTCCACATAAATCTCGCAACGCACTCGTGGCCATTCCCACTCGGTCACTTTTGTTGCAACTGAGTAGGGCAGCTCATCTTTCAACACTGCAAGAAGTTGCTCGCGCACAAGCTCTGCCACCCACTGGGAATCATCAGTGTCTGTGACCATGTCTGCTGGGTAATACTCCGGACCCTCAGGCATACGTGCAGCAAGTGCAGCGAGTAGTTCGGGAACTCCCTCACCGGTTCGTGCAGACACTGGGAAATACTCAGCAGCTTCAAGGGCTGAAACAGCCTGCAATTGCGACATCAATTGCTCTCGCGTTGCTTTGTCGGATTTATTCACGATGACAAATGCATTCTTAATGTCGATGCGGTCTGCAACCCATTGGTCTCCCTTACCGAACGGTTTACATGCATCAATGATGAGACACACGATGTCCACATCTTTCACACTGTCGAGAGCAGTTGCATTCACCCGCTCACCTAGCGGCGTGACGGGTTTGTGAAGACCAGGAGTATCGACAAAAACAATCTGAGTTTCGCCGCCGTGGTAGACGCCACGAATACGAGTGCGAGTCGTTTGCGGCTTATTGGAGACGATAGAGATTTTGACTCCACAAATTGCGTTCACCAAAGTTGACTTCCCAACATTTGGTCGACCAACGAAGGTCACGAATCCACTGCGCACAACAACAATGTAGTGACTTTTACACTGCAGTGTGCAAAATAATGAATCTTCACTCATTTGATGACTTGAGATGAGCGAGGGTGCATGACTTCAACCCAACACACCTGACACACTGAAGACATGTTTTCTTACGCATTCAAAAACTTGGATCCGAAAAAGTGGTTCGACCGCATGCACCCTCAAACGCTTGCCATCGCGATGTTCCTTCTCTACATCGATGGAGCTTTCGCAGTTGTCGCACTTCTCGACAAAACAGGAGAAATCGGCTTTCTTCGCCTTCTCGGTGGACTAAACCTGCTCTTTGCCTTATGCATGGTGGTCGCCTACATCGGGGGAGCATTCCTTATGGCCAACGGCAAGCGTCTTGGGTGGATCATTGCTGTAGCCGCGTCCTTCTCCCCTTTTATTGCTCGTCAGTTGATCACCCTGAGCACGAACTACGAAGATACGACCTGGGTCCTCACAGGCGGCGACACCATCGGATTCCTGTTCGACGCGGCACTGGTTGCTCTCTTGCTCCACTCCATGACCCAGCAATACGTCAAGAGATGGCTCCGTTAATCGTTCCACCCTTGCCCTGTGACACACTAAGAACATGGCACCACGACATATTGAATCCATCGAAGCACTAAAAGGCCTTATCGGCGAACACCTCGGGTACTCCGAGTACATGGACGTCTCGCAAGAGCGCGTCAACAAGTTCGCAGAAGCGACCGGAGACTTTCAGTGGATTCACATCGATGTTGAAAAAGCAAACGCGGGCCCTTTTGGCGGTCCCATCGCACACGGATACCTCACATTGTCCCTCGGACCGGTACTTCTGCCCCAGGCATTCACCGTCGGTGGCATCGCAATGGGAGTCAACTACGGTGCAAACAAGGTTCGCTTCATTGCTCCAGTAAAAGTGGGCTCACAGATTCGTGCTGGCTTTAAGCTTCTTACCGTTGAAGACACAGCAGGCGGCGCACGCGTCACCCTCGAGGCCACCTTCGAGTGCGAAGGCTCTTCCAAGCCATCGTGTGTAGCGGAAGTTATCTTCCAGTACTTCGCCGGCTAACTAACTCTTTTAGCGAAAGTTAGGAATCACTTTCGTCGCAAACAGTTCAAGAGTCTCGGTTGACGGGTAATCGGCACACCACGGAATGAATCCGGTACATCCTGCATCTAGATACTTCTGAATCTTTTCGCTCACTTGCTCTGGCGTGCCCACCAAGGCCTTGGCTCGCCAAGACTCTGCAGGTTCGCCCCAAAGATTCTTAGACCCGGCTTCAATGATTTCTTTCTCAGTTTCACGAATGAATACTTCACTAGAGATGGTCTTACGAATGGTGTCTTCATCTCGGCCGATGATGCGGCAATGATCCTGCAAGATTGCGCGCTTTTTTGTGAACTCTTCGAGCGAGCTTCCGAAGTTCGACACGTCGGCATGTTCGGCAACAACTCGCAGCGTTAACTGCTCACCACCGCCGCCGATCCATACTGGCGGAGTTGGTTGCTGCAATGGCTTAGGGTCACAATTTGCACGAGACATCTTGTAGTACTTGCCGTCATAGTTTGTCTCTGCGTTTGTCCACATTGACTTAACGATCTCAACAGTCTCGCGCAACATTCCGATGCGATCAGATGGCTTTGCAAATTCGTATCCGTAGCCCTTGTATTCACTTTCGTACCAACCTGCACCGATACCCCAGTCGAGACGACCGCCAGAGATGACATCGACGGTGGATGTGATCTTGGCTAACAAACCTGGGTTGCGGTAACTGTTGCACCCCACCATCTGTCCAAGCCTGATGCGACTCGTGCGCTGGCTGATTGCAGCAATAGTGGTCCAACATTCAAACACAGCTTCTTGTGCCGGCTTTGGAACGTTATGGAAGTGGTCGTACACCCAAATGGAGTCATACCCAAGTTTTTCAGCGAGAACTGCCACATCTACAGATGTCTGCCACTGGGCTTGAGCACCTTCAATGCCAGCAAGTTCCATCTTCCAGCCTTGTGGAATGAATACTCCGAAAATTGGATTGTGGGAATTGTTCGACATAGTCCCTCCTTGCACATCGAGGTTATCGTTCATCTATGTCGCTCTTCCCACCCGCAGTTCTCAGCATCGCCGAAATACACGAGGCGATCGCCGCCACTCGACCAGATGAAGAGTGCCTCATTTTTCGCGAGAAGCGTTTCACATGGAATGACATCACACTTCGCACTCGCCAGCTAGCCAACTTCCTGGCATCGCAAGGTCTTGGTTGCCAGACCGAACGTGATTCGTTGCTGAACTGGGAATCCGGCCAGGATCATCTAGCTATCTATCTCCACAATGGCAATGAATACCTCGAGGCAATGCTCGGTTCTTGGAAAGCACGTGTTGCGCCATTCAACGTGAACTATCGCTATGTGGCCGAAGAACTTGAATATCTGCTGAAGGATTCGAACGCCTCTGCCTGCATCGTGCACTCGCGGTTTGCACCACTGCTTGCAGCAGTTCGTCCACTGTTGCCGAATCTTCGCGTTGTTATTCAGGTGCCAGACTCCTCAGGCAACCCATTGCTCGATGGTGCGGTGTGGTACGAAGATGCGCTCGCTCAATCACCCAGCACAAAACCTTCCGCTGGTTATCACGGCGATGATTTATACATCTTGTACACGGGCGGCACCACCGGAATGCCGAAGGGTGTTCTGTGGCGAAACGCCGACGCAGTTGTTGAATGTTTTGGCGGCTCAAAGACAGCCGCCACTGTTGAAGAATTCGTTGCAGAGGCAACGGGCGCGCTGCGTGCTGTTCCTAGTCCGCCGTTCATGCATGGCGCTGCACACTGGATCGCCATGCGTACATGGTTGTCAGGTGGCACCATCATCGTTCAGTCGCAGCCAGACCGCCTCGACGCTGATGACATCTGGGGAATCATTGAAGCCGAGCGTGCAAACTTCCTACTGATTGTCGGTGACGCCTTTGCTCGACCACTGTTAGACGGTCTCGCGACTTCAAAACATGACTTGTCGTCACTGCTCTCCATATTGTCGGGCGGCGCTCCTCTCTCTGCGAATCTGAAAGTTGAATTCCACTCATACCTACCGAACGTCATGGTCGTAGATGGACTTGGTTCATCTGAAGCTGGCGGTCAGCTATCTCAAGTTGCAACAGGCGAATCATCAACTACTGGCGCATTTCCATTAGCACCACAAAACCACATCTTGTCTGAAGACCTCACTCGTGAACTTGAAGCTGGTCACGAAGACCTTGGATGGTTGGCCAAAAGCGGACGCTTAGCCCTGGGCTATTTGCACGACGAGGCAAAAACGAAGAAGACATATCCCGTTGTCAACGGAGTTCGTTATGTAGTTCCTGGTGATCGCGCACGACTCACAGCAGACAACATGATCGAAGTACACGGGCGTGACTCCGTCACCATCAACTCTGGTGGAGAGAAGATCTTCGCCGAGGAAGTGGAAGCCGCCGTCAAAGCACATCCCGATGTGTATGACTGTGTCGTTGCTGGACGCCCGAGTGAACGCTGGGGTAACGAAGTAGTAGCCGTTGTGCGATTAAAAGATGGCGCCCAACAGAACGAACAATCACTGCTCACCGAGGCAGAGAACCACATCGCGCGCTACAAATTGCCAAAAGCATTTGTATTTGTTCCCGCAATTGTTCGTTCACCTGCCGGCAAGGCCGATTATCGATGGGCGAAACAAACCGCCCTTGATGCTGCCAAGTAATCAGAATGCTTAGATCGGGAGATCACCTGTAGCGGTACGAGTACTTCCAGTATCTGTAAACGCTTTGATTGTGATTTCAGCAATGCGCATTTGGTGAATTTCGTCTGCACCATCAGCAAAGCGAGCCCAACGCGCGTTTTGTGCCATGCCAGCAAGCGGCGTATCGGTTGAGTACCCCAATGCTCCGTGCACCTGAATCGCGCGGTCGATGATGCGGTTCAAACTATTAGCAACAAAGTGCTTGGCCATTGAAACTTCTTGACGGAAGTCTGTACCGGCATCAATCTTTGATGCTGCGTGGAGAATCATGAGTTTGCACTGGTACAACTCCATAGCCGAGTCAGCAATCAACCACTGAACACCTTGCTTCTCTGCAAGCAGTGACCCATGTGAGTAACGGTTAAGCGAACGCTCCACCATCATGTCGAGCGCGGTCTCTGCTTGTGCCACCCAACGCATGCAGTGCGCAAGACGAGCAGGTCCGAGTCGGTACTGACCAAGACGGTGACCATTTCCACGGCCACCAAGAATTTGTGAGTCATGAACACGCAAGTCTTCAAGGACAATCTCAGAGTGTCCCGTCGCACCGTGCATAGTTTCCACTTCGCGAACATCGTTCCAGCCCTTGCTTGGAAGGTCGATAATGAAGGCGGTGTTTGCTCCTCGAGAACCTTCAGGAACGTCCATCTCGGTACGCGCAATCAAGATTGCGAACTTTGCACGACGCGCGCCGGAGATAAACCACTTGTGACCATTAATGATCCACTCGTCACCATCTTTGATTCCATGTGTACGAATCAATGTTGGATCCGATCCTGCAACTTCTGGTTCTGTCATTGCGAAGCAAGAAGATGACACTCCATTTACCAATGGCTTTAAGTACTTTTCTTTTTGCTCATCAGTAGCCCAATGAAGCAACGTATGCATGTTGCCTTCATCGGGAGCTTGGCAGTTGAACACCCATGGCCCCACACGCGTCTTTGCGGCCTCGGCCTGCACCATTGCGAGAGCAACGTGCCCAAGACCCATACCGCCCCACTCCTTCGGCATGTGTGGCAACCAGAGTCCAACTTCAACAGCCTTCTTACGAAGACCGATCAATTCGCGCACGTACTCTGCATGCATCTCAGGCGCCATGTCGTCGCGATGACCGAATGGTTCCATGGCTGGCTTGATTACATTGTCAATAAAGTCGCGAACCTTAAGCCGAATTGCTTCATGTTCTGGTGCAAGGGTGAAATCAATCATGGGGTGCCTCCAATTGACACAGTGGTTTCATTCATTCTTATGCCCCGTGACCAATGTCTGCGAGTCAAGAGTCTGTCTGTGCCGATTCAGAGCAATAGCCTTGCCCTGTGACCACTCCAGACTCCAACCCTCGTCCAACGTGGGACACACAATCCCTCCCCGAAGGAGAAGACAAGGCGCGCATGGTGCGGTCCATGTTCGATGCCATTGCGCCTCGTTATGACCTCGTCAATCGAGTGATGACATTTCGTCTCGATGTGCGGTGGCGCAAACGTGCGGTGAAAGACCTTCAACTTCCTGCTGGTTCGCTTGTGCTTGACTTAGCTGCTGGCACTGGTGACTTATGCATCGATCTTCGACGCGCCAACTTGCGTCCCATTGCAATGGATTTGTCATTCGGCATGTTGAGTGCAGACCGAAGCAATGCGCCGCGCACCCAAGCCGACATCCTTCGACTTCCAGTGCCTGACCATTCTGTCGATGGCATCATCTGCGGCTTTGCGTTGCGCAACCTGGTTGATTTGCCAACTTTCTTTTCTGAGTGCGCACGGGCCATTAAGCCGGGCGGTCGCGTCGCGCTACTAGATGTTGGTGTCCCACACAACCGACTCATCCGATTCGGGAACAACATCTACTTCGGAAAAATTGTGCCACGAATTGGGGCACTTCTCAGCGACGGACCTGCGTACCGGTACTTGCCTCGCAGCGTGGCGTATTTACCTGAACGCCATGAGTTACTGCAGATGTTACAAACCGCTGGTTTTGCAGACGCAACACATACGCAATTATCGGGTGGACTCACGCAGTTAATGGTCGGCACGCGCAACTCATGATCTACCGCACCGTGCCCGTCTCTACTGAGTTCGACTTGAACGCAGTATGTGGCGGTGATGGGGTGCTATTCGTACAGAGTGGTATTGGTTCTGCGGGTCGAAACGAGATTCTTCGAACAGATTCTGACGCTATGCGTGCCGTACTAAGCGAAATGATTTTGTCTCGTCATGCGCAACCAACAGAATCAAGTGTGGCAACACCGATTGCGTTTGGGCTTGTTCCCTTTCTGCCAAAGACTCCATCGGTTTTTCTCCTTATGGGCGTCACGTTCACCAAGCACGCTGATGGTTCAGCGACCATGACAGTCGTGAGTGATTCTGAAGACGACCTCACCGACGAATCACTTCAGACCCTTCTGGAGAGCAGCAATGATTCTCGTCCACCGCGTCCGTCCAGCAACTCCTATCGGGTGTCGCCTGTGATGCCGGTTGGTCGATATCTAGACACGGTCACAGCAGCACGTGACGCTGTACGTGCTGGCTTGTTGCGCAAGGCTGTCATCGCCAGAGACATTGAAGTGCACGCAGACGACCCCATTGACACTCATGCAGTTCTATTGCGCCTACGCGCCCTATTTGGCAGCAGTTATCGATACTGCATCAACAACATGATTGGTGCCTCACCAGAACTTCTTGTCGAGGTAACGGGTCGAACAGTTCGCAGTCATCCTCTTGCAGGTACTGCACCACGTTCTGGCGATGCAGAGACTGATGCAGCGTTAGCCGAAGCACTGATCGCAAGCACAAAGGATCAACTGGAACATCGTGTCGTCATCGACATGGTGCACGACACATTGCTTCCCCACTGTTCATACCTTGACTGGGAGGCAGAGCCATCCATCGTGACCGTCGCAAACGTGCAGCACCTTGGCACGGCCATTGAAGGCGCACTGCACGACCCTCCAGCACACGTGTTTACCCTCGTTCAAGCACTCTGCCCAACGCCCGCATTAGGTGGATTTCCTTCATCCGAAGCAATCGATTTCATCACTGAACACGAAGAGATGGACCGCAACTTTTATGGCGGTGCCGTGGGTTGGATGAACAAAGATGGCGACGGATGCTTTGCAGTCACCATTCGCTGTGCTGAGTTGTCAAACGATCGCCGGAGTGCTCGTTTGTTCGCGGGAGGCGGAATAGTTGCAGACAGCAATCCCTATTCAGAACTCGCCGAGACTCAGGCAAAGTTTCAAGCGATGCTGTCAGCCATTGTCAGGCCGTAGCCAGAACGGCTGCAGCGATGCTGCTATTCAATTCGTCGTGCTGACTGACATTCACAGAGCGGTCTAGCACCACTTCCACAATCCTGGTTCCCGATTGGGCGAGAGCAAAACGCAAAGACTCTTCGTCGGTAGCGCAGAAGTACGAAAGCCCATAGGTTTTTGCAACATGCTCAAACGAGACACCGTGTGGAGTTCCGTATAACAATTCAAACGTCGCTCGGTCTAGATGTTCTGCTTGTGGCAGGAATGAAAAAATAGAACCACCATCGTTATTCGTCACCACAATGGACATGTCTACTGCGCGTCGATTCAAGGCCAGTAGACCGTTCACGTCGTGCAACAGTGCAACATCACCAATCAGCAATGAAGTTGGCGAACCAGAACCGAGCGCAACGCCCACTGCTGTACTCACGACCCCATCAATACCGTTAGCTCCCCGGTTCGAATGCACAGTGACGCCACCTGTCACCGAACCAAACCACTCGACATCGCGAATAGGCATGGAAGATGAGACAACCAGTTGGTCACCCACGGCCAATGACGACGTAAGCACCCGCGCTACGGTTGGTTCAGAGAAGTTTTCCGTAGTCCAAGCAGCAATCGCCTTCTGCGCCGCAGTTTCGGCCTTCTGCCAACCGAGTAACCATTCCTTACTACTCGCACGAACAAGCGGAACCAGTCGTTCACACATCAATCCAACATCACCATTCACGGACAGATTGTTTGAATGCTGCGGATCTATCACCGATGGCGCACCAGAGATATGAATCTTGAACGCATCAAGATTGGATACCCACTGTGCCAACACTTTGGAGGCCGGTGGTTCACCAACCCACAACACCACATCTGGTGTGTGAGCAGAAACAAATTGCGACACTCGCACAATGCTGTCGAATGCCAAAACGACAGATTCATCACATTCACGCAATCCACTGCGTGGGTCTGCAAATACTGGCCAATTCAAAGCCTTCGCCACACTGAGAACATCTCGGGTTGCGCCTCGTCCGGCGATAACGATGCCCGTCTTGTCGGTCACTTGAGCCGCGATAGTTGCGATGACGGATTGGTCGACGCCTTGAGCATGAAAAGTTTGCGACCATGCACCATCACGAGCCACGGGTAATTCCTGAACGTTTCCGACTAGAGGTTCCCTAAATGGAAGGTTGAGGTGAACTGGGCCGGGACGAGCCCCGAGACTTTCTGCGTAACTTCGCGCAGCAAGCGCACGCCACGAACCACGTGCGTCATCGGATGGAACTCCGGGATCGTGACTCCATCGCACAGCAGACCCAAAGAGCTTCGTTTGATCAATGGTTTGAGGAGCGCCAACATCTCGCAACTCGGGAGGCCTATCAGCCGTACACACAATCAGCGGCACATTGCTCTGATGCGCCTCCACAACAGCACCATGGAAATGAGTGGCAGCAGTGCCAGACGTACACAACAAGATCGCTGGACGACCCTGCGCCAAAGCAATACCGAGAGCGGCAAAAGATGCACTGCGCTCGTCATGGAAAATGTGGACTGCAATTTCGTTTCGATGCGCTAGTGCTACTGCCATGGGAGTGCTTCGACTTCCAGGGGCAACCATCGCATGGCGAACCCCTTGTCGAATCCACTCATCCACCAAGGTGGCACAAAAGGTGGCTGCGGTGTCGCCGATAGAACTCATGTCACCTATCGTGTCACCTGTGAGAGTGGAAATTTGGTCCGACGTTGTTTGCCCATGGTGCTTTATAGGTAAGCGCCGTTTTGAGGCTGCAATTGCCCGTCTGCGCGAGAAAGGTGTCACGGAGCCCATAGAGGTGGTGTACAAGGCTTTCCAGCTGGACCCAACAGCCCCTGCTGGCGTGGCCACCCCAGTCGTGGACGCGTACGCCAAGAAATTCGGAGGGCGCGAGCGAGCCGAACAGATATTGCGCCATGTCACAGATGTCGCCGCTCAGGACAATATTGAATTCAATATGGACATCGCAGTTCGAGCTAACACCATCTTGGCCCACCGAGCTCTTCATTGGGTGCTGTCTCATCATGGTGCAGAGACGCAATCGGCGTTCAAAGAAAACTTGCTGAGCGCTTACTTCACCGAAGGACTCAATGTTGGCGATGCAGATGTGGTCGCTTCCTGCGCCCAATCACTGGGCCTCGATTCATCCGCACTTCGACAGTGGCTCGAGACCGACGAGGGGAACTCGGAAGTCTTAGAAGATTTCCAAGGTGCAGCCGCACGTGAGATAACGGCAGTCCCTTCATTTGTGATTGACAACAAGTTTCTCATTCCGGGCGCTCAGGACATCGACGTTTTTATCAACGTCATGGAACGTGTCCTTTCTAAATGACACTTTCCTCCCACGTCATCGGAAGCGGTTCGCCCGCAACATTTCTGCATGGCTTTACACAAACCTCACACAGTTGGATTGAGCTAGTTGAACACTTGCCATTAGCCAGCACGTTGGTTGATGCTCCTGGTCACGGCGAATCTGTAGATGGCCAACGTTCACTCACTCAAACTGGCGACGACATTGCGGCGATCATGCCAACCGGATGTCTCGTTGGATACTCAATGGGTGCACGCATGGCTCTACACACAGCGTTACAACACCCGCACAAGGTCACCTCGCTCGTGCTCATTAGCGGAACAGCAGGAATTCGAGACGCTGACGAAAGATCTGCTCGCAAGAACAGTGACGACACTTTGGCCAATCACATTGAAGACGTGGGCGTCACTGCATTCATAGACGAATGGTTATCTCAACCACTCTTTGCAGGTCTCAACAGTGCTACCAATCAACGACAAGATCGCCTTCGTAACACTCCGCGGGGACTGGCTGATTCACTGCGCTTCGCGGGCACGGGTACGCAACAGCCATTGTGGGACCAACTTCACAACTTGACTATGCCCGT
>DAISXE010000011.1:0-27774 GCA_036826015.1 Ilumatobacteraceae bacterium
TGATGACCGAAGTTGCTGGTGAAGTGTGCGACGGATTCCTATGTCACGGATTTACCACCGAGAAATATCTTCGTGAAGTCACCATTCCTGCACTTGCGCGCGGTCGCGCAAAGGCTGGAAAGACCATGGAAGGTTTCGAATTAGTCGGACCAAGTTTTGTTGTAACCGGAACCACCGAAGAAGAGATGGCAGCTGCAGCCGCTGGTACACGCCAGCAGATTGCGTTCTATGGCTCGACTCCTGCATACAAAGGTGTTCTTGACATTCACGGATGGGGCGGCCTTCAAGAAGAACTGAACGGATTGTCGAAACAGGGCAACTGGGTAGAGATGGGAAATCTCATTACAGATGAGATCTTGAATACCTTTGCAGTTGTTGGCGAGCCTGAGCGAGTAGCACCTGAATTGATTACTCGTTATGGCGATGTCATCGATCGCCTGAGCTTCTATGCGCCGTACAAGGCAAATCCAGATCGCTGGTTGCCAGTGATCGATGCGTTGAAGAAAGGGTAAGCGGTAGGGCTAGACGCCCAATCCCACTAACCAACTCTGCACGTTGATACCAAGTTTGTCAACGTCGTAACCACCCTCTTGCAGCACCACTGTTGGCAGTCCAAGTGCGGCCACTACTTCACCGCTGCGGCGGAAACCCTCTGTGGTTACAGACAGGTCGCAGATGGGGTCTGTAATGAATGTGTCTAGCCCAAGCGAGACCACAACCATCTGAGCGCCGAATGCTTGAATCTTTGCTACGGCATCAGCAAGTGCGTCGACATACTTGTCATCATCGGTGCGCGCAGCAAGCGGGACATTTACTGTGCTACCAAGACCACGACCAGTTCCAGTTTCGTCTGCATAACCAATGGTGTACGGATACGCGCGAGACGGATCGCCATGTAGTGATACATACATCACGTCGTCACGATCATAGAAAATCTCTTGTGTGCCGTTGCCGTGGTGGTAGTCAACGTCTAGTACAGCAACTTTCACACCGGTTGTGCTCGCAACGTGATGCGCCACGATTGCAGCATTATTGAAGAAGCAGTAACCGCCATATAAATCTGTTGTTGCATGGTGGCCTGGTGGGCGGCACAAACCATATGCAGCACGTTCGCCATCAAGCACTAACTGCATGGCAGTCATGGCAGTATCTACTGCTCCACGCGCGGCGGCATATGTGCCCTCAGTAAGAGGTGTTGTGGTTTCAAAACACCACCAACCCAAGCGACCCGTGATGGAAACTGGTTCAACACCATCAGCCATCTTGTGGCGAAGCGAAGGACGATAGAAGACTTCTGGTGTTACTTCTCGGGTTGGCCCGATGATGTCTTGATACTCCTGCCAAGCAGTAGTGAAGAACCGATGTAACCCAGGGTTGTGCACGGCGTTGATGACATCAATACCCCACTCTGAAGGCGACAACATTTCAAACCGAGAATCAGCAGACAGTACCTCTCGAATGACTTCTCCCCGACCAATATGTTCGAAAGGAGAATGAATTGTTCCCTTTTCAATTTCCGTTTGTGGATCATGAAGTAGGTGCGCTGGCGTATAGACAACTTTCATGACGACAAGACTAGAAGATGATTAGTCGAAGCTTGGACGAGCACGCAAGGAACGCTTCAGTTCGGCCATTCCGCTCGCCGTGGCAATCACTTCAATGGCATCCCATAAACGCACTGCTTCGTCGCCACGTGGAATGGTGGAGATGACGGGACCAAAGAATGAACCTTCGCGCACGCCACCAGGGTTGAAAGTAATGATGGGCGTACCAACATCTTTTCCTGTGCGCTCAAGAGCGATTTGTGTTTCGTCGGAAATTAGTCGGTCAAAGGTCTCATCATTGACTGCGTCGGCCCATTCCGTAGGCAACCCGGCTTCGCCTAGAAGTTTTGCGATGTGGCCCTCGATGTCTGCAACAAACAGTTCACGTTCTTGTTTGTTGTGCAAACTTGTACCAAGTGCGGTGTATACCTTGGCTACTGCTTCGTTACCTGCGACAGATCGCGCTTTGGCTGCTACGCGCAACCCGTACGTGCCGGCAGCATGAATGTCTTTGTACCCAGCAGGCATCTTGGAATAATCCATTGAGTCCTGGTTAATCATCTTCAAAGAAATGAACTTCCAAGACACGTCATAGTTACGTAACTGTTGTACTTCAGTCACCCAACGAGATGTGATCCATGCCCAAGGGCATACCGGGTCGAAGAAAAAATCGAGGTCAGCCATGGCTAGACCCTAGCGATTTCTCTCTCTTCGAATGTTTCAATAATGTCGCCAGGCTTGAGGTCTTGGAAGTCGGACAAGCCGATACCGCACTCGAAGCCTTCACGCACTTCACGAACATCGTCCTTGAATCGGCGTAATGACTGAATAGAGCCCTTCCAAATGATGGTTCCTTCGCGGAGGAAACGAACCTTTGTGCCACGAGTGATGACACCCGTACGCACAACACAACCGGCGATAGCACCGAGTTTTGGAACACGGAAGATTTCGCGCACTTCTGCTTCACCAGTAACCACTTCTTCAAACTCGGGAGCCAACAGACCAAGCATTGCTCGTTCCATGTCTTCCAATAGTTTGTAAATGATTTCGTAGGTACGAATTTCAACCTTTTCAGTTTCAGCCAATTCACGCGACTTGCGGTCGGGACGCACATTGAAACCAATGAGAGTTGCGTTTGTTGTAGCTGCGAGTGTGATGTCGTTCTCGGTGATACCGCCAACACCACGATGGACAAACGCCACCTTGACTTCTTCGCGCTCCAATTTACGGAGACTTTCCGTCACTGCTTCGAGTGAACCCTGAACATCGGCCTTGATGACAAGGTTCAGTGTTGCCACTTCGCCAGCCTGAATCTGACTAAAGATGTCCTCAAGCTTTACGCCGCCTTGCACACGTGAATCTCCACGTTGGTTCAAGGTGCGACGTGTGTGGCCACGTGAGTCACCCACAACGCGAGCAGTCTTTTCGTCTGGTGCTGCACGGAACTCATCGCCTGCTTGCGGCACCGATGACAATCCGAGCACCTGTACAGGTGTAGATGGGCCAGCTTCTTTTACTTGTTCCCCACGCTCGTTGATGAGTGCGCGTACTTTGCCCCATGCTGCACCAGCAACGATTGGGTCGCCCACTTTCAAGGTTCCCTTGTCCACCAAGACGGTGGCGACAGGTCCACGACCAATGTCGAGGTTTGCTTCGAGAACAATTCCCTTTGCGCGTCCAGTTGGATTTGCAGTGAGTTCTTCTAGTTCAGCAACAACGGTGAGTTGTTCCAGCAAGTCGTCGATACCCAAGTTTTGTTGTGCCGACATCTCGACAACGATGGTGTCTCCACCCCATGCCTCGGGAACTAATTCGTACTCTGCCAATTGAGTGAGAACTCGCTGGGGATCAGCGTTCTCTTTATCAATCTTGTTCACTGCAACAACAATGGGCACTTCAGCTGATTTAGCGTGGTTAATGGCTTCAATTGTTTGTGGCATGACACCGTCGTCTGCTGCAACAACCAACACGACAATGTCGGTGACCTGTGCACCACGCATACGCATCTTTGAGAACGCAGCGTGACCAGGTGTGTCGATGAAAGTGACCTTCTTGCCGTCTTTTTCTACTTGGTATGCACCGATGTGTTGCGTGATTCCGCCGGCTTCACCAGCGACAACATTTGCAGAACGAATACGGTCGAGCAATGTAGTTTTACCGTGGTCAACGTGACCCATCACTGTGATGACAGGCGGACGAGTCTGCTGCAATGTCTCATCGTCATCGTCAGAGTCATCGAACAATGCTTGCAATTCAGTTTCTTGCTGCTGACCTGGATCGACGAGAAGAACTTCAGCACCAACTTCAAGTGCAAACAATTCCATTTGATCGTCGCTGAGTGTCATGGTGGCTGTCACCATTTCACCGTGCTCGAGCAAGTAACGAACGACGTCTGCTGCGGTGCGATTTAGTTTCGGAGCAAACTCTTGTGCAGACACACCACGTTCAATGACGATGGTGCCTTCTGGAACTGGAGCATTGCTATTTGAGTAGTTCGTGAACTGCGGCTGCAATTCATCGAACTCGCGCCGACGACGTGCACGCGACTTCTTTCGAGGCGCGCGACGCTGACCATTACGTGGGCCGCCAGGACCGCCACCAGGACGAGGACCGCCACCAGGGCCACCTGCACCTGGAGCACCTGCGCCAGGACCACCAGGTCGAGCGCCACCAGGGCCACCAGGACGAGGGGCAAAACCAGGACGTGAACCAGGACCACCGGGGCCACCAGGACGCGGACCACCAGGACCAGTACGCGGACCACCAGGACCGGTACGAGGGCCACCAGGACCAGGACGTGAACCAGGACCAGGACGTGAACCAGGACCAGGACGGAAACCACTTGGGCCACCAGGACGGGGACCACCAGGCGCCACACGACCACCAGGAGGCGGTGGAATTGGTCGACCAGAGGCAGACATTGGTCCGGGTGGTGGTGGAATCGGACGAGGACCTGCACTTGGACCACGAGGTGGCATGCCGGTTGGAGGCATGCCCGCTGGAGGACGACCTGCAGGAGTCGTTGGTCGAGACGGAGGTTGCGGAGTAACAGGAGGACGCGGAATCGCGCCTGTTGGTCGACCACTAGAGATCACGCGAGACTCACCACTTGGCGCGGCAGGAGCAGCCGGCGCAGGGGCTTCCACCACTGGTGCAGGCGCATCAGTAACAGGGGCTGTTTCTACGGGCACTTCTGCAACTGGCGCAATTGGCGCGGGCGCAATAACTTCTGGGGTTTCCGCAACTGGATCTGCATCAAGTTTTGCAGCAACCGCTTTTTTGGCGGGAGCTTTCTTTGCAGCAGTCTTCTTGACGGCAGTCTTCTTTGCCGGTGCATCACCGTCGCCAGATTCACCGTCTGCTTTTTTGGCAGCGGCTTTTTTGGCGGGAGCTTTCTTTGCTGGCTTTTCTTCAGCGGGTTGTACGTCTCGTACTAATCCCTCTTTGACGGCTTTACGACGAACACGATCAGCCTGTGCTTCTTCCATGGAAGAAGACACATTCTTGACGTCGATGCCCATTTCTTTGGAGCGATCGAGTGTTTCTTTGTTCGTCCAGCCGAGCTCTTTTGCAAGCTCCGCAATTCGGATCTTCTTGATTGCCAAGGGTTAGGCCTCCGTGCTTTCGCTGTCACTCGATGAGCCGCCGGCCCACTCTTGTTCGCTGACCACAGACCCATCGGTGTTGTGGAACTGCAGCTCACCAGTTTCGTCGTTCTTGCGCCATTCGCCCTCTGCATACTCAGTGTTGCGAGGTGATTGACGTGGTTCGAAAATTCCGTTGGCTTCGTTGGCTGCTTGCGTTTCCGACTTGATGTCGATGCGCACACCAGTAAGGCGTGCTGCGAGTCGCGCGTTCTGGCCTTCTTTACCGATTGCCAAAGACAACTGGAAGTCAGGAACGATGACATCGGCTTGGGTGTTGTCTTCGCTCAAGCGCACTTCAGTGACTTTTGCAGGAGACAGTGCCTTTGAAACGAAATCAACAAGGTCTTCAGAATAAGAAACGATGTCGATTTTTTCGCCGCGAAGTTCGTTGACGACCATACGTACACGACCTCCACGAGCACCAACGCATGCACCCACTGGGTCAACGTTTGCATCGTTAGAGAACACTGCAATCTTTGTGCGGTGGCCCGGTTCACGAGCACATGACTTGATTTCTACAACGCCGTCAGCAATTTCAGGAACTTCCAATTCAAACAGACGCTTGATAAGACCTGGGTGGGTACGGCTGACCACAATCTGTGGGCCTTTTGCGGTTTTACGCACTTCAACGATGTATGCCTTCACGCGCGCATTTGGCTCTGGTCGTTCATATGGAACTTGCTCGGCTTGTGGAAGCAATGCCTCTACCTTGCCGAGGTCGAGCAATGCATAGCGTCCCTCTGACTGCTGAATGATTCCGGTAACCAGGTCGCCTTCGCGGTTTGCATATTCCTCAAACTTGCGATCGCGTTCAACTTCACGGATGCGCTGGCTCATGACCTGCTTAAACGTTGCTGCAGCGATTCGTCCAAGCTCATGCTTGTTCGGCGTATCGTCGCGCTCGTTGATCCAGTTGCCGTCGTCGTCGACGTCGTAAGCCGTGAATGTCATGTCGAGGTTCTCTGGGTTTACCTCGACGATGACTTCGTCTGCAGCGTTTGGACGCTTCTTGTATGCGGTTGCCAATGCTTCTACGAGCACTTGCAACAGTGAATCGACACTGATGCCATGGTGCTCTGCGAGCATGCGTACTGCTTCGGACATATCTAAGTTGCTCATTGCGCACTTACCTCTTGATGATCGGATGTTTGCTGATCGGATGGAACAGATTTTTGAGAAGTGCTGCGCTTTGCGGCGCGCGCCTCTTTCGAGTTTGGCTTTGGTTGTGATTCCCACACAAAGACTGTCTTTGCCTTTTCAATGAGTGACAAAGGGATCTCGACAGACTGGGCAGTGTCGGTGACCCGCACCGTGGCGGTTGCGTCGGTGGCTGCAACAAGTGCGCCAGCGAAACGACGTTGACCTTCATGCTCAGCAACGAGACGAATCGATACGTCCTTACCCACTTCGCGCTGGAAATGGTGAGGGGTACGAAGATTGCGCTCGAGACCTGGGCTTGACACTTCAAGGGTGTAGCGGCCAGGCACAACGTCGTTGTGATCAAGTTCGCGACCGAGCAAACGGTTGACGCGAGAGATTTGGTCGATGTCGACCCCTGATTCTTGGCCGGCAGGAGTGTCAATGGTGACCTTCAAAACGCCACCGGCGAACTCCATGTCGTACAGTTCAAGGCCTAAGTCGTCCAAAATGGGGGAAACCATGGCGGTCACTGACGTAACTACATTGACAGACATATGACTACCTCCCGCCAAACATGGCACTAACAAAACAAAAGGCACGGGGGGTACCCGTGCCTCAGGTTCACCGAACTTCAAAGGACGGCTTCAAGCATAGCCATTCAAAGTAAGGTTTTGCTCCGATGCTTCGTCTCTCACAACTCTTCGTTCGCACCTTGCGTGATGACCCTTCCGATGCTGAAGTCCCCAGCCATCGCCTCTTGGTACGGGCGGGTTACATCCGCCGAGCCGCCCCAGGTGGGTACACCTGGCTACCCCTTGGTTGGAGGGTGCTTCGCAAAGTCGAGGACATCGTTCGCCAAGAGATGGATGCCATGGGGGCACAAGAAGTTCACTTCCCTGCCCTCCTTCCTCGCGATGTGTACGAAGCCACCGGACGTTGGACCGAATATGGCGACAACCTTTTTCGGTTAAAGGATCGCAAAGGCGCCGACTTCCTGCTTGGACCAACACACGAAGAGATGTTCACACTGCTCGTGAAAGACATGTACTCGAGCTACAAGGACCTTCCTGTTTCTCTGTACCAGATTCAAACGAAGTATCGCGACGAAGCACGTCCTCGTGCCGGTCTGTTACGCGGCCGCGAATTCCTCATGAAGGACAGTTACTCATTCGACATCGATGATGACGCGCTTGCCGTTAGCTACGCGCAACACCGCGATGCATACGAACGCATCTTTGCGCGCCTGCAACTGCCCTACGTAATTGTGAAAGCAATGAGCGGCGCAATGGGTGGTTCCATGAGCGAAGAATTCCTTGCGCCCATTGAAGTGGGCGAAGATACATTCGTTCGTTGCTCAGCTTGTGATTATTCGGCAAACACAGAAGCAGTTACTACATCTGTTCCCGCTGCTGATAGCAATTCATACGATGCGTCGTCCACCATCGCCACCCCCAACTGCCCCACCATTGCAACACTTGTTGATTTCTTAAATGCACATCACCCGCGCACAGATCGTCCTTGGCAAGCAAGCGACACTCTCAAGAATGTCGTGCTGCGACTACGCCAGCCAGATGGTTCTACAGAAACACTCGTCATTGGCGTACCTGGCGACCGTGAAGTAGATATGAAACGCATTGAGGCGCAACTTTCTCCTGCAGAAGTAGAACCACTCGACGATGCAGGGTTTGCTCAACATCGCACGCTTATTCGCGGCTACATCGGACCACAGATTCTTGGAACAGCGTCCGACTCTGGCATTCGCTATCTGGTTGACCCCTCGGTTGTACAAGGCAGTGCTTGGGTGACGGGTGCCAACGCCAAGGACACTCACGTCATTCATTTAGTGCACGGTCGTGATTTCACTGCCGACGGAACAATTGAGGCTGTAGAAGTGGCAGCTGGAGACCCTTGCCCCAATTGCTCAGCACCACTCGAGATTGCGCGCGGCATCGAGATAGGTCATGTCTTCCAATTGGGTCGCAAATACGCTGACAAACTTGGACTTACCGTTCTCGATCACAACGGCAAGCAAGTGGTAGTCACCATGGGCTCATATGGCATTGGTGTCTCTCGCGCTGTTGCTTCAATAGCCGAAGTGTTCCACGACGACATCGGTTTGAAATGGCCGCGCGCCATTGCGCCTGCCGACGTGCATGTAGTAGTCACTGGCAAGAATGGCGACGACATCACCATTGCCGGAGAGAAAATCGCCGCAGAACTTGAAGCACAAGGTCTTGAAGTACTCATTGACGACCGCAACGGTGTCTCTCCTGGCGTGAAGTTCAAAGACGCAGAACTCATTGGTATTCCCACGATCTTGGTGGTGGGCAAATCCCTCGCCGTTGGAAATGTTGAATTGCGAGACCGCCATGCGGGAACGAATGAAGCAATTCCTGCCGCAGATGCTGTTACCCGAGTGGTTGCACTCGCACGAAGCGGTCAATAGAACAATGCTGCGGAGCATTTTTGGTACTCCTCAGCACTACGACTGGGGTGACTCTGTCTCCATCCCTCTCCTGTTGGGATTGCCGCTCGATGGCAACACGTGGGCCGAGATGTGGTTTGGCACTCATCACGTTGCACCATCGCATCTCGACAAACCAAATGGGCCTTTGTTGTCTTCAGAGGTTGGCGAGATGACAATGCTGGTCAAGCTTTTGGCGTGCGCAAAGCCATTGTCATTACAGACACATCCAACAACGCAGCAAGCCAGTGATGGATTTGCAAAAGAAAATTCGGCATCTGTATCTCTAGATTCTCCCCTTCGCATGTACCGCGACGCCTCTGACAAACCAGAAATGTTGATTGCCCTCACTCCGTTCGAAGCATTGTGTGGTTTTCAACCAATACAGCAATCAGTTGCATTGCTCCGCGCCATGAACTGGCAAAGCGAAGCCGACGTTCTCGAAACAAATGGCATTAAGCACTACGTCAATTGGGCGATGCAGCAATCAACTCCAGCTACTACCGATGCACTTCCTGAGTGGCTTTCCGCTATCGCATCGTTGCATCCACATGATCCCGCACTACGAGTGGCTCCCCTCCTTCATCACGTGACTCTTCAACCCGGAGAAGCAATCTCGCTTCCTGCCGGAAACCTGCATGCGTACATTCGTGGTTTTGGTCTTGAAGTAATGAAGTCGTCAGACAATGTGATTCGAGCCGGATTCACATCCAAGTTTGTCAATGTAGAAGAACTTCTATCCATTGTTGATTTTTCTTCGATAGACATCCCCGTGATACGTCCAGATAGCAACGGGCACTATGCATCTCCTACCCCCGCATTTGACGTTCAGCAAATACCGTGGAAACACGGCACCAATGTGCCCTCATCGCCTGTCAACAGAATTCTGTTTGGCCCAGTTGCAAATGAACTGATGAATGGAACCCCTGAAATGGTTCTCTTACCCGCGAATGAAGAATTAGAACTCGGTGATCCAGATGGTTCGGGCGGGGTTCTTTGGATATTCACCCAAAACTAATTGCCAGCTGTTTTTCGAATCTCAACGATTTTTTCTGCTGAATGATTGGCGTCGTCGCCTTTTTCATCCATGAGCTGTGCACGATCTCGTGCAGCTTCACGTTCGGCAAGTTTGGTGTCGGCGCGCTCAATTGCAGCATCTGTTCCGTGCTCATTAATGAATTCAGCCCACTCGACTAAAGCTTCCACCATTTCGTCTTCTGGGATAACAGCAACATTGCGACCCTTTACGAAGAGATGGCCACGTTTGTTACCTGCCGCAATTCCAAGGTCTGCTTCACGAGCCTCGCCTGGACCATTGACTACACAACCCATGACCGCAATTTGCAATGGCAACTTCTTGTCTTCAAATGCCTTCATTGCTCTGTTCGCAACATCAATGACGTCAATTTCAGCACGACCACAACTTGGGCACGCTATGAGGTCGACATTCTTTCGCTCACGCAGACCAAGTGCTTCTAGCAATTGACGTCCGGCGCGCGCTTCTTCCACTGGGTCGGCAGTGAGGCTGTAGCGAATGGTGTCGCCAATTCCTTCAAGCAACAACGTGGAAATTCCGGCAGTGGCTTTGACCAAACCCGCTGGTGGTGGGCCTGCCTCAGTGACCCCGAGGTGCAACGGAATATCTGTCGCATCGGCAAGCATGCGATACGCCTCGACCATAAGCGGAACGTTGCTTGCCTTGACTGAAATCTTGATGAGGTTGAAATCGACTTCTTGGAAATATGCGATTTCTTGAAGTGCACTTTCCACCATTGCTGCTGCAGTAAGCCCGCCATATTTTTCATATAGAGATGGATCGAGCGAACCGCCATTCACACCAATGCGAATAGGAATTTTGCGATCACGTGCTTCAGATGCAACAGCTTTGATGTGCTCTGGCTTACGAATATTGCCAGGGTTGAGACGTAGTCCATGCACGCCTGCTTCCATTGCCGCTAAAGCCATCTTGTACTGATGATGAATGTCAGCGATGATCGGAATCGGCGAACGAGGAACTATTTGGGCAAGACCTTCAGCGGCTTCTATCTCGTTACACGTGCATCGCACGATGTCGCAACCCGCTGCAGCAAGTGCATAAATCTGTTGCAACGTACCTTCAACATCAGCAGTCTTGGTGGTGGTCATTGACTGCACGGAAATGGGTGCGCCGCCACCGACAGGCACCTTGCCCACCATGATTTGCGAAGTAGATCGACGTTCAAACATCAGTTACTAGTGTGCCATCTTTAGAGCCGATTACCCGAGTGGTTGTGTCACATCGAGATACAAACCGGTCAACAACAAGAACGCCAATAGCCCCACCACAACGGTTGCTACAGGCACCATCTTGTTGATGTCGGCCTGGTAACGCTTATTTCGACGTGACCGAATTCTTTCGTACGTGGCAATTGCCGCGTGTCCACCATCGAAGGGCAACAGGGGCAACATGTTGAAGATTCCGATAAACACATTCACGCTGGCCAACAGAATGAGCACCCCTTTTAGACCCTCGGAGCGACCAACAGTTCCGCCATATTGGCTGACGCCCACCACAGTGCTCGGCCGAGTAGCAGGGTCTGCTTGAGACGAATCGGTGAGATGACGAACGGAGTTAATGGGATTGAGTGCCGACACAACACCAGTTACAGACGCCCACATTGTTGTTCCGATATCTGACGCACTTTGACCCGCAGCAACAATTGGATTTAGACGCTCCCAACCCCAATCATCAGCCGCCACACCAAAGTAGCCGCGATCTTTCACTTGTGGATGAGCCGCTAGCACAACTGTGAGACTTTTCTCAACGCCATTTTGTTTGACGACAACGTCGACCGAATCACCTGGTCGATAGGCACCAATGGTGGCGGCCACCGAGTCGTAATCAGTAATGACTGTGTCACCAATTCGCAGAAGAGTGTCACCTTCGCGCACGCCAGCTACATAAGCCGGACTGTTCTGATCATCGACATGTCGAACTATGGAAATACCAGTTGGTTGTTCACGTCCACTAATTGCGTAGACACCAAAGAAGAGTGAAAAAGCAATCAACATATGCATCAATGAACCTGCAGTAATCACCAGCAAACGTCGGGGATAAGACTTCGAGCGATAAGCGCGAGCCTCATCCGCTTCTTCGACTTCGTCGATATTGTTCATGCCGATTATGCGGACAAACGCGCCGAGTGGCAGTGCGCGAACACCATATTCGACTTCACCACGTCGCATAGACCACACTCGTGGGCCAAACCCCATAAAGAACTGAGTGACTTTCATTCCTGTAAGTCGAGCAGTAGAAAAGTGCCCCACTTCGTGAAGAAAAACCGAGACAAGCAGACCCACAACAAACACGAAAGTCCACGGGTTCTTTACCGCGAGATATAACAACAAAGCCGCAATGACGATGCCTGTGACTTTTCCACTTCGGGTGACTTCTGGATTCTCTATTTCCTCAACAGAACCACCAGCAGCCATCTCTTCGCGGAATCGCTGATAAAAGTTGCTCACGTACTTAACTCCTCGGTTGCAAGACGACGTCCAATTGCATCGGCTTCTAAAACATCTTCCACGGTGTGTGGTTGCGTCACATTGAATTTCGCCATGACGCTGCTCAAATACACGGCAATGTCTGTCCACACCAAGCGGCCTGCAAGAAATGCCTCCACGATGATTTCATTGGCTGCTGACAATGCGGCCGGCGCGGTGCCTCCTGCACGACCCGCTGCATACGCAAGGTCGAGACACTGAAAAGTGTTGCGATCAGGTGCTTCGAAATCTAGGTGGGTCAATGTTGACCAGTCGATACGCCCATATGCAGTAGCGATGCGATGTGGGTACCCCAATGCGTAGCCAATAGGCAGTCTCATATCGGGTAATGACATCTGCGCAATTGTGGACCCATCTGTAAATTCGACCATTGAGTGAACGACTGATTGCGGATGCACTACGACATCAATCTGATCGAACGACACGTTGAACAGTTCATGTGCTTCGATGACTTCGAGACCTTTGTTCATCAGAGTGGACGAATCAATGGTGATCTTTGGACCCATCTTCCACGTGGGGTGTTGCAAGGCTTCTTCAACGGTGACAGATGCTAAGGATTCACGTGAACGACCACGAAACGGACCGCCACTTGCGGTGAGCACAAGGCGAGAAACTTCAGATTCTGGCCGTCCAGAAGAACGAAGACATTGATGAATTGCACAGTGCTCACTATCGACTGGTACTAACTGCGCACCAGGAACGCTTCGCAATGGCTGGACAATCGGACCAGCCGCAATCAGGCTCTCCTTATTGGCAAGTCCAAGCGTGCGGCCTTGGCGCAAGGTTTCAAGAGTGACCGAAAGGCCGGCAAACCCCACCACACCATTAATGACTACGTCTGCGACATCGACAATGTCGGACAGTTGTGAGGTAACTGCAATTCCTGGCAATGCTGCAGCTACACGATGTAATTCTGTTTCATCGGTGACGACAACTAGTTCTGGTTGCAGTCGCTTCGCTTGTTCGATAACAACATTGGCCGAAGACCCAACTGCAAGAGCTGTGACCCGATAGTTCTGAGGCTCGGCAAGAACGACCTCAATGGTTTGAGTTCCGATAGAGCCCGAGGACCCAGCAATAGCAACTCGCTTTTGTGTCACGGATTCATTCTGTCAGTGGGACGCGTCAGTATGACGGCAGCACACCAGTTGTTGGTCACGCCCAGGGCTGCAATACCAACATGAGGTAGTAGGCAGCGGGAAGAACAAACAAGAATCCGTCGAAACGATCAAGCACTCCACCGTGTCCAGCAATGAGACTTCCGAAGTCTTTGACATCGAGGTTGCGCTTGAACATGGATTCGACAAGGTCTCCGATTGGAGCCATCACTGAAATAACAATCGCGAGAGCAATCCATTCACCCATGCTGTTCCAAGTTCCGTTTTGTGAACCGACGACAACAAGGGCAACAAGAGTTGCTATGGCTCCACCAATTGCACCTTCAATAGTTTTGTTTGGGCTCACCCACTCACGCAGTGGAGTTTTTCCAACTGATGCACCAACGAACAAACCACCGATGTCATTTGCAATGACACCAATCACGACCATGAACAATGTGTCTGTACCTACGTGAGCCAGTCCACCATTGACGGAGTAACGAAGAATCAGTGCTGCGAAAGATCCCATGAGACCAATCCATGTCATGGCCATAGTTGAAATCGCAACGTTTGGCATTGGTCCACTTTGGACACTGGATGCACCAAGGAAGCCAATTGATGTTGCAAGAAAACCGAATGCAAGTACAAGTGGAAGTGCTTCGTCTCCGACCCAGTACGCCGCAAGTGGTGCAGCAATACACGTGAGAAGTCCAGCAAACGTTGCAGGTCGGTAACCCTTTTCAGTGACTTTGCTGAAGAATTCAACCGCAGCAAAACCAACAACAGCAAGAACGATCAACATGACCGCAGCAGGACGCCACATGATGGCTCCAAGGAAAACTGCAAGAAGAATCAGTCCGGTCGTGATTGCTGTTGGCATGTCACGGCTGATCCCCTTCTTTGGTCCGCGTGGCCCAGAACGACGAACAGGTTGTCCGCGTCCACCACGTGGAACGCCACCGGTGATGTCACGCGACGGGTCGCGACCGAAGTCTCCGGTGATATCGCGAGGGCGACGCCTCTCATCTGTGGGATCTGTACCAATAGAGATGTGATCTGGTCGGCGCGCTGGCTGACTGGGCTCCTGGAAAGTGCCCCATACATCTGTGTCATCGTCATCGTCAACCAATGGAATTTCACCGGTTGCCGGCTCAGTCCAATGCGGCATCTTGCCTGTGTCATTGTCTCCAAAGCTGAGAGCAGGTTCAGATGTTGGATCATCGGCAAACTGCACTGTCCCGAAGTCGGAACCAAAGTCTGTGCCATAACCCGAGGAGTCGTCGCCTCCGGTGTCATCTTTACGGCGCCAAATATCGTCACTCATTTTTCTCCCCTTTCGGGTTGTATGCAAACAATAAGCATTGCGTGCATTCTTATACCTCGAGCAGTTCTTGTTCCTTGCGGGCAAGAGCTTTTTCGATGAGATCTACGTGGTCTTGTGTGTGCTTATCGAGATCTTTCTCAGCACGTTCAAGTTCGTCTTTCGACATTTCAGAATTCTTTTCCGATGTCTCTAATTGCTTGCGAGCATCACGTCGTATGTTTCGTACGGCAATTCGACCATCCTCGGTCATATTTTTTACGACTTTCACATATTCCTTACGGCGCTCTTCTGTGAGCACTGGAATTGTGAGGCGAATAATAGAACCATCATTCGACGGTTGCAGTCCGAGGTCGCTTTCGCGGATGGCTTTTTCAATGGCAGCGATGGCGCCCTTGTCGTGAGGCTTCACAATCAAAGTACGAGCTTCTGGAACCTGAAACGCAGCCAGTTGCTGCAACGGTACGGGTGATCCGTAGTACTCGACCACTATGCGATCGACAAGCGCTGCGTTTGCACGACCTGTGCGCACGGTTGAGAACTGAGATTGGACATGTTCCACGGCTCTTTCCATCTTGTCGATGGCTTCGAGCAGGACGTCTTCAATCACCCAACCAGCGTACCTACTGGGTCACCCCTGAGAATGGACTTCACGTTTCCCTTGGCCAGAAGGTCAAACACCACAATTGGGAGGTTTTTGTCCATACAGAAGGTGATTGCGGTGGCATCCATCACTTTCAAACCTTTGGTGATGACATCCATGTGGCTAATGCGCTCATATCGAGTGGCCGCAGAATCCAATTTCGGGTCTGCCGTGTAGACGCCGTCGACTCCTGAGTGCGTGCCCTTCAAGATGGCTTGCGCATCGATCTCAGCAGCGCGCAGTGCGGCAGCCGTGTCTGTGGTGAAGAAAGGGTTTCCCGTTCCGCCGGCCAAGATGACGACTCTGCCTTTTTCAAGGTGACGCTGTGCTCGACGACGAATGTATGGCTCTGCAATCTTTGGCATTTCGATTGCAGACATAACTCTCGACTGTTGCCCAACGCGCTCGAGTGCATCTTGCAACGCAAGACCGTTCATCACGGTTGCCAACATTCCCATGTAGTCAGCTTGCGCTTGATCCATACCTTGGCCTGCACCTTTAATGCCTCGCCAAAAGTTTCCACCGCCAACAACGATGGCAATGTCAGTTCCAAGTTCCTCGCGAGCCTCGCGCACTTCTGTGGCGACTTGAGTTAACACATTGTTGTCAAGACCAAAACCCGATGGCTCTGCAAGTGCCTCACCCGAAAGTTTGAGCACAACACGAGACCAAGTGGGCCGAGAAGTCATTAGCCGATTTCCACCTGGGCGAATCGAACAATCTTTGCTGCACCAATGAGTTGCGAAATGCTGACTTTGTCATCCTTCGCATATGGCTGCTCAAGAAGACAAACATCTTTGTAAAAGCCCGCGATGCGACCCTCAACAATTTTGGCAATCGCCTGTTCTGGCTTGCCTTCGTTACGAGTAATTGCCACGAGAGTTTCACGCTCTTTTTCAAGGACGTCTGCAGGAATGTCTTCGCGTTGCAAATAGCGAGGGCGTGCAAATGCAATGTGCACAGCAATGTCGTGTGCAAGTTCTACAGAAGCACCCGACATCTCCACGATGACGCCATTGACGCCACGACCGCCCTGGACGTGTGTGTAGGAGTCGAGAATGTTTCCAGCTGCTGCCTCAAAACGAATTGTCTCGCCCACTTCAATCTTTTCCTTCAAAGTGATCTTGAGGTCATCGATCTGAGTAGCGCGATCGCCAAGCCCGGCTTCGCCTTTTTCAAGAACTGCCTGAGCGAGCGCATCGGCTTCGGCTTTGAAACCATCACTAGAAGCAACAAAGTCTGTCTCGCACTTCAGCTTGATGATGGATGCGCGTGTTGGCTCAACAATCAGAGTGACAACACCTTGAGCGTTATCGCGATCGTCACGCTTTGCGCTTGCGGCAAGACCTTTTTCACGCAGCCACTGCTTCGCTTCTTCAAGGTCGCCACCGTTTTCTTCAAGCGCTTTCTTGCAATCCATCATTCCAGCACCAGTTGACTGGCGCAGACTCTGTACGTCTTTTGCTGTGTATGACATCTGAATTACTCCGCTGCAGGTTCGTCGGTTGTCTTCTTTGCGGCAAGACGTGCTTCGCGCGATGCCTGTGCCTCGGCAGCCTGACGGCGTGCTTCGGCTTGTTGTTCTTCAAACGCAGCTGTTTCTTCAGGCGTGCGCTCTGCAGGTGCAGCAGCTGCCGCAGCAGCAGGATTGCGCTTCTGCGCAATAAAACGGCCTTCGATGACGGCTTCAGCAATTACGCGAGTCAGCAAGTCGTTTGCGCGAATTGCGTCGTCATTACCTGGGATTGGAAACTGAATGACATCTGGGTCCACGTTTGAGTCAACAACTGCGATTACAGGAATCTTCAACTTGTTTGCTTCGGTAACAGCGATGTGTTCCTTCATTGTGTCAAGAACGAAAATCGCATCAGGACGACGCGCGAGGTTCGAGATACCAGAAAGGTTCTTCTGCAATTTGTCGAGTTCACGAGTAAGAAGAAGAGCTTCCTTCTTCGGCATGGCTTCAAATTCGCCAGAGACCTTCATGCGCTCGTATTCCTGCATCTTGCTAACGCGCTTTGAGATGGTTTCGAAGTTGGTGAGCATTCCGCCCAACCAACGCTCATTCACGTAGTACATGCCGCACTTTTCGGCATAGCTACGGATTGGATCTTGTGCTTGCTTCTTTGTTCCAACGAAGAGGATTGTTCCGCCATTAGCAACAAGGTCACGAACGAATTCGTAAGCAGTTTCAATACGCTCGAGAGTCTGGTCGAGGTTGATGATGTGAATTCCGTTGCGCTCTCCGAAAATGAATTGCTTCATCTTTGGATTCCAACGACGGGTCTGGTGTCCAAAGTGAACGCCAGCTTCGAGCATTTGCCGCATTGATACGACAGCCATAATTTTCTCCTTCTGCGGTTGTTCACACACCGATCCGACGCCGAAGCGACCGCAGGTGGTCAGTGTGTATGAATTTTGTTGTCTAACTCAGGCTGTATTGCCTTTGTTAGCCGTCGAAAGCCTATCGGGAACGGGTCCTTGTCACCCCAAGGAGTCGACTGGAAGAGACCAACCTGGCCCCGGCGAGACCCAAGTACCGCAGGGGATGCACCGGCTGTGTCCCCACCCGTACCCCGATGTACACGCGTGATTCCGCCAGTCCCATTGGTTGACCTTCATCCACCTGTTGGCCCACCGTGAGGGTGGGGAGAGGCTGAAAATGCCCATATGTGATGCGCGCATGTGCAGAAACTCGCTCCACCACATAGGTCACCCCTGCTACTTGACCCACAAAGACAATCTCACCACCGACCGCGGCTCGCACAACCTCACCAGGAGTTGTACCAATGGTGACTCCCCTGTGGCCGGCGCACCGTTCGCAGACCGGCGCACGAAAGTGTTCCACCACGGGCCCTGGCACCGGAGACACAACCCCAACGACCGACAGCATAAAGACAGCCAACATGCACACCATGTGTGCACACAAATGATTAAAAGGTCAGCCCATGCCAGCAGCAGCTAATCGCGAACGCAACTGCAGAACTGCTTTTGTATGAATTTGAGACACGCGACTTTCAGTCACGCCCAGTGCATCACCGATTTCAGCAAGTGTTAGACCATCGTCGTAATACAAAATGAGAATTGCTTGTTCACGTTCGGGAAGCTTGGCAATCTCTTCACGCATTGCCCCTCGCAACTCGCCTTCTTCCATTGCACGGCCAGGTTGCAGGTGAGCATCTTTCTCATGCGACGTGTTGTCCATGGCCACATGGTCAAGTGGACCAACCGAGCCCGCCGCAATATCGGCCAGCCACTTTTCCAACTCTTCTGTTGTGATCTGAAGTTCTTCTGCGATCTCTTCATCGGTCGGTGTTCGACCTAACTGATGCTCTAGTCGCGCAATTGCATCTTGCACAGAACGCGAATGTGAACGCACTGAACGTGGTACCCAATCCAAAGCACGAAGACCGTCGAGAATCGCGCCTCGAATACGTGGGATTGCATATGTTTCAAACTTTGCACCATTCGCAGGGTCAAACTTGTCAATTGCGTTCATGAGTCCGAAAACTCCGGCACTCACCAAGTCACCTGTGTCAACCGTGCGAGGCAAACCTGCAGCAAGACGACCGGCAACGAATTTCACTAATGACGCATAGTGCACGACGAGCCAATCTCTGGCCGTCGACTCTTGCGATTCGTGCCATGCATCCCACGCAGTGTCAATTGTGTAACGAAGTGGACGTGCGTTCATGCGCGTGGATGCGATTCTGAATAGACGAGACGCAGTCGTTCTTTACTGACATGCGTATAACGCTGTGTAGTGGAAGCATCACTATGACCTAGTAGTTCTTGAATTGAACGGGTATCAGCACCATTATCCATGAGATGCGTTGCAAACGAATGTCTCAATGCGTGTGGATGAGTGCCACCCGCAATGCCTGCGCGTTGGCATGCTTCATCGAGCAGTCTCGTAATGTCACGACGGCTTACTGGGTGGCCTCGTCCAGTCAACAACAAAGCGATTTCAGGCGATTCACCTAATACCTCGTGACGTACTTGTGCCCATCGTCGCAAAGCGATAGTTGCGGGTTCACTCAATGGCACGACTCGTTCTTTTGAACCCTTACCCATGACTCGCATTGTTGTTTGGTCGGACGAGACGCTTTGCACCGTGAGTGAACACACCTCAGAGACACGCAATCCACTGCCGTACAAAATTTCAAGCACCACACGGTCACGCGCACGTCGCCACTCTGGTGCATCCTCATCCTCGGTTGAAACCAGGCGAGCAACTGTCTCTTCATCAAGGGGTCGCGGCAATTTCCCATTTACTTTGGGAGTATGCACTCCTTCGGTGGGATCATTCACTGCCATTTTGGTTCGCATGGCCCACGCAAAATATCTACGCAACGCAGCAATGCGTCGTGCAAGAGTGCGCGATGTGGCACCGCGTTCATGCATCACCGAGAGATAGTCACGAACATGCTGTTTCTCGATGGCATGCGGCGTGATGGTTGGCGCAGTATCAAGCAACCATTCGGCAAACAGTTCAACATCACGGCGATACGCAGAACGAGTATTGGCAGCCGACGCAGTCAGTGAGCCCTCGAATGCAGCAACACTCCACGAAGGCATGCGCGCATCTCGCGCAGTGCATGCACCTTTTAGATTGTGCCCGGACTGTGCACCGTCATCAGTGGTGCATTGTTCGCACGAAGACAAGTGCGCCACGTGAACCCGACGGACAGGATGAGTCAATGCATCGTGTCCCTTATTCGGTTTGTGAGTACGGATGAACCATGTGAAATAGCTAGATAGTGACGACACTCGTTGCTCAACGGTTTCCACCGTGTAGCCACTCTGCTCGAGCGACTGCACATAAGACTCAATGTGTTCTTGCGTGACTGCTACTGGTGAGGACACGCCCATTGCAACGAGGAAATGTGCACCGTGAACAACATCTGCTTGGCGAGAAGCCCGCGACGCATCAGTTACGCGCAAAGTCTTGACATACCGAGGGATGTCAAACGGGTCGAGTGATGGCGTTGCCTTCCGTTGTGTGGCTCCACCGCTCATATCTCCAAGGTACTAGCCGTGTCAGACGATAAGTGTCTCCCACCAACCACCCGAGTTAGCTACCCAACCCTTTGCTTCGAGGCGACCTAGAAGGACGGCGGCGTGCACCACAGGAAGACTGGCACGCAGTGCTACTTCATCCACACTGCAACTATCGCGACCCATCGCTCGCAGCACCTCACGTTCATCATCCGCAGCAGCATCACGTTCAATCGATGCAACAGACCCGTTGCGATGGTGCAGTCCGAGCGCCAGAAGAACATCAACTACCTCTGTTACCGGTGCACAGCCATCACGCAGCAAATCATTTGTGCCCTCAGAGGCAGGAACACCCGGAGAACCAGGAACGGCCATCACCATCACATCTCGTTTCAATGCTTCGCGAACCGTAATCATTGACCCACCTTTTGATTGTGATTCAACCACTACCAGTACTTCGCTGAGTCCAGCAATGATTCGATTACGCATCGGAAAACGAAATGGCTCGGGCACCGTTCCTGGCGGTGCTTCCGAGACCAAGCAACCATTACGCGCGACTTGCGCCCAAATTCGATGATGCTCACGTGGATACACAACATCTGGACCAGACGCCACAACTGCCACGGGACCGCACCCGTTCTCTTGCGCCATTGCACCCACGTGTGATTCAACATCGATGCCGCGTGCAAGTCCCGAAACGACACACACTCCTTCGGCCGCCAATGCTGCACCTAACTCGCGAGCGAAATACTTCCCGCGTTGTGTCGCATTTCTTGTACCCACAATGCCAACACGTCGATTGTTGAGCACCGCAGAGTTACCCCGCAGAAACAACACAGCAGGTGCTTCAGGATCAGACAGCAGCACATCGGGATACCCCTGATCACGCACCGACACCACAGACACTCCGGCACTGATGCATTGCTCTGTTACCCCGTGCAGATGAGCCTGACCACATGACTGCCAAGCGCGCCATACATCGTCAGGAATTCCATCGAGAGGCCGTTCATTATTTGAGAGCATCTCCCACACGTGACCTGCAGCGCCGAGGCCAATGAGTCGCCTGAGACGAAGTGGCGTTTGTAATGGCATAGACGCAAGCGCAGCGTTGTAAGCCCACTCTGGCAACTGCTCCATGTCAGTGGAACTCGGCCTGTGTCACTACGGAAACTCGCATAGAAATCGCTGTTTCCACCCATTCGCTCTTTATGACTTCATGCTCTCCATGCATGTCAGCCAAAGTGCGCGCGACTCTTCGAATGCGGTGATACCCACGACCAGATAGATGACCTTCGTCAAGTTTTTGTCGTAGCCACACCATGGCGTCACGTGACAATGGTGCAACATCGTCTAATTGCTCGGCACTGATCGCTGAATTCAGACAACCTTGACGTTCGAGTGATACACGATGCACATGTGCAACTCTTTGTGCCACCACGGCACTACTTTCTCCTGGTGAGTCACTCGTGAGATCTACCGTTGATGGTTTTACAAGATGAATTCGAACATCAAACCTGTCGAGCAACGGTCCACTAAATCTGCGCAAATACCTTTGTTTTGCATGAAGAGTGCAATGACACCGCTTTGGCGTACCTGCACCACAAGGGCACGGATTAGTTGCTGCAATTAAGAGACATTTGGCGGGCATGGTAACGGACGAATGAGCACGTGCGATAGAAACAACACCCTCCTCAAGAGGTTGACGCAATGCATCGAGCACGGTGGGAGCGAACTCTCCCATCTCATCCAAAAACAGCACGCCATGTGATGCCAAACTCAATTCGCCAGGTCGAATGTGCGACGACCCACCGCCCACCATTGCAGCCATCGACACACTGTGATGAGGTGATCTAAATGGTGGCGATGTTGCAACTGTTACTCCACTACCAATTCCCGCCGCACTACGCACCATTGCGCATGTGAATGCTTCGTCTTCTGTCAACCGTGGCAAAAGTCCAGGCAAACGGCGGGCCAACATTGACTTTCCAGCACCTGGCGGACCAACCATCAACATGTGATGAAAACCAGACGCAGCAACTTCCAATGCAAGACGTGCCGAATGTTGTCCCCGCACATCGGCAAGATCGGCGATTGCATCTTCCACAACATTCACCGGAAAATGATCAATGTCTGGCCATGGCTGGTTATTGATGAGTACGTCCACCAGTTCACGCAACGTTCCAACACCGTGCAGGTATGGAGGACGCGCCAACATAGATTCGGCTACAGCACTACCTGCAACCACAACCTCATAATCTGAGACAGCGTCAACAAGTGGAGCCATACCCGCAGTCGGGCGCAGAGAACCATCTAGGCCCAACTCAGCGATAAAGGCCATCTTTTCAATCGCTGAAGGATGGATGACTTCTTGAGCAACAAGGAGACCAATCGCGATGGCTAGATCCATGCCGGCGCCACCTTTGCGTTCTCCAGTGCCAGCAAGGTTGATGGTGATACGTCGATTGGGCCATTCGAGGCCACTTGACAACAAAGCTGCTCGCACGCGGTCTCTTGATTCACGACACCCTTCGTCGGGAAGTCCCACAACTGTGAAAGCTGGAATGCCGACTCCGACATGCGCTTCCACCACAATTGGTGCCCCACGCGTTCCTAGCAAAGTGGCAGATCGAATAGCGGCATACATGTGCAGTCCCCTTAGGTCACAAGTCTGAAAGAATTACAAAGATGTGTGCGCGTATGAGGTCTGTTGTGGCAGCGGCCATTGCTTGCACCATTACTTTTTCCGCATGCGCTGGACCCGAACGCACAGGCACCAGTTTTTGCAAGCAGCTGGGAAATGAACTGCCATACATCGGCCAACGAATCAGTACCGCCTCCGAAGCCTCTGCAATGGTGAAGAGATACCAACGACTACTTGATCGAGCACCACTTGCTATCGAGGGAGACCTCGCCATCGTGACTGAACTTCTTGAGCAGGCTTCCAGTCTTGACGCCAGCGATTCAGAAGCAGTTCAAGAACTTGCTGATGCCTCGTATGCAGCACAACAATCAGCCATCAGTGTTCGTGATTGGGTGAAGAGCACCTGTGCTGTCGACATCTCAACGGGTCTCAATATTGAGCCACCTCGAGTTGCGCCTACCACCACTGTCGCAGTGGCCCCTTCAACTGTTGCCCCATAAGAGGCCCAGCAAGTAACTAGCGAATCTCTCCGCGCTTCACAATTACTTTGTCGACCAGACCGTAATCCTTGGCCTCTGCGGCACTGAACCAATGGTCGCGTTCACTGTCTTTTTGCACGTCTTCAATGGTGCGACCAGAGTGATGCGCAATCAGTTCGGCCATGCGCAACTTAATGAAACGCGACTGCTCAACCTGGATTGCAATGTCTGATGCTTGACCACGCAAGCCAGCCAGAGGTTGGTGCATCATGATGCGAGAGTTCGGCAACGTGTAACGCTTACCCTCTGCTCCTGCTGTGAGCAAGAACTGACCCATAGAAGCAGCAAGACCCATGCATACGGTTGCAACATCACAGCTAACGAACTGCATGGTGTCGTAGATAGCCATACCTGCGGTAACTGATCCACCTGGGCTGTTGATGTACAGCCAGATGTCTGCATTGGGATCTTCGCCTTCGAGATACAACAACTGAGCACAGATTTGGTTAGCGATGTCATCGTTCACGTCGGTTCCCAACATGATGACCCGGTTCTTCAGCAATCGCGTGAAGATGTCGGAACGTGGGTCTCCGCCACCATCAAGGGCGACGGGGCTGACAGGAAGTCCAGAGGTACTCATATTGGTGAAAGGCTACCTGCTCGGGCAGAATAGAGATGTGCCTAACTCCCCTGACTTTTCACCAAACACTGACGAACTTGTCGAGAAAAATGCACAATTCGTGAGCCAATTTGCCGATGCCGGCCTCGCACTAGCCCCGAAACGCCACCTCGCCATCGTTGCGTGCATGGATAGCCGCATGGACATTTTCCAAATGCTCGGTCTTGCCCACGGCGATGCACACATCATTCGAAACGCAGGTGGCGTCGTCACCGACGACGTGATTCGTTCTCTCGTTGTATCGCAACGCCTGTTGAATACGCAAGAAATCATTCTTATCCACCACACAAATTGCGGACTTCAAACCATCTCTGAAGATGGATTCAAGAAACAAATTGAAGACGAATGTGGCATTAAACCTGGTTGGGCCATTGAAGCATTCACAGATCCGTTTGACGCAGTGCGCCAGTCAATGAATCGCCTACACCACAGTCCATTTGTTGTTTTCAAAAATCACATTCGCGGATTCGTGTACGACGTAGAAACGGGAAAACTCAACGAAGTTAATCCCGACCCACGTCACGCTAATTAATTTCTACGCGCTCCACGCCACTCATCACCACAACGACACGTTCGTCGTTCGCTATGTCGCCACGCATGGCAAGAACCCCGGCTAAACCGGCAACGCCCGTTGCGCTCACGTTCACTGAGGTAAGTGCATGCGTCATCTCGTATGCCCGCATGACGTGTTGTTCAGAAACCACTACTGGTCCGCCGCCGGTATCAGCCATGGAATCCAGCACACCAATCCAGTCGTAGGTTTCATCGTCCAAGATTCCATCAGCAATCGACACTGGAGTTGTTTCCCAGGGCCACATGCATTCATTCCAACGCGGCCCGGCATTACGCGCTCCGCCAGTTGCGAGTGCGTTCTCCCATGCACGAGCAAGAGGTGCGCATCCTTCGGTTTGCACTGCATGCAGTTTGGGATGCACTCCTGCAGATCGCAATGACGCACCAACACATGCAGCAAATGCTCCGCCACCTACTTGAATGAAGATGCGATCCATCAGGTGACCCAACTCTTCGGTCATTTCCCAACCAATTGTTCGTCCACCATCGAGGCACCACGCATTTTCGGTACCCTGCACTCCGAACGCAATTGCACCATTCGCTACTGCTTCGCGGAAACGCAAGACACAAGGGTCACCAGCAGCGTCATCAGGTAGTCGCGGACATACCCGCACATCTGCATCAAGATCCGTGAGTGCCGTAAGAACTTCGGTTGTAGCGGCAGGAGGTACGTGAACATAAATTGGCCAATGCACCGCTGTTGCCAGAGTAGAAGCAGCAATAGCCGCATTTCCGCATGAAGCGATTGCTAACGGTGGTCGCGTGCTTGATGTCCATGGGGCAACGCCAGCAGCTTCAGCAAATAGCAAGTGAAGAAGCTCGGTGAATAAATGACGCGCTTTGTGCGAACCCGCGACATTATGCGTCTCATCTTTGATCCACACGCCACCTTCGAGAGTAAACCCAAGTGCATCAGATAGTTCAGTGCTGCGATAAAGAGGCGTACGAAGAAAACCCGCACCAGATACCGCAGCAATCGCGTCATTTGCTTTCTTGATGATGCCAACTCGTTCTTCTTCAGAAAGACCAATAGCTGCACCAAAAGAATCAACAGCCAAGTACTTGCGAAAAGCTAGATATGGATTGACATCGTCGGTGGGGCGAAAAGGCTCCACTGTGTTTTCGAAATGCAAAACATGATGAGTGTCTGCTTCAGTTGCGAGCGGACATTTCCATGACAATGCCTGTGAAATAGGTACCGCAGTGCCGCAAACTGCACAGACGAGGCCAGTTACCACGTCTGATACATCACACTTCTAGGAAGCCTTGGCAACGCGAGCATTGAACTCAGTTATCAAGTTGTCCCACACTGGGGCATAGCTACGCACCGAGCGCCAGAACGACTGTGAACGGCGTGCTTCAAACACATCAAGTGGTGTTCCTTGCTGTTCCACCCATGTGTAATACCCAAGGTTGAAAATACGATTGCGATCCCGTTCGGTGCAGTCAATCATGTTGTCTGTACTTACTGAACCCAGATGCTCACTGAAGATTTCTGCTGCATCCACTGCGGTGAATTCACCCTTGAAACGGTTAGCGATAGTTTTTACGCGCTCACTCGGATACAGAGCGCCACCATCTGTTGCGATGGTAACGATTGCATCATTTGCGCCGTATCCCATCAACTTTGCAGTCTTGATTGCAGCTAGAACGTTGCAGATCGCCGAGAATCCAAAATGTGTTAATGCGTCAATCAGTTCTGCACTGAAACCATGACGAGAGGCAAGATACTGCTGACCAGCAGGCGTATTGAAGAGAACATCTAGTTCATCAGTTGCGCGATCGGAAACTCCAACCACCACATCTGTATTCATCACGTTGTGAATGAGTGGAATATGTTTGTCGCCGATTCCCTGGATGTTGTGCTCACCGAAACCATTTTCCAACATCGTTGGGCATTCAAGAGCTTCAACAGCCACAATCTTTGTGCCGTAGATGTCTTTCAATCTGTCACCAGCAGCAATGGTGCCAGCAGAACCGGTTGCCGAGGTGAATGCGGCAAGTCGAATATCTGAGCGACCATTAGCTTTCACATGCTCGAACGCATGTGCCAAAGCACGCCCTGTGACTTCGTAGTGACCAACATGGTTTCCGAATTCGCAGAACTGATTCAAAATGAAGTTGCCCGGATCTTTCGCCATCTCGTTGCATGCGTCGTAGATCTCTTTTACGTTGCTCTCGGTACCTGGGGTACGCACAATGTCGGATGGGTCAGCAACCCACTTGTCCAGCCAATCGAATCGTTCTTGGGACATTCCCGCAGGAAGCACTGCAACTCCACGAGACCCCATGAGTCGACTAATTGCAATTCCGCCACGTGCATAGTTGCCAGTAGATGGCCATACGGCGCGATGACGTGCAGGGTCGAACTGGCCGGTAATGACTCGCGGAACGAAACAGGAATACGCCGCCAGCACTTTGTGTGCAGTGATCATGGGGAAACGATCGCCAAAGACAACGATGATTGGAGATTCAATTCCCGTCAGAGATGACGGCAACACGACATGGTTTGGCACGTCAACACGGTTGCCATCAAGGTCGTTATACCAGTGCACACGAAACAGGTTGCGCGGGTCGGCCGCGTCTTTATCAACACCCTTTGTGATGTCTTGTGAGATCAGTCGTGGTTCTGCCAACTCACCAAAAGTCGGAAGAACAATCTTTTGTGCCGCAAAACGCTTCACACTGCTCTCAAGGGAAGCCGGATCCACCACGGTGTTGGCCAGACCAAGTTGCTCTTGCAATGCGGTGGCGTCGAGAGCGAGATTCAGGGAAGATGCGTCAGTAATTGTCACGAGTCAAGTTTGCCACCTCTGACCCCCCTGTCCTCTACCTCCTGGCTGTACCCTTCTTTGGACGCCGGTGTAGCCCAATTGGCAGAGGCAGCAGTTTTAGGTACTGCGTGTTGGGGGTTCGAGTCCCTCCACCGGCACAATGCACATAAACGACCTTCCCACCCCAGCAGTTGTCATCGATATTGCTGCCTTGCGCAAGAACATCGCCAC
>DAISXE010000012.1:0-23779 GCA_036826015.1 Ilumatobacteraceae bacterium
CGACAGGGTCACACCCGTTCCCATTCCGAACACGGAAGTTAAGCCTGTCAGCGCCAATGGTACTTGGGGGTAGACCCCCTGGGAGAGTAGGACGCCGCCGAAATTATTCGAGTGAACAACCCCAGCTTCGGCTGGGGTTGTTTGCGTTTCTGGGGGTAAATGCAAATCCGTCCTTAGACTTGCTCGCCTATGTCTGAACGCCGTCCGAGCAATTCTGGCCGTCCCGGTAGGGGATCTGGCCCACGTCGCTCCGGCGATTCACGTCCTGGAAGTTTCTCGCGAGGTCCTCGCCGAGATGACGATCGTCCGTCACGAGGCCCACGCCGCGATGATGGCCGACCTCCACGCGATCGCGATGACCGGAGACCATCTGGTGACAGGGATGATCGCCCTCGTCGCTTCGATCGTGATTCGCGTCCACCTCGTAGTGGTGATGACAGGCCTCGTCGTTTCGATCGCGACTCGCGTCCTCCACGTGACCGTGATGATCGTCCTCGCAGTTTTGATCGTGACTCGCGCCCACCGCGAGATGGTGGCGATAGACCGCGTCGTTTCGATAGGGATTCTCGACCACCGCGTGACCGTGATGATCGTCCTCGCAGTTTTGATAGGGACTCGCGTTCGCCACGTTTTGATCGTGACTCGCGCCCACCGCGTGATGGTGGCGACAGACCGCGTCGTTTTGATCGGGATTCTCGTCCTCCTCGTGATGGTGATGATCGCCCACGCCGCTTCGATAGAGATTCTCGTCCTCCTCGTGATGGTGGCGACAGGCCACGTCGTTTCGATCGCGACTCGCGTCCTCCACGTGACCGTGATGATCGGCCTCGTAGTTTTGATCGCGATGATCGCCCACGTCGTTTCGATCGTGATGATCGTCCACGTCGCTTTGACCGCGATGATCGTCCACGTCGCTTTGACCGCGACGACCGTGCGCCACGCACAGCAGCGCAGGAACGTTCAGACGAAGTTCGTGGCCGCATTGGCGAGCGTCGAACATCCGGAGAAATGTCATCGGCTCCAGAGCGTTCACGCGAGGAGTGGATTGACGAAGGTTCAGTACGTCCGAAGCGTGATTCAAACTTGGGTGGCGTTCGCGCCAAAGGAACCGGCCGTGCGCAAAAAGGTGGACGTAAAGAAGTGCGTGCACTCGACTCCGTTGTGGAACAGTTTGAGCGTGCACTAGGCAAGAAGGCTTCTCCGCGTGCTTTGAAGCGTTACGAGGCTGCACTTCAAGCTTTTGAAGCTCATCGATATGAAGATGCTCGCAAGATTCTGAATCCAATGTCGCGTGAGTATTCAGACGTTTCAGCAGTGCGTGAAATGCTTGGTTTGTGTTTCTACCGTGCAGGGCAATGGAAGCGCGCTGTTACAGAACTTGAAACAGCAATTGCGTTGAACCCAGATTGGATTTTCAATCACGCAGTGCTAGCTGACTGTCATCGTGCGTTAGGCGATCACGAAAAGTGCGAGAAGTATTGGCGCGAGTTGGCCGAAGCCTCACCGCACCCAGAGCTATTGGCAGAAGGTCGAATTGTGATGGCTGGTTCTTTGGCTGACAGAGGATTGGTTTCCGAAGCCTTGTCACTTATGGATAAGGCTGCAGGCGACATGAAGCGCCCATCTGAATATCACCTTCGTCAGTGGTTTGTCATTGGCGACCTCTATGACAAAGAAGGAAATGTCATTAAGGCTCGTCAGTTCTTTGAGCGCGTTGCAATGCACGACCGTCAATTTGTAGATGTTGCTGAAAGGCTTGCCTCTCTCGGCGGATGATCGCACACCTTCTTCACAAAGAAGGAGGCCACATGCCGCGTCAAGCTACTGCTGTTACACCAGCAGATCTCAATATTGTTGTTCTCGTTGGGGAAGTCACATCACCTCTGGTGTCGCGCACACTTGCCAATGGTGAAATTGCATCCAGTTTCGATTTGTCTACTCACACTGAAGAGGGCCGAATATCGGTGCCCGTGGCTATTGAAGGGGAGAACGCCACCGTTGTCGTCGGGGCTCAACTGTGCGTGGTGGGCGTGGTGCGTCGGCGTTTCTTTCGCGCTGGTACATCGGTGTCTAGCCGTACGGAAGTGCTTGCTCATTCAGTTTCAGTGATGAGACGTCGGGCACAGGTGCGTAAAAACCTCACCGCGGCTCTCGATGACATAACTGAGGTTCTCGATTCTTGACTATTCTGAAGAAGTCACGGCAAGCGCCGGAGATGCCGGAAAGGTTTCGTTTCATGAATCAAGAACAAGTCACTCGCATGCGTGAAGGCAAGGGTTTTATCGCTGCTCTCGACCAAAGTGGTGGCAGCACCCCGAAAGCACTGTCTCTCTATGGAGTACAGGAAAGTGAATACTCCGGCGACGTTGAGATGTTCGATCAGATTCATGCCATGCGAACACGCATGGTGAAGAGTCCAGCGTTCTCTGGTGAACAGGTTCTCGGCGCAATTTTGTTTGAAGGAACCATGGACCGTCAGATAGACGGTGTTGGTAGTGCAGAGTACTTATGGAAGACCAAAAAAGTCATTCCGTTCTTGAAGATTGATAAAGGTCTTGCCGATGAAAACAACGGCGTACAAATCATGAAGCCAAACCCTGATTTGGGTGCACTGCTTGATCGTGCAAAAGCTCAGGGAATCTTTGGAACCAAGATGCGCTCTGTTATCAAGGTTGCAAACAAAGAAGGCATCACAGCAGTTGTTGCTCAACAGTTTGAAGTCGGCAGGCAAATTCTTGCTGCTGGTCTAGTGCCTATCATCGAACCCGAAGTAGACATTCACAGCCCAAGCAAAGCAGAGGCTGAAGTTCTTCTGAAGGCGGCGTTGTTGGATGAACTGAACAAGCAGCCAGCAGATCAGCCGGTGATGTTGAAGCTCACTTTGCCCGAGACCGACAATTTCTATGCTGAACTCGTGAGCCATGCAAGCGTGCTTCGTGTAGTCGCTTTGTCAGGCGGTTACACACGTGAAGACGCGAATGCAAAGTTGTCTCGTAACAACGGAATGATTGCCAGTTTTTCTCGAGCACTTACAGAAGGTCTTTCTGCAAAGCAGACGGAATCAGAGTTCAACACGATGATCGGTAATTCAATTGCCGAGATCTACTCAGCTTCTATTTCGTAGTTTCTGAAATGCGTTGAGGTCTACTTACGTAGATCTCGCAGAACCATTCCGGTGCGAAGTTTCGGGGTGAAGAAGGTGGATTTTGGAGGCATCAATTCTCCGGTGTCTGCAGTACGTCTGATCTCCTGCAACGACACGGGTCGAATGAGTACGGCTGACCCGAACTGCCCTGTAGAGACGCGATGCAATACTTCCTGCACGCCGTGTTGATACGTGACCTCATGGGCGGTTGCAGACAATGCATGTTCAAGTCGTGCGCTGTCCATGTCTCTCACGCCAGCAAAAGTGTCTTCACGTGGTGTGAGGTATGTGCCGGTTCCATCCGGAGCAACGATGCATAAACAGCCATGAGAGTCCATTTCGGAAATGGTCTGTGAACTCACAGAACCTGCACTCGTCGTTGTGTAGTGCGGACTGAGTGCTGCAAGTAACTGATCAACCGGTAAATCGTAAAGGCGGTGAATCGCCGCAACACTGAGTTGATCTTGGATTAACTCAGCAACATACGTCATCGTGAGGTTGGCCCCAGGAAGTGTGTTGTTGGCCCTGCACTCGTCACGGAACGTGCGACTAATTGCATAACGATGATGCCCGTCAGCAATGAGTACTGGGTGAGATGATACAAGTCTCGAAATCTCCTCGATGCGGATTGCGTCTTCGACACGTTCAATTACGTGATGCACGCCGTTCTCGTCTGTGCATTCACCAACAACTGTTGCTTGGGCCTGTAGGGCATCGGTAAGTCCGGGGGTTAGGGAGAGGCCCCACACTGGACTCAAGTTGGCTGATGTTGCACGTGTGAGATCGAGACGGTCGGTCTTTGCTTTGGGAGTGGTGCGTTCGTGTGGCAGAACACCGCCCGCGCCTTCGTCAACAACTTCGAGTGCGCCGATGACGCCAATGGTTGTGCGTGTGCGTCCTGCTTCATCTGTAAACGTCATTCGATAGATGGAAAAAGTAGGGGAGGTATCGCTTAATAGAACTCCGTCGTCAACCCATTTCTGCAGAGTGGTGTTTGCCATCTCGTATCGACCTGGGCCATCGGCCTCTAATGGGTAATCCACGAGCACTACATTGTGTGCGCTCACGGCTGCATATGAAGCGCGCTCTTGCTCGTCGAAAACGTCGTACGGGGGAGAAGTCAGCGGTGTGATGTCGAGCGAATTCTTGCTGGCATAACGAAGGGCGGGGAATGGTTCGAATCGTGGCACAACCTCAAGGGTGGCAGGATTGATGGGTATGAACAAAACCGAAGTTCCACGAGTTGTGCTGTGTGACCTAGATGGGGTGGTGTGGCTAGCCCATCGGCCCATCGCTGGGTCGGTGGAAGCGATTGCCCAACTACGCCAGGCGGGTGTGCGTGTTCTGTTTGTGACCAACAATTCCTTCTCGACACTTGATGAACAACATCAGGCTCTCGGCGCAATTGGTGTGCCAGCCACAGGAGATGTCGTGACATCTGCGATGAGCGCTGTGACCGCCATCAAGCCGTCGTGGCGTGTGTTGGTGTGCGGAGGTCGGGGTCTGATTGAAGAGGTTCGAGGAACCGGAGCAGAGACAGTTGTGGTGTACGAGAACCGCCCCGTCAGTGGTTCGTTTGATGCTGTGGTCGTTGGCTTTCATCGTGAGTTCGATTTTCAAGTTCTTGCAGACGCACTCACAGCAGTGCGCGGTGGAGCACTGTTGATCGGTTCAAACTATGACCCCACGTATCCGACCCCCGATGGTCCGATTCCTGGAGGCGGTTCGATCGTGGCGGCGATCGAAAAGGCAACGGGAGTTACAGCCCTCATCACGGGTAAACCATGTGCGCCCATGGCCGGTCTCGTTCGCGAAATGTGTCCGGGTGTCGATGTAGCAGACATGGTGATGGTGGGCGATCGTGACGACACCGATGGAGCATTCGCTCGAACGTTGGGTTGTCGATTCGCTTTAGTGCTCAGTGGTGTTACGCCAGATGGCAACGATGTGGCGGCGGACATTGTTGCGCCGTCGCTTGCAGGCGTTGTGCAACGTCTCCTTGCTCCCTAATTCGCAAAAGGTACGCTATGTAAGTGCGAATGCGACTTGATGCTGCTCTTGTGAAGAGAGGACTGGCGCAGACTCGAAGTGAAGCATCTCGAATGATTGATGCGGGAAATGTGACGGTTGCTGGAGTGTTTGCTTTGAAGTCATCACGCTTGGTGTCTCCAGATGAAGCAATTGAAGTCCTCGTTGCAAAACGTTTCGTTAGTCGAGGTGGAGAGAAGTTGGAACATGCACTCGAGCATTTCAACGTGTCTGTAGAGGGTCGCTCTGTTCTAGACGCAGGAGTGTCAACTGGTGGTTTCACCGATTGCGTGCTTCAACGCGGAGCGACTCGTGTTTTTGCTGTGGATGTGGGCCGCAATCAATTACACGAGCGTATGAAATCGCATCCTCGCGTTACGTGGCAAGACGGTGTCAATGTCCGAGATTTGTCGGCAGCCGACATGGCATTTCCGTGTTCGCTTGTGGTTGCCGATCTCTCATTCATTTCGCTGACTAAAGTGCTGCGCGCGCTCGTCGACGTAGTGACCCCTGAACCAGGACATGAGATTGCACAAATGTTGCTACTGGTGAAACCACAGTTTGAAGCTGGTCGTCTGGAAGTGGCACGAGGCCGAGGCGTGATTACGGACCCACTCATCCATCAGGCCGCCTGTGACGACGTGGCGCAACACCTTCAGTCTCTTGGGGCTGTTGTGCGCGGCGTGACCGAATCTCCCATAAAAGGGGCAGAAGGCAATACGGAGTTCTTGATGTTCGTGGAATGCCCCACCGTTTCCGTAGGTTATGAGGTATGAGTCGCATCGGAATCGCCGTCCATCGTTTTCGTCCCGATGCGCTCGAAGTTGCGCGTGAAGTCGCTGCCTGGGCCTTCACCCACCAAATGGTCACCATTGTCGATGAAGCAGACATTGCGGCCATCAACTCGCCGCATGTTCAGCCTGGCCGACTCGCCGATGTAGACCTTCTCGTTTCCATTGGCGGAGACGGCACTATGTTGCGTGCGATTCGTTCGCTTGAAGGTGCAACGGTCCCAGTCCTCGGAGTCAACCTTGGCCTTCTTGGTTACTTGGCTGCAGTAGAGCAGGAACAACTATTGCCTTCGCTCGAAGCTTGGCGTACTGGTGTTGAAGGAACTCAGTTCTTCTATGACGATCGCATGTTGCTTGAAGTTGCTATGTGGTCAAACAACGCTCGTCTCGCTAATCATCTTGCTCTCAATGAAGTAGTCATTGAAAAGAAAGATGCCGGACACACCGTTCGATTGGCCGTCGACATCGACAAGGTTCCGTTCACAACATACGCAGCTGACGGTCTCATTTTGTCAACTCCAACAGGCTCCACTGCATATTCAATGTCGGCGCGTGGACCCATTCTGTCGCCGCGTCTTCGTGCCATGTTGCTAACACCAGTATCGCCTCACATGTTGTTCGACCGTTCAATGGTGCTCGATGCGCCTGAAGTGGTACGCATCGAAGTGATTGGCCATCGTCACGTGAATGTGGCCACTGATGGAGACTTGGTGCACACATTGAAACCTGGCGATGTTGTTGAAGTGCGCGCCGCAAATGAAGTGGCTCGTTTCGTGCGCTTCGAAGAGCAACGCTTCCATCAGATATTGAAAACCAAGTTCGGATTATCAGATCGCTAATGCTTGTTGAACTGTCCATAGAAAATCTCGGAATCATCGAGTCGTCTCGTTTAACATTCGATTCCGGGTTTACGGCGTTTACTGGTGAGACCGGAGCCGGTAAGACCATGCTGGTCGAAGCCATTGGATTAGTGGTTGGCCAGCGAGCCGATGTGTCAGTTATCCGTGACGGAGCAGAAGAGGCTCGTGTAGAAGCTCGCTTCGTTACATCTGGCCCCGACGGAGATGTCGAAACAATTCTGTGTCGCGTATTGCATCGTGAAGGCCGCAGTCGTGCATACATCAACGACCGGATGGCCACAGTTGCTACCTTGTCGGAAGTGGGGCAGACCCTCGTCGACATCCATGGTCAACATGCGCATCAAAGACTCATGTCTGCATCAGTGCAGCGCGATTCTCTCGATGCCTTCGGAAAGGTAGACACATCTGCATTGCGCGAGGCACGTGAGGCTGTCACGCAGATCGATGCCAATCTCGCGGCCCTTGGTGGCGACGAGAAATCACGAGTACGTGAAATTGATTTGTTGTCTTTCCAATGCGAGGAGATCGAGAACGCTGGCCTTTCTCGTCCCGATGAAGATCAGGCACTTTCACGCGAAGAAGATGAACTCGGCGATGTAGTTCGTCATCAGGAAGCACTGCTGAAAGTGTCGGCACTATTGTCTGACGATGGCAACGCTGTCGACCTCCTTGGTCAGGTGTCTCGGTCCTTGTCTCCCATCACGTCAATGAGTGAAATTCGAGAGCGCGTCGAGAACCTCTTGGCTGAACTGAACGACATCTCTCACACGGTGCGTGGAGCTGCTGAAAACAGTGAGGAAAACCCCGAGCGCCTCGAAGAGATTCGCCTTCGACGCCAAGCACTTCGCGATTTAGTGCGCAAATATGGCGACACCATCGCCGATGTCATGGCTTTTGGTGCTGAAGCCCGCACTCGTCTCAATGAGTTGCTGAGTTATTCAGAAAGAGTGCAAGACCTCGAGGCCTCTCGTGCTGATGCGCTGAAGGTGTTGCACAGTCGTCAACTCGAGGTGGGTCGTCAGCGTCGAAAGACAGCCCCAGGTCTCGCTGCTGCAGTTGAGAAGCGTCTACGTCTTCTGGCTCTACCTCACGCCACGATTCAGGTCTCAGTGGGCGACGAAGCTTCAGACCCGTCCGGGGAGGCTGTGTCGTTCATGTTGGCGGCAAACCCAGGGTCTGCGCCTATGCCCATCACCAAGGTGGCAAGCGGTGGTGAGTTGGCCCGTGTGATGCTCGCATTGCGTCTTGTGCTCACCACAGACCCCGCCACCATGGTGTTCGACGAGGTAGACGCCGGAATCGGCGGAGCAGCCGCTGTAGCCGTGGCACAGGCGTTACGTGAACTTGGAACAGACCATCAGGTGTTCGCTGTCACTCACTTGGCACAAGTGGCAGCCTCGGCGCACTCTCATATTGTCGTCTCTAAGTCGGTGAAGTCGGGCAAAACGTATGGCCGGGCAACAAAAGTGTTGCAGGAAGATCGCGTGGGAGAGATTGCACGCATGCTTTCTGGCGGAATTGCAGACGAAACAGCACTTACTCACGCACAAGAGATTCTGAACACTTTGGGTGCTCCCGTAGGACGCGGGAAGAAGGCTCGGTAGCGGTTTCTCTGTGGTGGGTCGTTTTCGGTTATGCTGAAATCCCGTTAGCAGTCGAGCCTGGCGGGAGACCAAATGCCTAAGCACATTTTCGTGACCGGTGGTGTTGCAAGTTCCCTCGGAAAAGGTCTGACCGCCTCTTCGCTTGGTCGTTTGCTCAAGATGCGTGGACTACGCGTCACAATGCAAAAGTTGGATCCGTACATCAACGTTGATCCAGGCACAATGAATCCTTTCGAACACGGAGAGGTTTTTGTCACCGATGATGGTGGAGAAACTGACCTCGACCTTGGTCACTACGAACGATTCATTGATGAGAATCTCACCCGTAGTTCAAACGCAACGACCGGTTCTATTTACCAAGCCGTTCTTGCCGCGGAACGTCGCGGTGATTATCTCGGTAAGACCGTGCAAGTCATCCCACACATCACCGACGAGATCAAACGGCGTATTCGCCGCATCGCCACCGATGACACTGATGTCGTCATCACCGAAGTGGGCGGAACCGTGGGAGACATCGAGATTTTGCCCTTTTTAGAGGCAATTCGTCAGTTCCGCAACGAAGCGGGTCGCGACAACGTGTGTTATCTGCATGTCACCTTGGTGCCCTTCATTGGCCCAAGTGGGGAGCAGAAGACAAAGCCCACTCAGCACAGCGTTACTGAACTCCGTTCACGTGGTATCCAGCCAGACATCATCGTGTGTCGAAGTGAAGAGCCACTGAGTAGCGGCTTGAAGCGCAAGATTTCCCACATGTGTGACGTTGATACAAAAGCTGTTATCAATGCGGCTGACGCGCGCAACATTTATGAACTTCCACTCATCTTGCACGAAGAAGGGCTCGACACTGTTGCGTGCGAAGTGCTGCGCATTGAAGGTGACGTTGATCTTTCTCAATGGGAAGGTCTCGTTGCACAAGTAGATGCATCCATTAAGCCAGTCAAAATTGGTTTGATTGGTAAGTACGTTGAACTACAAGATGCTTACCTCTCCGTTGTCGAGAGTTTGAAACATGCTGGTTTCCATCACGGTGCAAAAGTTGAGATCGATTGGATACAAGCTGAAGATGTTGAAGGTCTTCTTGCCTCTGGGCGTCTCGATGGTCTCGACGGAATGATTATTCCTGGAGGCTTTGGTCCCCGAGGAATCGAAGGCAAGATCGCAGCTGCCGCATATTCGCGTGAAAATTTGGTTCCTTGCTTAGGTATTTGTTTGGGCATGCAAGTCATGACTATCGAATATGCACGACATGTTCTTGGTCTTGCCGATGCGAATAGCACTGAGTTTGACCCAGCAACAACCAATGCAGTCATCGACCTAATGGTCGACCAGCGCGACGTCACCATGAAGGGTGGCACGATGCGCTTGGGTGCGTACTACGCAGTGTTGCAGCCCGGCACAAAAGTCGCTGATGCATACGGAGAAACTGTCGTTAGCGAGCGTCATCGTCACCGTTATGAATTCAATTACAATTATCGTGCTCGCTTTGAAGAAGCAGGATTTGTTTGCAGTGGAACTTCTCCCGATAAGAGACTCGTTGAGTTCATCGAAATGACCGACCATCCGTTTTGGGTTGGAACACAGGCTCACCCAGAATTCAAGAGTCGTCCCGACCGCCCACACCCGTTATTCCGTGAACTCATTGCTGCGTCCTTAGTGAATCGGGAAAAGCGTCTGTCGGGTGTCGCAGCGCGTACGGCTTAGTTCTATGTCGCTTCCAAGCGCTAACGGTTTTATTCATTCCTCTGACCGCGACGTTCATTCGTGGGCCATGTTTCGCCTGGTAGAGCGTCATGTCACGGCTCCCTCTGGCGACGAGTTTCAGAGAACGTTTGTAAGCACTCCCGGAGCTGTAGGAATAGTTGCGGTTACGGACGACAACCGAGTCGTTCTCGTTTCCCAATATCGCGCAGCTGTTCACGCGTCTGTCCGAGAGATTCCAGCGGGTATGCGTGATGTGCCCGGGGAAGATCCCTTAGAAACTGCTCGTCGTGAACTCCGTGAAGAGACGGGTTACGACGCCAGCACATTTCAACGTTTGGGAGTGTGTCTGTCGTCGCCAGGAGTTACAGATTCCGCAGTGGAGGTGTACCTTGCGACTGGTCTAACACCAGGGAACTCTGAGCCTCACGGACCTGAAGAAGACTCCATGACTATCGAGCATTACAAGTTCTCTGAAGCACTAGCGATGATCGATCGCGGCGAGATTAGTGATGCCAAGACTGTGTATGGGCTGTTGTTGGCTGCACGTCATCGGCCCGACCTCTTAGGCTGACGGTATGACCGAGCCGCCCACTCCATCAGTGGCGCATTTGCATGTCGAATCTTTTCTTCAATGGATGACTGTGGAACGCGGTCGAGCCATGAACACTGTCATTTCATATCGACGTGATCTTGTTAGGTACGAAGATTTCTTGGTGTCGAAGAAGAAAACAATTCTCACGGTCGAAGAACAAGACATCGAGACATTTGTGAAAGTAATGCAAGCATCGGGGGAGTCAGTGGCGAGCACCGCTCGACGCATCGCTGCTATTCGAATGCTTCATTCGTATCTGACATCTGAAGACCTGCGGTCAGATAACCCGACAGCCCGACTTGAGGGTGTCAAGGTTCCAAGCGGCGTCCCGAAGCCGTTATCGCTCGTAGAAGTCGAATCATTGTTGTCCTCGGCTACTGGTGAGAGTTCCATAGAGATTCGAGATAGAGCGTTACTCGAATTCTTGTATGCCACTGGCGCGCGCATATCTGAGGCCTGTGACCTGAATCTTGATGACTTGGATATGTCATCAAGAGTTGTGCGTCTTTTCGGCAAAGGTTCGAAAGAGCGCATCGTTCCATTTGGCAGAACGGCAGAAGAGTGTTTGCGTACTTATCTCGGTGTTGCTGGTCGAAGCCAGCTGGTTCCTGATAACTGGGCCAAAGGCTCAGATCGTGATGCGGTGTTTCTCACAAACAAAGGCAGGCGACTTAATCGTCAGAAGGCGTGGCACATTGTTCGGGATGCAGGTGTTCGCGCTGGAATTCGCAGCGAGATGTCTCCGCATGTACTTCGTCATACATGTGCAACTCACATGCTTGAACATGGCGCAGATTTGCGCATTGTGCAAGAGATGCTTGGTCACGCAACTATTTCAACAACACAGATCTATACAAAAGTGTCGCAGGAGCGGTTGCTTTCTGTGTATCGAAGTGCGCACCCGAGGGCAAAACAATGATGTTGCATCTTGTGCGCAGAGCGATTGGTTCTTTCTCTAATGCAACGCCTGAAATTACAAGTGAGATTTCAGGGTTTCTTTTACCAGATGAACTGAATGTATGGCTCACCATGTCTGGCAGGGATCAGCGTCATTCGATTGAGGTTCTAAAGCGGTTTCTTGTTTTGTATCCCGATGCATCTCGGACGCAAGGCGCCGCAGCCTTATTGCACGACGTTGGCAAAGTGCAATCGGGGCTCGGTTGGCTCGGGCGAATTGTTGCCACGCTGATTGGACCCCGTAATGATCGTTTCCGTCTGTATCACCAACATGAAGAGATTGGCGCCGAAATGCTGCGCAGTGTTAGTGACGCAGAAACTGTTGGGTTAGTACGTGGTGAAGGTTCTGCTGATGTATTGGCTGCGCTACTAGAAGCAGACAATATCTAGATTCGAGGAAGCAGACCTATTGCTTTGTGGGCGCGGTCGAGTGTGCGCGCGGCCACTTCTCGTGCGCGTTGATTGCCAATCTTCAAGAGTTGCGCGAGTTGTCCCTTGTCGTTCATCAGTTCGTTATAGCGGGAACGAATTGGGTCGATAACCGCGATAACTGCATCGCCGGTATCTTTCTTCAGTGGGCCATACTGGGTGTACTGCTCGACAAGTTGTGGGATCGGGGTTCCAGTCGCCGCCGACAAGATGTCAAGCAAGTTTGAGATGCCTGCCTTGTTTTCCCTGTCATACGCGACGACGCCGTCAGAATCTGTGACCGCGCGCTTGAACTTTTTCTCAATAGTTGCGTTGTCGTCAAGCATGTAAATCAACCCATTGTCAGTTACCGCAGACTTAGACATCTTTGATGTCGGATCTTGCAAGTCCATCACGCGCGCTCCGGCCTTTGGATGAACAGCCTTGGGCAATACAAATGTCTCGCCAAAACGATGATTGAAGCGAATGGCAATGTCGCGTGTGATTTCTATGTGTTGGCGTTGGTCGTCACCAACGGGGACTTCTTCGGCATCGTAAAGCAGGATGTCTGCTGCTTGTAGTGCGGGATATGTGAAAAGGCCAGCAGATACGAAGTCGGACTCACGTTTTGCGGCCTTGTCTTTGAATTGGGTCATTCGACTGAGTTCGCCGAAAGAAACTGTGCATTCCATAATCCAAGCCAATTCAGTGTGCTCGTGTATATGGCTCTGCACGAAAACTGTCGCCACTTCGGGGTCAAGGCCTACGGCAAAGAGCATGGCTGCTAACTCGATGGTTTGATTTCCCAGAACATCGGGTGTGTCTGTCACCGTCAGAGCATGGAGGTCCACGATTCCGTGGAAAACATCGCCTTCATGTTGACCCGATACCCAGTTGACTAATGCACCCAGATAGTTTCCGAGGTGCACAGAGCCGGTGGGCTGAATGCAGGACAAAACGCGGGGCATGCTCAGACGCTAGTGCGAAATCGGGTCGGAAACGGTATCAATTGCTCTAGTTGGTCGGGTCGGGAACTACGATGAGACCGTGGCAATCGATGTGGCAACCCCAATTTATGAAGGTCCGTTCGATCTTTTGTTGCATCTCATCTTGCGTGAAGAAGTCGATATCCATGAGATCAGCTTGTCCACCATTGTCGACGCTTACTTGGCTGAACTAGCAAAAATGCAGGAACTCGATTTAGAGGTCGCCACCGAGTTCCTCTTGATTGCTGCAACGCTCATCGAACTGAAGACACGTCGCTTGTTGCCCGGTCGCGAAAATGTTGATCTCGATGATGAACTTGCTCTATGGGAAGAACGAGACCTGTTGTTGGCTCGCCTCCTTGAATGCAAAACCTTTAAAGACGTCGCCAAGATTCTTGCGCATTTTGTTGACGACGCTGACCGTGTCTATGGCCGCACTACTGGTGTTGACGAGCGGTTCAATGACGTCGCTCCCGACCTTCTCGAGGGAATCACAATCGAGAAACTTCAAAAGGGTTTCATCTCTGCAATTACGCCACGACCTCGCGAAGAGCTCAGTTTGTATCATGTATCACCAATTCGTTTTACTGTGGCCGAGGCAGTGCAGGAGATGATGGAAGAGTTGCCTCGTCTAGGAACTTCTTCTTTCCGCAGGCTCACTGCTGACTTGGTTGAACGTCTAGAAATTGTTGTTCGCTTCCTTGCAATTCTTGAGATGTATAAGCAGGGCTATATCGAACTTGACCAAAGCGATCGTTTTGGCGACATCACAGTGCAATGGACCGGAATTGGTCCTGATGCACCAATGGAGATTGATTCTTATGAAGGTTGATGTAACCGAAGAAATGGTTCGCGCGATCGAAGCCATGGTGATGGTCGCCCAAGAACCAGTGCCAACCGAACTGATGGCCCAGCTGTTAGAAATTCCAAGCGCGACAGTGGAAACTGTGTGCGCCGAATTGGCAGAGACGTATGCCTCGGCTGGTCACGGCTTTCAGATGGCAAAGATTGCTGGCGGCTGGAGATTCCAAACTCACCCCGACATGGCGCCCTACGTTGAACGATTCATACTCGACGGTCAACGCGCACGATTGTCTGGTGCTGCGCTCGAGACTTTGGCAATCATCGCGTACAAGCAGCCAATTTCTCGTTTACAGATTGCTTCGATTCGCGGCGTCGACCCAGATGCCGTGATGCGCACATTGCATGGGCGTGCATACATCATGCCCGTGAGTCGCGATAGTGGGCCTGGCCAGGCTGTGATGTGGGGAACCACATCACTCTTCTTGGAGAAATTGGGTATCGCAGATCTCAGTGACTTGCCCCCGATTGCTTCATTCGTCCCTGATGCGTCTTTGGTTGAAGCATTAGAAAAGACCTTGTTACTCGACGCCAATGCTCCAGTGGATGCGCCAGAGAGTCAGTAATGGTTTCTTCATCCTCGCCGGGAGGCGCGGTTCCTGAACCACCATTGTGGGAGCAGTTAGCAGACAAGGCGCGCCTTGCAGAAGGTGAGCGCTTGCAAAAAGTTTTAGCACGTGTTGGGTTTGGGTCTCGTCGCGTGTGTGAAGACTTGATTGCTGATGGGCGCGTCACCGTCAACGGCGACATTGCTGTTCTTGGACGAAGAGTTGATGTTCTTGTCGATGAAATTTGTGTTGATGATGCGCCTGTAGGTGTTCTGCCTGGGCTTGTGTATTACTTGTTGAATAAGCCCGAAGGTGTCGTGACTACTGCAATTGATACACACGGGCGTGAGACTGTCTTGGAGTTTGTGCCAGATCAGCCTCGTGTTTTTTCAGTTGGTCGATTAGACATCGATACGACTGGTCTACTAATTCTGACTAACGACGGGCAACTCACTCAGCACCTCACTCATCCAAGTCACGGCGTGGAGAAGGAATACATTGCTGAAGTCGAATGTGGTCCAAGTGGTGTCTCACAAGGTGCACTGCGTCAACTTCGTGATGGTGTTGAACTTGATGACGGGTGGACTGCACCTGCCGAAGTAGGTCAACCCGAACCAGGCGTATTGCGAATAGTGATTCACGAGGGCCGCAATAGGCAGGTTCGGCGCATGTGCGAAGAAGTGGGGTATCCCGTTATTCAATTGGTACGAACTCGTATTGGGCCATTGAGAGATACCCGTCTACGTCCCGGACAGTGGCGTGAGTTAACACTTGAAGAAGTGCGCGCATTATCTGAGGCAGTCGACCAAGGGCCGACGGATACCATATAACCGTGTCTGCTTCTGTGCTTCCTCGTGCCAATGTCCTTGGGCTCGGTCTGATTGGAGGCTCTATTGCTCTTGCTCTCGTAAATGCTGGGTACGACGTAGGTGCAACAGATTCTGATGTGGCGCGATTAGACGAGGCCGTCCAACGCGGCATTATTCAGCACGCTGGTTTGTTTGAAGACGCCGAAATTACTTTTGTAGCGACTCCTGTGGCATTAATTCCCGACGGTGTTGCGCTTGCTTTGTCCTCTACAAGTGGACTTGTTACAGACGTTGGTTCAGTGAAAGCCCATGTTGCCCAGGGCATCCATGACCCTCGGTTTGTGCCTGGACATCCAATGGCCGGTTCCGAGCTAGATGGTTTGGATGGCGCAGACGCAACCATGTTCGAAGGCGCTGTATGGGTTCTCACGCCCAACTCTGCGACGTCAGATGATGCATTCGCTGCCGTTGCTGAGATGGTCACCGGATTTGGTGCTGAGGTTGTGGCGCTTGACCCGAAGAAACACGATGATCTTGTTGCAGTTGTCAGCCATGTTCCTCACCTCACTGCGGCAACTCTCATGAGATTGGCTGATGACCGTTCTGAGGAACATCTCGCATTGTTACGGTTGGCCGCAGGTGGTTTTCGAGACATGACGCGAATCGCTTCTGGGCGACCTGGAATTTGGTTGGACATTTGTGAAGAGAACAAGGAAGCAATCGTTCGTGGTCTTGATGCGGTTATTGAAGGACTTATCGACATGCGAGATGTTGTGTCTTCGTCTGATCGACAAGGTCTTTTGCATCGGCTGGAACAAGCACGACGGGCACGTATGAATTTGCCAAGTAAAGCCGGCGCTGTTGACGATCTGTCGGAAATTCGTATTCCTATTCCTGACCGACCTGGTGCAGCCGCAGAAGTATTTGCACTGTCTGGTGAACTCGGCGTCAACATCTATGACTTTGAGGTCGTTCACTCTGCGGAAGGTGACCGTGGGGTCATGGTCGCCGTCATTCGTATGGAACATGGCGACATTTTTCGCGGTGGATTACTTGCGCGAGGATTTCGACCAGCACTCGCGCCGCTCTCATGAGTGGTATTCGCCTATCGCTTCCTGTGGGTCCAGTAGATACTCAGATTTCAGTACCTGGGTCAAAGAGCATCGCCAACCGTGCTCTCGTATGCGCAATGTTGGCCGAAGGTACCTCAACCATCTCAGGTTTGCCTGATGGTGACGACACACAAGTTCTCGTAGACGCTTTATTCGAGACAAAGTGTCTTTTTCGTGTTGGTGATGGAGCGGTCTCTATAAATGGTGGCTCGGCATCTCGTTTGCCCACAATCATTGATGCACGTTTGGCCGGTACAACTTCACGGTTCGTCACTGCGATCGCTGCATTGTCAGATGCAACAACAATCATTGACGGTCAAGATGCACTACGCGGCCGACCAATGTCTGACCTGCATGATGCTCTTGCATCAATGGGGGCAGACATTACGGCATTGGGAGAGTTGGGGCATCTTCCAGTGTCTGTTTCTCGCGGAACGCTTCGTGGTGGTGATGTCACGATTCGTGGCGATGTTTCTAGTCAATTCATCTCTGCATTGATGCTGATCGCCCCTGTTTTGGAAGAGGGCCTACACATCATGATTGACGGCCCATTGGTGTCAAGGTCGTATGTCCAACTCACTGCAGCGGTGATGCAGGACTTTGGTGCAACTGTAGTTGTGACGGAGCAAGACATAACGGTGGCTCCAACTGGTTACAAACCAATTCTTTATTCTGTGGAGCCTGACTTTTCTTCGGCGGCGTTCCCTGTAGTTGCTGGTGTGCTTCGTGGTGGAACTGTACGTGTCAAGAATCTCGTGCAAGCGATGCAACAAGGTGATGCAGCAATAGTCGATATTGTTCGCGCCATGGGAGCCGAGTGTGTTATTGACGGTGATGACATTGTTGTTCATTCCAAGAATCCTGGTGAGTTGAAGCCACTGTCACTGAACATGAACGATTGTTCAGATTTGGTTCCTGTGGTGGCCATGTTGTGTGCGTGCGCAAAAGGTGTTAGCGAAATTGGCGGTGTTGGCTTTATTAGAAATAAGGAGAGCGACCGTCTAGGGGATGTAGCGAAGGAACTGACCAAGTGTGGAATTGAAGTGGAGGTGTTGCCAGATGGATTGCGAATTGTCGGTGGAACTCCGAAAGGCTCGCAGATTGATACTCATCACGACCATCGCGTAGCCATGAGTTTTAGTGCGTTATCCGTTGTTGCTGATGGATTTCTCATACAGGATGCAGACGTTGTTTCTAAGAGTTGGCCAAGGTTTTACGAAGATATGTCGTCAATCCTCGGTCCAATGGCACCAGAGAACTAGCCTCACATCATGGACGTCACCGTTGCTGCATTCGATGTGGACAATACTCTTACGGTCAGAGATTGCGTTATGCCGTACATGCGAAAAGTTTCTGGTGTTCAAGTTCTTATGCGCACAGTTGTGTCACAACCGTTCACAATTTTTTCATTACTGAAGAATAAAGACCGCAACTCGCTAAAGGCGTTGTTTGTATCGTCCGTTTTCACTGGCCGAACAGAGTCCGAAGTGAATGAATTGGGCGTTCTGTTTGCTTCCCATGTCGCTAACGGATGGATGCGAGACGACGTCGTAAAAAGGTTGCGTTGGCATCAAGCCCAGGGTCATGTAGTGATTTTGGTGTCGGCGTCACTGTCGCCGTATCTTGAACCGTTGGGCGATCTTCTGGAAGTAGACGCTGTGCTGTGCACAGAATTGGAGTCCGACGGGAAGAAATATACGGGAAACATCAAGGGTGTAAATTGCCGCGGCCCGGAAAAAGTGCGACGAATTCAGTCGTGGTGCGATTCGGCACGTATCCCAATGTCGTCGGTGCGTTATGCCTATGGCGACTCAAGTGGTGATGCTGAGATGCTGGCTTTTGTAGAGCATCCAAATTACGTAAAGAAGATTGAACTCGAGATGGTGCCATGAACTTGCGCTCGATACTTGCTGAAGCCCGCCCTAAGCAATGGAGCAAAAACGTTCTTGTATTCGCAGCTCCTGGGGCGCTCGGTGTCCTCACGGAGTGGGATTCATTGTCAAAAGCTTTAGTTGTCTTTGTTGCGTTCTGTTCTGTAGCGAGTGGTACGTATTACTGGAATGACATCAAGGATGTTGAACAAGACAGGCTTCATCCGAAGAAGAAGTTCCGACCGATAGCAAGCGGAGATGTCTCCCTTCCTCTCGCAAGGGTAATCGGCACGGTACTTCTCGTCGTAGGACCATTATTAGGCACGTTGGTGCGACCTGCTGCTGGGGGAATAATTGCGTTGTACGCATTGCTCACTATCGGTTACAGCACGTGGTGGAAACATATTCCATTGCTCGATCTTGCCTTAGTTGCAAGTGGGTTTGTTCTGAGAGCTATGGCGGGCGCTGCGGGAACGCAGACACCTATGTCTATGTGGTTTGTCATGTGCGTGACCTTCGGTTCTTTTTTCATTGTCACGGGTAAAAGGTTTGCTGAGTTGTTGGAGATGGGGGAGAACGCAGGGGCGACTCGGTCCTCATTGAAGGCGTATTCGCTTACGTATCTTCGACAAGTCTTGGTAGTAGCAGTCACGGCAACTGTCGTTACGTATTGCATGTGGGCTTTTGAAAACGCATCACTTGTTCAAGAGACGATTCCGTTTCATGGACTATCGATCGTGCCAATGGTGTTGGCCTTGCTGCGATATCTGATGGTTCTTGAAAATGGTGATGGTGGCGCTCCCGAAGAAGTCTTCTTGAAAGATCGAACCATTCAATTGTTCGGTATGGCATGGGTTGTGGTGTACGGCCTAGCTGTATATGCGTCATAAGGGACTCCGTCTTCCAGCAAGTCAAAACGCCTAGAATTGTCCTATGGCTTTGCAACGACTCTCTGGATGGGGCCGTACTGCCTGGACCGTCGCTGATCTTTTCCATACAAACGATGTGCACGAGATGCAGAGGATTATCGACGGGTCTGGCCCCCGCGGAGTTATTGCTCGGGGTCTTGGTCGCTCGTACGGAGCGGCTGCTCAAAATGCCGGCGGCAACGTCATAGAAATCACTGCTGAAGGTGACCCAAACGGAGTCGATGCGTTTTTGGATTCCGCAACCGGGGTGCTTGATGTTGCTTCTAGTGTCAGTCTCGACTCAATATTGCGTATGAGTGTTCCGCGTGGTTGGTTCGTGCCGGTGACACCTGGAACTCGCTTTATTACTGTCGGCGGAGCAATCGCTTCCGATGTGCACGGCAAGAATCATCACTTCGATGGAAGTTTCGGGCAACACGTTTCTTCCATCACATTGTTGCTTGCCAGCGGAGAGATATTGGAGATGTCTCCGCAGTCACATCCTGAATGGTTCTGGGCGACTGTCGGCGGTATGGGTCTCACGGGCATTGTTCTTCGGGCAAAAGTGCGGATGCTTCCTATTGAGAGCAGTCGGGTTCGTGTGGAAACCGAACGACTAGTCAACTTCGACGCTGTGTGTGAAGCAATGTCGAGCGATGGTGCTGATAACGACTATCGCTATTCGGTGTGCTGGATTGATTTATTGGCAACTGGTTCTTCGATGGGTCGTGGTGTGCTGACTCGCGGTGAGCATGCCTCAGTTGCCGACGTAAAGGACGACGATGTCTTGGCGTATGACCCACGCCTCAAGGTTCCTGCTCCTGGCTGGGTGCCAAATGGTGTGTTGAATAAGTGGTCTATTAAAGCGTTTAACGAGGTTTGGTATCGCAAGGCTCCTGCGAATCGTCATGTAAGTATCGAATCGATTCCGCAGTTCTTCCATCCATTAGACGGCGTGCATCAGTGGAACCGTCTGTACGGCAAACAAGGTTTCATTCAATATCAATTCATTGTTCCGCTCGATCGCATTGACGTCTTGCGTACAGTCATCGAAACTTTCTCATCAGCCGGGGTTGCATCTTTTCTTGCAGTACTCAAGAGAATGGGTCCGCAGAATCTTGCACCTATGTCGTTTCCTACCGAGGGCTGGACTCTGACGCTCGATATGGCTGCAGGTATTAAAGGTCTCCCAGAATTATTGGCCAAGGTAGACAACATGGTGCTCGATGCTGGTGGTCGGCATTATTTGGCGAAGGATTCGCACGTGTCGCCTACGGCCGTGCGCAGGGGATATCCACGTTTAGACGAGTGGATGCAGACGCGCGATTCGATGGATCCATATGGCTTGTGGCGAAGCGACTTAGCGCGAAGGCTTGGACTGGTCTCGGCTCAACATACAAGAGAGAATGAATAGACATATGAAAAACGGAGTTGGAGTAGCCCAGAACATTGTTCTTTTCGGTGGTACTAGTGATATTGGCCATGCTATTTTGCGCAGAATCATTAAGCCAGGCGTTGCCCGCGTTGCACTTGTCAGCCGCGATCTGGATGCAGCAGCCACGTTTGCTTCGGAGATGGAAGATTCATTCCCTGATGTAGAGATCCATCACGTGCGTTACGACGCTGCTGATGCTTCATCTATGGCTCACGTAGTCACAGAGATTGTTTCCGAGATAGGCGACATTGATGTGGCCGTGATTGCCCAAGGTCTACTCAATGAAGGCGCCGACTATTACAACGACCCCACAGCATTGATTCCGTTAGCTGAAGTGAACTTCACATCGACCATGGTTCTCTTGTATGCACTTGCTCAGCAGATGAAATTGCAGGGCTACGGTAAAACTGTTCTCTTAAGTTCAGTTGCAGGCGAACGAGTACGTAAGGGGAATCCCGCATACGGAGCAACAAAGGCCGGTATCGATGGCTTTGCCCTTGCATTAGATCATGAGCTTGTCGGAACTGGTGCTTCAATACTTGTTGTACGACCAGGGTTTGTGACAACGAAAATGACAACCGGAATGAAGAAAGCACCCTTCTCGACCGATGCGGAATCGGTTGCCAAGGTGGTTGAGTCGGGAATCGCCTCGGGTAAAAAAATTGTGTGGGCACCAGGCTTGCTGAGATGGATGTTTCTGATTCTTAAGAATGTTCCATTACCAATTTGGCGTAAACTGCCGCTGTAACGATCAGGGGATGGCGGCGCGTACGCCGTACATGCCGGTCACTGTTACAAGACCTGCCACGCAGATTCCAAGAACTACAAGCCACCATCCGTCTTCGTCGTCGCGCAACATACGAGCAACGGGGAAGATGAGTGGAAAGGCTGTGAAGAGGAAACGGGGCCGTGCGGTCACTGTTGAAGGAATGAGCATGAGCCCGAGCACAGCGGCTGTATAGGCGTAGTACATGAGTGGCAGTCTGTATCGGTACATGCACCACAGAGCAAGAATCATTGCAACCATTGATGCAGCTGTGAGCACAGACGTTGGTGATCCGGTGGGGTTCAATATGAAATCGAATGTGCGACTAACTGCGGTAGCGCCGAAACTGGTTCCTTCTTCCCATGCTTCTCGCTGTACGCGAAACCAGGCCCAATGTTCGTCAGTATGGCTGCGAAGAAACAACATAAATCCCACAAAGCCCCAGGGCGACAAGAGAGGGGCGATTAGTGCTTTCCATTCCCTGTCTTGTCGAATCGCTATCAATGCAGCAACGGCACACGCGGCAACGAGAGCAACACCGTTTGGTCGACACGCTGTTCCTAAAGCGGCAAGAACACCGGCCCAAACCCACGCCTTTTTATGCAGTGCGACGAAACATAATGCAGCCAGTGTCAGTAACAATGCCTCTGAGTAGGCGAAACTCAGCACGAAACTCCCGGGGAAGATTGCTGCGATAATCATGGCTTTTTCAGCAGTGCGATCGTCGAACAAAACTCGGGCCAGTCGACCAACGAGATAAATGAAGACACCACCGAAGATCAAGTTGATCAGGAGCGCAATGCTGACGGGTCCACCAGGTACGGCCATGTCGAGGTAATGAACGAGCCGTGGATACAGAGGGAAGAAAGCAGCGCGTGCGTCGGAAACGAAGTAGGTCACGTTTGGCATGATGTGGTGGGGGTAGCCCTCACGCACCACATCGAGGTACCAATGACCGTCCCAGCTGTCAAAGACCTGTGCTAGCCCGCTTAGCCCGGGGATTGGTTCTTCATCGTTTGTTCGAGCTGTTACAGCTTCAGCGGCCACAGCAATGGCGGCACCCATAACGACGAAGAGACGAGAGATTAGATAAGCAAAAAAACCACGGCGTAAGGCTCGACCCCAGGGGGAATCTGAAGGCGCAATGGTGGGAATGGCTCGGGAAATTTTCATAAGGCACTCACAGATGGAGCACTCAAACAATACGCCTTCGAGGCGTTCCGTTGGGGCACTTCGTGGCACCATTGAGCATGACCGAAGTTCTCCTTTCCTCTCCTCGTGAGGGCGTAGCCCAAATCACGCTGAACCGCCCTTCCAAATTAAATGCGATGACGTCGGAAATGGTGGAGCAATTGCACGAGACCTTGCATCTTGTTTCCCGTAGTAGGGAATATCGAGTGGTGGTTCTCACAGGAGCAGGTCGTGGCTTCTGTGCTGGTCTCGATCTTGGTGGTTACGGAATAGCTCCTGGTTATGAGTGGAACGGGGCTGTGGAAAAAGGTTTGGCAGTTCAGAAGCACATTGCATCTCTAATTCCCCGAATGAGAAGCCTGCCGCAACCCATCATCGCTGCGGTCAACGGACCTGCTTCGGGGGGTGGTTTTGCTCTCGTTCTCGGTTCGGATATTCGGTTGTGTGCTGCTTCGGCTCGTTTCAATGCAGCTTTCATTCGTATTGGATTATCTGCGTGTGACATCGGCACCAGTTGGCTCCTTCCCAGGCTTATCGGGGCCGCGCGTGCTCAAGAAATCATGCTGACTGGTCGAATATTCGACGCAGCAGAGGCTGCTCGCATCGGACTCGTTCTGGACGCCGTGCCAGATGATGTACTGCTGGATGCGGCGTATACAAAGGCTGAAGAAATCATGCTGAATACTCCTTTAGGTGTTGCTCTAACAAAAGAAGGCATGTGGTCAGCGCTCGAAATTCCAGGTCTTCAGGCGGCCATCGATATGGAAAATCGCCAGCAGATTATGGCAAGTTTCTCTGATGATGCTCGTGAGACAAGAACCGCAAAAGTTGAGGGACGTCCTCCTGTCTATCGCGCCTGAAGTCGCCACTTAACTTTTCGTTTCAATCTCTCACGGAATAGTTGTTGAGTGCGTCGGGAGAGTAGTTTTGTGATGTGAGCGAACGCGAAATTATGACCTGGGATTCATTCGGAGTAGCAAGTCGTGAACTTGCTACAAGTGTTGCCGATTCGGGGTATGAGCCAGACATCATCTTGGCCATCGCACGCGGTGGTTTGCTGGCAGCTGGCGCACTTGGATACGCACTTGCTGTGAAGAACTTGTACACGATGAATGTTGAGTTCTACACGGGTGTTGATGAGCGACTTCCAGTCCCAATGATTTTGCCGCCGGTACCAGACCTCGTGGAATTGCGTTTCGCACGAGT
>DAISXE010000012.1:23879-25779 GCA_036826015.1 Ilumatobacteraceae bacterium
GTGGCGTGTCCTTTCGGTAAATGAAACTCTGACTCGTAGTTAGCTGGAGACATGACTCGCCAATCGATTATCGAATCGATGAATTCTGGTTGGACGAGAGACCCGAATTGTTTGAGCCAACGTTCAGGTTCATCTGTGTTAGCCCATCCACCTTGTAGCGAATACGGAGTAAAGAGAGCCTCGAGACTGAAGACATGGCGACCGCCTGGCGCAAGTGTGTCGTCAATTAGAGACGGAGTGTTCGCAAGTAGTGCCATGCGTGGCATAGTCCGTCCATCACGCAACATCTGTGCACCACGGTCAAGTTCGGCCAACGATGGACTGATGACAATTGTTGACGCCTGTGCAATACCCGCCAAAGGGGAATGTTGTAGACCATTCAGAACGGGTGCAACAGTTGCTACTGCATCAATCTTTGATTCATAACCCTCACCAGGGGTGGAGTTCTTCCAGCGATCAACTAGTGATGATGCTCGAGCCGGAGGATTCTTCAGCCAGGTCACAAATGTGCTGTGAGGGTCACATGCAGAAACAACGATGCGTGCAGTGACTGTGGCACCGTCACTTGTTTGCACAGCACTCACTTTGTTTCCTTCGCAAACAATGCCCACAACTCGAGTGCTCGTTCGTAACATTCCGCCATATTGCAGGAAGGCTTTCTTCAGGGTTTCGGGCAACATTCCGCTGCCACCTTTGGGTCTTCCCAGGTGGGCGACGTGACGTAGCGAATAGGCGAGTGCACCGAGGCCGGTTCCAGGTGTTTCAGGCGAGATGCCCCAAACGACTGGGCCTTCCACCATGGCTGGACCGATGATTGCTTCGTTGTCAAAAAACTGTCGCATGACATCTGCAGCCGACATTCGACTCATGCGCAACATGGTGGCAACTCCACGGCCTCCTCGGCGGGCAACACTTGCGAGAAGTGACCCTCGAGTTGGTGGGTTGGCGGCTGCCTCGAGAACTAGTCGTGCTACCGGCATTGTGGCTCGCGCAAATTTGCGATACCCATCAATCGAATCTGGGTGCACAGCGGCAAGAGATTCGATTGTTTGCTCCACGTCGTGCCATAACGGCCACATCTTTTCAGTCGTCCAATCACCGTTTATCTGCGGAGGCTCGACGTCGATGTATTCCAAGCCGTGCGATGCGAGATTCAGTTCTTCTGCGACCGGAGTTGTTCGAAATGTGAGATGGTCGCAGTTGCAGATATTGACTGATGCACCAGCGAATGTTTCGCTTGCTGCTGTGCCGCCGACTTCCGCTCTTGCTTCAATGAGCAACGTAGATAGACCACTTTTCGCAAGATATGCGGCCGTCACTAATCCGTTGTGCCCAGCACCAATAACAATCGCATCGAAATCTGTGGTTGAACGCTTAACCATGGTTTCTATTCTTTCACTGAGATAGGTTGAAGGTATGGCTCATTCTTCACGTCATTTAGGCGATCTTCGCGCCCCGGAACTGCCCTCTGCGCTCACCCGTGATTCCATCATCGTTCTTCCATTGGGCGCCATTGAACAGCACGGCCCGCATCTTCCCCTAAACACTGATTTCGTTGTGGCAGACGCGGTCGCAAACGCCGCAGTGAGAGAATTTGGCGAGGAAACACAGGCGTGGATTTTGCCCACTCTGCCTTTTACGAAGTCAAATGAGCATGCTTGGAGCGGTGGCACCATGTGGTTGTCTGCTCAGACCATGATGTCTGTTTTGGACGATATTGCTCGCAGTGTTGCTTCTACTTCTGCGCGCAAAATTCTTTTCGTGAACGGTCATGGCGGCAATAGTGCATTGACTGCGATGATGAATCGCGAAATCCGATTGAAGTACGGATTGCAAACTTTCCTAGCGCACCCACACATGCCTGCAGATCAAGGTGGTTCCTCAGCCGTGTCCGAACTAG
>DAISXE010000013.1:0-24911 GCA_036826015.1 Ilumatobacteraceae bacterium
TAGTTGCGGCTTCCTAAACCGCAGGTCGCATGTTCGATCCATGCCGAGGGCGCCAGAAACTCTTTGTCGTCAGGTTGGATGTCACAAATATCAGGGGACAGAGGCACGACATGGGCGGTGAGAAACTGTCCACCACAGATACCGTCTAGAACAGATGCGTAAAGGGCTGGCTCCAATTTTGATACTTGCGGTCCTCGGCACGCTCGGCATTTTTCAGCGCGAAATACTTGGCGACATCTGGGCACGCCTTGTAGATCTTCCGCGTATCAGTCTCGTGCCACTGGCAGGTGCAGCGACAGCAATGGTGTGTGCTCGAGGTTTTCTTCTACTCGCATGTTCTCCGGGGATTACCTTACGTCAGGCAATCATGACTGATCAGGCTGCTCTCGCTGCTGGCTATGGAATTCTTATTGGTGGCGGAGCAGTGGGAACTGGGATGCGTATTCATATGTTCACAAAGTGGGGAATTGCTCATTCCACTATCGCGTCTTCAATCATTGCGACTGCAGTCGTTCCATCTTTCACTACGTGGGGTCTGCCTAGCTTGTTATTGATTGGCCCTGCGCTTCGTGGAACGGCGTCATCTGAGCAAACGCTGGCTGTTGCAGTAGGCCTACCACTCATAGTCGTGTCATTTGTATTTTGGTGGCTGGCCTTAAGGTCTTCGACGCTATTTTCAACTGTCGGACGCTTCACCAATTCAATTCGCTTGTACTTACTGCGCAAGATCCCACTTAGGTTTTCTAGAGTGCGAGCAGCGGTTGAACGCACGCAACCATTGACCTTTTCCATTGAAATGCGTGATGGTTTGGTGCAGTTATTGCGAGACCGGTGGATAATGATTTTTTCTGCTTCAGTCGGCACGTTGACTGCTGGTTTCATATGTCTCTGGACTTCGTCTGTCGTATTCGATGTAGAAGGGCTTACTTTTCGAGAAGCCATTGTTGTGTTTTCATTAATACGCGTTGTCATTGCGCTGTCTCCCATTCCTGGTGGAGCTGGATTAGCCGAAGTCGGGCTAATTGTCTTGCTGGAAAGAGTTGGAGTGAGCACTATTGATGCGACTGGAATGACACTTCTTTATCGATTCATCACATGGTTTGTACCAATTGTCGTTGGGTCAGCAACGTGGTGGTGGTACAACCATGCTCGATCAGTCAAACTAATTTCTGAATAGAGATGCCATAATTTTTGAGGCGCTCATCGACTAGCCCGTGATTGCGGTTCGTAATTCAATAGCGTGTCTCGTTACCGATAGCGCATCAGTGCCGGTGACAGTGATATGTCCCATTTTGCGGCGAGGGCGGGCCTCAGTTTTGCCATATAGATGTAAATGTGCAGATGTGTCCTCTTCGGCAACATGAAAATGGGGTTCTTTCTCGCTCCACAGATCACCAAGAAGGTTGACCATAGCCACTGCATCATGGGTCATAGCGGTGTCGCCTAGTGGTAACCCCACAAGAGTTCGGACTTGTTGCTCGAACTGGCTGGTGGTGGCAGCATCAAGAGTCCAGTGACCACTGTTGTGTGGGCGGGGCGCTAGTTCGTTGACGAAAAGTTTGTCACCAGAGATAAAGAATTCAACCGAAAGAACTCCGACATATTGTAGTTCTTCAGCAATGCGAATAGCTGCTCGTTCGCCATCGTGAAAAAACTGAACGTCTATGGATGTGGTGGCAGTGGTGGCAGTACTGAAATCAAGAATGCCATCGAGGTGCACATTGAGAGTGGGTGTAAATACTTTCACTTCACCATTTCGGGACCGTGCAAGTACAACAGAGAACTCTGCGTCTAAAGGGACTACTTGTTCAACAACGCATGGGACATTGTTGACGTTCTGCCACAGTGCAGAAATGTCTGTGAGTTCAGAGATTTTTTGCTGGCCTTTACCGTCGTATCCAAGTCTGCTGGTCTTCATTAGTAGTGGTGTGCCTAGTGGTTGCAAGTGTCTACGGGCTACTCCGAGACGGGAGAGACGCTCCGCATCTTCGGGCGTTTCAAGTACTTCATATGGTGCAACTGACAGAGCAATAGATTCCAAGAAACGTTTTTCATCTCGACGGTTTTGTGCTACTGCCACACATGAGGGTGACGGATGAACCTCGACAAACTGCGCAAGAAACTCCAAGGATGAAACGGGAGGGTTTTCAAACTCAATGGTGACAGCACTGCAAATACTGGCTAATTCCGTTAGGGCCTGAACATTCTCGTACTGAGCCACGATGTGTTTATCGGCATGTACTCCGGCTGGCGCATGTGGATCTGGATCGAGGACAGCGGTGCGATAACCCATTTTCTTAGCAGCAAGAATGAAGTAGTTACCAAGTTGACCCCCTCCGAGAACACCAAGCATTGTTGCCATCAGGTGGGAGGAAGAATGCTAGACGTGGCATCGTCGTGACGCGCTCGGCGGTACTCAAGAAGAGCGTTGTGAAGTTCCACGTTCTCGTGTGCAAGAAGTTCGATTGCAAAGAGCGCTGCGTTTATGGCGCCGGCCTCACCAATGGCAAAAGTAGCAACGGGTGTGCCGGCTGGCATTTGCACAATCGAATAGAGAGAATCTTCGCCGCCAAGGTGTGTAGTAGGGACAGGGACACCCAACACGGGAACAAGTGTTTTTGCTGCGAGCATTCCGGGAAGGTGGGCAGCGCCTCCAGCACCAGCAATGATCGCCCGAATTCCTCGTTCCTTTGCTGTTTCGGCAAAAGAAAACAATTCGTCGGGCATGCGATGCGCAGAGAGCACCAGTGACTCGTGTGGGATGCCAAAGTGTTCAAGAGTAGTGACCGACTGTGACATGACTGCCCAGTCACTACGGGAGCCCATCACAACACTCACGAGTGGGACAATAAGTTCAGGCACCTACTTATCGTAGACGGAAGTTTGTTAACTCAGAGTGAGAATTTGTCGTACTTGTACTTTACGTAAAGAGATTTTTTGACTTCTCGTACAAGTTGGGCGCTGAGCTAGACGGCTCTGGCAATCATCACTAGTTTGACGAGGTGGGAGTTGTTGCGTTGTTATCTAGCAAGGATGTACACCGCCTTGAAGTTCAATCCGTGGGCAAAGATCCCCGCGCACAGATATTTCTCCAGGATGCTTATGACCTGGGGCTTGTGGCTCTATGTGAAATAAATATTGTCGACGTGTATTTCATTCATGGTGATCTAAGTAGTGAAAATCGTGCGGTTTTAGAGGACATTCTCGTTGAGCCACTGTTGCAACAGGCCTCGTGGGGACTAACAACAATGCCATGTGATCACTTTGTAGAAACTGCACTTCATGCTGGCGTTACCGATGCTGCGTCGCAGCAGTTGCGGCGGATTGCGGCCAGATTAGGTATCAGCATTGACGCGGTGACCACTGCGAAGCGTTTTGACATTACGGGCAAGGTGGACTCGTGCGAGCTTGACCTGTTGGTGCGCAAATTGCTGGCTAATCCAGTTATTGAATACTGGTCTGTAGACGCACCGCTTGTACCTGTTATGCCAATAGGGGCTGGAGCATCACTGAACTCTGTTCAGGTAGTGCAACTTGCAGCAGACGCAACAGATGCCCAACTGCAGGAATTGAATGCAGAACGAGGATTGGCCCTTGACATAGAAGAATTGCGGGCAATACGCGACCACTACTGCGGCCGTGGCGTGCGTGATATTGAGCTTGAGTCCATTGCTCAGACGTGGAGCGAACACTGTGCGCACAAGACATTTCGAGCAAGTATTGCGACCGACTCCGGTGAGGTGGTGGAATCTCTGATTAATCAGCTGCGAGAAACAACACGCACTATTGATGCACCGTTTGTGGTGAGTTCTTTTGTGGGTAACGCAGGAGTCATTTCATTTGTTGAAGGCACAACGATTGCACTGAAATGCGAGACGCATAATCATCCCAGTGCGGTTGAACCATTTGGTGGGGCAAATACCGGTGTAGGTGGTGTGATTCGAGATGTCTTGGGTGCATCGCACTTGCCGATTGCGTGTACGAACATTTTGTGCTTTGGGCCCCCTGATACAAATGGTTCGAACTTGCCAGATGGTGTTTTTCACCCTCGTCGTATTCGTGCTGGCGTCGTAGCTGGAATTGCTGATTACGGCAACAAAATTGGCTTGCCCACGGTTGCGGGTGCGGTGTTGTATGACCCCGGATACACAGCAAACCCACTGGTGTATGCCGGATGTATTGGTGTGGCACACGGAGAATATGTAGCAGCGACACCCCGGCCTGGTGATCGTGTTGTGGTGCTTGGTGGCCGAACAGGCAGAGATGGACTGCGTGGCGCAACGTTTTCGTCCATGACAATGGATGCAACGACTGGCGATGTGGCGGGTGCCAGCGTGCAAATTGGCGATCCAATTATTGAAAAATTATTGATTGACGTTTTGGGGAGAGGACAGCATCTGTTTCGGGCCATCACAGATTGTGGTGCTGGTGGCTTGTCCTCTGCGATTGGTGAAATGGCAGAAGGTGTTGGAGCGTCGGTTGAGTTGTCCGAATTGCCGCTGAAGTACCCGGGACTTTCTCCGTGGGAAATTTGGTTGTCTGAAGCCCAAGAACGCATGGTGGTTGCGGTATCAGATGTCGAGCCACTGAAAGAGGTGTGTCGTGTGTACGGGGTGGAATGCACAGATATTGGTGAGTTCACCGGTGACGGCCGACTAGTTGTGCATCACCAGGGTGACGTTGTTTTTGATATTGACACGCATTTTTTGCACAATGGTCGTCCACAGCGACAGATGACAGCGATCATGCCGGCGCCGCATCGCAGAGAAATGAGTCGCAACGAATTTGAGTCAGTCTTTGGAGAAGTTGACATTGTGTTGTCATTGGAGCAACTGTTACAGCACCCAAATATTTCTTCAAAAGAAGCAATTATTCACAGATACGACCATGAAATTCGTGGAGCAACACTGGTTCGTCCGTTAGTGGGAGCGCAACAAGATGGGCACGCTGATGGGGTTGTGCTGGCAGAGCCTCTTGATACCCACGGAATAGCAATCGGGATCGGGGTGAACCCATGGTTTGGTGAAAAAGATCCAGAGCGTATGGCATTGTCAGCGGTAGACGAAGCGATTCGAAATGTTGTGGCAGTGGGGGCAGACCCCGACAAAGTTGCTCTTCTTGACAATTTTTCCTGGGGAGACCCGCGACGACAGACAACGCTCGGCCAGTTGGCAGCAGCAGTACAGGGATGTTGTGCGGCGGCATTGGCGCACGCTGCACCGTTTGTTTCTGGCAAAGATTCGTTGAACAACGAATATTTTGGCAGTGACGGCGAACAACATTCTGTTCCGCCCACCCTGGTCATTACGGCTGTAGCACACGTACCAGATGCGAATGTAACGGTGACGCCAGACATTAAAGAGCCGCAAAACGTATTGATTGTTCTGGGGCATACGTTTTGTGAATTCGGGGCAAGTCATTTAGCGAAAGTAAAAAACCTTTCATACAGCGGTGTCGTGCCCGATGCCGATGCCACAGCACCTAGTCGATACCGAGCTCTGCATCGCGCCATTCGTAATGGCCTCATTCGGTCGTGCCATGACGTTTCTGAAGGTGGGATTGCAGTTGCTGTTGCTGAGATGGCAATTGGAGGTCGACTAGGTGTTGACATGACTGTGTGTGAGAACGCCACTGATGCTCAATGGCTGTTTAGTGAATCGAATGGCCGATTTATTGTCGAAGTTGCCCCAGTCCATGTCGCTGAGGTGCTGTCACTTTTTGCCGAAGCCTCTTGCATTTTGGGGATAGTTACTGAAAAAAGTGTGCTCAAGTTTTCAGACAAACATGTGGTGTCCGTGACTGATCTCTGCAATCTATGGAAGACGCAGCAGTGAAGAAAGCGCCGACTGCTGCCGTGTTGTGCGCGCCGGGCACAAACAGAGACGCAGATGTCTCTTTTGCATTAGAACAGGCAGGTGCACGGCCGATGACTTACCTAATGTCTGACATTATTTCTCAGTCATCGTGCATTGACGATGTTGACATCGTGGTGATTGCGGGTGGATTTTCTTACGCTGACGCGTTAGGTGCGGGTCGCTTGTTTGCGGTGGAACTTGAAGCTTCAATTGGTGAGCGCATAACTGCTGCAATTAAAGATCGGCGACCGGTGATTGGAATTTGTAATGGGTTTCAAACTTTGGTCAGGATGGGAATTTTGCCGGGCGCTGAACAGTCTGGTGCGCTTGGGCATAATGACAGTGGAGTTTTCGATTGCCGTTGGATAGAGATGGCGCCAACGTCTGATAAATGTATTTGGACTCAGCACTTAACAGAGAACATTGTGTGCCCTATTGCGCATGGTGAGGGGCGATTTACCTCAACTGATTCAACCTTGAACAAATTGATTGAAAATGATCAAGTTGCTCTTCGATATGTGAATGGAAATCCGAATGGATCCATCTATGACATTGCCGGGATCTGTGATGACAGTGGGGTTGTGCTGGGGCTAATGCCGCACCCGGAGAATCATGTTGTGGCGCGTCAGCACCCCAAATTTCACAGGGGTGTATCTGGCGGTATGGGCCTTGCTTTGTTTGAGGAAGGAGTGAGGTATGCCCGAAATTGATGGCTGTTCAGACGTAGTGCTTTCTCTACCTGATAGAAGATCTGGGAAGGTGCGAGTGTCGTACGCATTACCCGACAACACTCGCTTGTTCCTAACAACAGACCGTCTGTCGGCGTTTGATCGCATTGTTGCTGTTGTGCCGTATAAAGGACAAGTATTGAACCAGTTGTCTGCATGGTGGTTTGAAAATACGCGCCACATCATAAGGAATCATTTCATTAGTTGCCCAGATCCGAATGCAACTATTGGGCATACAGCAACGCCACTTGCTGTTGAAGTCGTGGTCCGCGGCGTGATGACCGGTTCAACGGCAACGTCGTTGTGGCGCCAATACAACAATGGTGCGAGACATATTTATGGTTACGACTTTCCTGACGGGCTACAGAAGAACACTGTTCTGCCGCATGCCATCATTACTCCCACAACAAAAGGTGAAACTGGGGAACACGATGAGCCTTTGACATGTAATGACGTGGTGTCAAGAGGAATTGTGGACCCTGCTGTATGGGACCTTGTTCAAAAGGCGGCACTAATGCTTTTTGCATATGGTCAAGAAGTAGCGAGAAAAGCGGGGCTTTTGCTGGCCGATACCAAATATGAATTTGGATTGGCTTCTGATGGTTCAGTCATGTTGATTGATGAATTGCATACGCCCGATTCCTCACGGTTTTGGGAACTTAACACTTATAGCGATCGACTTGAGCGGGGCGAAGAGCCGGAAAGTCTTGACAAAGAACCGGTGAGGCTTGCGCTTGATGCACTGGGCTACAACGGAGACGGTTCTGTGCCACTTCTTAATGACGCAATTATTTCGGCAACAACGCAACGCTATGTCACGGCCTACACACGTTTGACGGGTCGTGTTTTTGAGCCAGGGGAATACCCGGTGCAGCATCGTCTTGAAAAGATTTACAAAGTAATGGAGTCATATGAAGCCTGAACACATTTCTGACAGCGTGCTGTCGGATCGGTTACACGAAGAATGCGGTGTGATGGGAGTGTCCTCACCCTCTGAGGACGTTGCTCAGTTAGTTTTCTTTGGATTGTTTGCATTGCAGCATCGCGGTCAAGAAGCAGCAGGAATTGCGATCTCTGATGGTTCTCAGGCCCGAATACATAAAGCCGATGGTTTGGTGACTCATGTGTTCACGCCAGCAAATTTGGCTCCGCTACGAGGAAGTAATGGCATTGGCCACACCCGGTACTCCACTACAGGAGGGTCAGGTGCTCGGAACGCACAACCTTTCCTCGTTGAAACGGTTCATGGACCACTGGCAGTTGCTCACAATGGCAACTTGGTGAATGCACACGAACTTCGTTCTGAATTGTTGGCCAAAGGTTTCGGACTGACTGCGTCATCAGACACCGAAGTGATGACCCTGATGCTGGCATCAGCTGGAGGATCCACATGGGAGGATCGATTGGCGCGGACTTTGTCATCATGGACGGGTGCTTATTCCCTAGTCATTTTGGTGGAAGATCGAGTCATTGCAGTGCGAGATCCGTGGGGCTTTCGACCAATGTCTGTGGGCAAATTGCCAGATGGAGGCTGGGCTGTTGCCTCTGAGACCTGTGCTCTGAGCACTTTGGGCTGCACTGAAATGTCAGAAGTCGCTCCAGGAGAAATTGTGACATTGAAGGGAACCGAGCTTGCGCGACGACAAGCGCTCATGCCATCGGTGAAATCTTCGCGTTGCACATTTGAATTTGTGTACTTCTCGCGACCCGACTCACAATGGGATGGACTGAGTGTTCATGGTGTTCGCCAGCGCATGGGAGAACAACTGGCGCGTGAATCATTTGTCGATGCAGATGTTGTTGTTCCGGTTCCCGATTCGTCTATTCCAGCAGCTGTTGGTTTTTCTCGGCAGAGTGGCATTGAATACAACGATGGGCTTATTAAGAACCGTTACATCGGTCGAACTTTTATAGAACCAACAACCCTCATGCGTGAACGAGGGGTCGCGATGAAATTTAACGCGCTTCCCGAGAACCTTCGAGGCAAGCGCGTCATTCTCATTGATGATTCTTTGGTGCGTGGCACAACGGCTGGGCCTTTGGTGCAACTCATTCGCGATGCTGGTGCATCAGAGGTTCATTTACGTATTACGAGCCCACCAATTAAACATCCGTGTCATTTTGGGGTTGATATGGGCCATGATGACGATCTGATTGCAGCTCGTCTTAATCTTGAAGAACTGTGTGCAGTCGTTAAGGCTGACTCTCTTGCATTTTTGTCTCTCGATGGAATGATGAGTGCAGTGGGGCGTGAAGATGGTTATTGCAATGCGTGTTTTACAGGCGTGTATCCCGTTGAAATACCAGCACCCCGTCGTAAAGATTCATTTGAACAGGTTTTGGCATGAGCACTCCCCGTCACCTCACAGTGCTGATTCTGGGTAGTGGTGGCAGAGAACATGCCATGGCTCACGCTGTCCAGCAGTCATTACGGTGCTCGCGCCTATTGGTCGCGCCCGGAAACGGTGGAATGCCAGGTGAACAATTCTGTGTTGCGGTTGACGATGTTGGCGGAATTGTCTCGCTGTGTGAGACCGAAAAAGTCGACCTTGTTCTTATTGGACCAGAATTGGCCTTGGCCGCAGGTGTGGTGGATGCGTTGTCAGCAATTGGTGTAAAGGCTTTTGGTCCGACTCAACAGCTTGCTCAAATTGAAGCTTCCAAGGTGTACTCGCGTGAGTTGGCAGCGCAGTTAGGAATTCCTGGTCCACGATTTGCGAGCTTTAACACAGGTGATAGCGAATCCGCAGTGGCATGGTGGAAGGAACTCGGTGCGCCGGTAGTCGTGAAACAATCTGGTCTAGCGGGTGGCAAGGGCGTTGTTGTTCCAGACAACGATATGCAGACACACTCTGCCATTGTCGAAGCATTGGCCATTGGTCAAGTGGTCTTAGAAGAAAAGTTGCAAGGCCCTGAGTGTTCCTTGATGGCTTTGTGCGACGGAGTAGTTGCTGTGCCGCTTCCGGTTGCCCAAGATCACAAGCACATTGGTGAAGGGGACTTGGGTGCAAACACGGGCGGGATGGGTGCTTATGCCCCGGTCTCAGTGCCTTTTACGACTGATGATCTTTCTGCAACTTTTATTCAGCCAATTATTGATCATTTTGCTTTGGCGGGAACACCCTATAAAGGGGTGTTGTACGCAGGGCTGATGCTGACAAAGGATGGTCCTCGGCTGTTGGAATACAACTGTCGCTTCGGAGACCCTGAAGCACAGGTGTTGTTGTCTTTGCTCAGTACAGATTTAGTAGAACTTGCTCTTGCGTGCATTGATGGCACACTGAAGTCTGCTCAGGTAGTAACTAAACCGATGAGTGCTCACGCTGTCGTTATGACTGCCGCGCAGTACCCCGCAACCCCTCAATTGGGTGACCACATATTTGGCAGTGAATTTACAGAACTGCACACCAATGTTTTTCATGGCGGCACCAAGAAGGAAAACGGGGCTCTAATCACTAATGGTGGCCGAGTAATGACAGTTGTTGGTGTGGGCCCCGATCTCGGATCTGCGCGTCGACATACATACGCACGCGTGGAAAAGATTTCCTTTTCTGGCTCGTATTTTCGGCGAGATATTGGATGGCGTGCCCCTGCTTCGAGTTTGACCTCTTACTCGGCTGCCGGTGTCAACATTGATGAAGGCAACAGAGCTGTTGATTTGTTAAAGGAGAGCGTTGCCTCAACAGCTACAAATAATGTGTTGCGAGGAGTCGGAGCATTTGGTGGCGCCCTTGATGTTTCTTTCTTGAAAGAGTTTGAGCACCCTGTCTTAGTTGCCTCAACTGATGGTGTGGGGACAAAAGTTGAATTGGCGGCACGCACGGGCCGAGTGCGTGGCGCTGGCATGGACATTGTGAATCATTGCATCAATGACGTCCTGGTGCAGGGTGCACGACCACTTTTCTTCTTGGACTATTTGGCTTCCTCGCGCATTAATGCCGAAATGGTGGCAGACGTAGTGTCGGGAATGTCAGAAGCATGTGCAGCCGGTGGATGTGTTCTATTGGGCGGTGAAACAGCAGAGATGCCTGGTGTGTATATGCCTGGAGCTTTCGATATTGCTGGCACATTGGTGGGTGTTGTTGATAAAAAAGATTTACTTCCTCGCCCCAACATTGCAGTGGGCGACGTGTTGATAGGCCTTGCCTCTAATGGGCCTCACACAAACGGTTATTCATTACTGCGTAAAATTCTTGAGTGGCTACCGCTTGATGTCGCACCACCACCGTTAACGCGTCCTCTTATTGATGCACTGCTTGAGCCCCACCGTAGCTACCTTGATGTGCTGACTCCAGTTTTGAAAGACCCTCGCCTGAAGGCACTGGTGCATATTACGGGTGGTGGGCTGCTGGAAAATCTACCTCGCGTTTTCCCTGAGGGAATTGCAGCAAACGTTGATATTTCTTCTTGGCCGAAACCAGCACTGTTTGAATTTGTTGAAGGGTTGATCTCGTTAGATACGGACGAGTTGTATCGCACTCTCAATATGGGTATTGGAATGGTGCTTATCGTTGCACCAACTGATGTTGCATACATACAGTCTCTTCTTACTGAAGAGTCGTGGGTGATTGGTGATCTACAAACACAGAATGATGACGCACCTCAGGTGGTGTTGCGATGAACACTCGGCGTCCGCGAATTGTTGTCATGGTGTCGGGCAATGGCAGCAATCTGCAAGCCATCTTGGACGCATGTGAGCATGGATGGCTCAGCGCTGATGTTGTCGGAGTTGTGTCGAACAAGGGGGGTGTTCCTGCCATCACTCGGGCAGAGAGAAGCAATGTGCCAGCAATTGTAGTTGAAGCATTGTCTGGTGAGGTGCGAGAAACCTATGACACTCGTTTGCTTGACGTTGTGAGTGGGTTTTCACCGGACCTAATAGTTCTTGCCGGCTTTATGAGAATTTTATCGAATAATTTTTTGCAACATTTTCCCTCACAAGTTGTGAATCTTCACCCGGCTCTTCCCGGCGAGTTGCCAGGCACACATGCCATTGAGCGTGCGTTTGCTGAGGCACGTGACAATTGGCGAACACACAGTGGCATAACGGTGCACTTAGTTCCTGATGAAGGAGTTGACACAGGACCAGTTCTTGCGAGCGAAGTCGTGCCTATCCATGCAGATGACACTCTCGAGTCATTTACAGAACGTATGCATATTCGAGAACATTCCTTGCTGGTGCAAACACTGAGTGAGTTATGCCAAAAGTTTTTTCTGACGCAGGAAAGTGAGTCTGTATTGTGAATCCATTAAATAATCAGTTGTTTAGTCCAGTAGAGGGATTGACTTTTGATGACGTTGTTCTGGTACCCGGATTTAGCAATGTCTTGCCGGCTGATGTGGATGTCTCAGCATGTTTAGTGAACGATATTACGCTCGCAGTGCCTGTGATGTCTGCTGCAATGGACAAAGTAACAGAGGCGTCCATGGCAATTGCGTTAGCTCGTATCGGCGGTATTGGCATTTTGCATCGCAATATGACAATTGAAGAGCAAGCAGGCAATGTATCTCAAGTGAAGCGATCACAGGCTGGAATGATTACTGATCCGGTGACACTGCCTATTACAGCAACTCTTGCTGATGCTGAAAACCTGATGAATAGATATCACTTTTCTGGTGTACCAATTACTGATGCAGATGGGCTGCTCCTCGGAATTCTCACGAACCGAGATATTCGATTTTGTGAAGCGGCCGACTTTGCTAAGCCAGTGAGTGGGTTTATGACTTCTGAACCTCTTGTCACTGCGACTGTGGGCACGACTCTTGAGGAAGCTCGGGGAATATTGCAAAAACATCGAATCGAGAAATTACCGCTTGTGGATGATAAGGGATACTTGCAGGGTCTGATTACGGTCAAAGACATTATGAAAGCAAGAGAGCACCCGCGGGCGACTCGCGATGGTGGCGCCAGACTGCGTGTCGGTGCCGCTGTGGGTGTGGGTCCCGATCTAGAGGAACGTGTTGCAACTTTGGTAGGAGTAGGAATTGATGTTGTTGTCGTCGACACAGCTCATGGTCACACTCAAGGAGTTCTCGATGCGGTGCGGCGCATTAAGTCGGCCTGGCCAACGCTTCCTGTTATTGCTGGCAATGTGGTCACCGAAGAGGGTGTTGATGCCCTCGTTGATGCCGGTGCTGACGCAGTAAAAGTCGGAGTGGGTGCAGGCTCTATATGTACAACACGCGTTGTGTCTGGTGCAGGTATGCCACAGTTATCCGCTATCTGGTACACCGCACAACGCGCGGCGGCACGCGGGGTGGCCCTTATTGCTGACGGTGGAATTACCTATTCAGGTGATGTGGTGAAGGCGCTTGCTGCAGGAGCCCATGTCGTGATGCTTGGTAGTTTGCTCGCCGGTACGGACGAAGCACCAGGAGAGCATGAGTTATTTGAAGGACGTCGTTACAAGTCGTATCGGGGAATGGGGTCACTAGGGGCCATGCAAGGTCTTGGTGCTGACCGATATGGCAGTGCGCAAGGAAGTGGGCAAGGCCAGCAAAAACTTGTACCGGAGGGGATTGAAGGGCGGGTTGCCTACTCTGGCTCACTTGGCGATGTGGTGTACCAACTAATTGGGGGGCTTCGCTCTGGCATGGGTTATGTCGGTGCAGCAGATATTGGGGAACTTCAAGCCAAGGCTCGCTTTATGAAAGTGACGACTGCCGGACGCGAAGAGAGTCATCCTCACGATGTCACCATCACTCATGAGGCACCGAATTATCACACCTAGATATTTGTTTTCGCCATCGCTAGGTCTGTACCTGCGTTTGCATAATCCAGGGTTGCAGTATGCGGTTGAGTCGCCCGAGCGAATCTCTAAGTGACAGACACTTCGCGGGTGTGCCACCCTGTGGCACCATCAGGGGCGACACCGGTGACGATTTCAGTTTGGGTGTAACCACTTTTATCGGTTGCGCGAACCTGAATGATGTGTTGGCCTGATGTTGATTGCCAATCGAATGTCCATAGGCGCCACGTGTCGTCTGAGATGTCATCACCAAGAACTGCTTCGTTCCACTCTGCACCGTCAATGCGAATTTCAACTTTTTCGATTCCGGTATGTTGCGCCCATGCAACACCTGCAACTCGTGTTGGCCCTGCCGTAATTGTTGCCCCCGCACGCGGCACATCAATGCGTGATTGAGTTTTGATGGGTGCATTGCGTGCCCATCCACGGGGAATCCAATAGCCAGATTCGTCGGACCATTTATTGACTTCGATCTCGCTCAACCATTTAGTTGCGGAAACATATCCGTAGATACCAGGCACAATCAGCCGAGCCGGAAAACCGTGTTCAAGTGGGAGAGGCTCGCCATTCATTCCGATTGCCAGCAATGCATCGCGTCCGTCAAGAGCAAGTTCAATAGGGAAGCCACAGGTCCAGCCATCGAGACTGCGACTGAATAGTTGTTCTGCTTCTGGTTTCACGCCGGCTTGCAGCAGTAGGTCCTTCAGGTAGACGCCTTGCCAAACGGCATTGCCGATGTATGGCCCACCAATCTCGTTAGAGACACAACAGATAGTGATGACTTTCTCCACTTGAGGCATCGCTGCGATGTCGGCATAGGAAAGAGTGATCTCTTGATCAACGAGACCATGAATACGTAATTTCCATTTCTCAAGATTGACATTCGGAAATGAGAGGGCAGTGTCAATTCTGTAAAAGTCATCATTGGGAGTGATGAAGGAAATATCTTGCGATATTTGAGATGGAGGTAACGACTCTGAAACGGGAGGTAATGAATCTGGTCGCTGAGATTCAATTGCACTAATGCGCTGCCGTTCTTTACTCTGACCAATGATTCCAGCTGTTACTGCGGTCGCCCCGACTGCAGCAGTTGCACGCATAAAACGGCGCCGGTCCCAACCTAAAGGAACTCGCGATGGTGACGGAGTACTCGTCGCTAACCAACGGTTCGTCAGTATGCCTAAAAGCCGTACGGCACTGCCGATTCCAATAACGGCCCCCATAATCGGAGCAAGAATTGAAGAGACGTTTGATCCTTCTTGTTCGATTGCTGACAGGGCGCCAAGAAAAGCGAAAATTACAATCGCACTGACAAGCGGTGTGGGTGAAGTAATGCTGAATGATCCGGCAATGTAGGCGATAGTGGCCAGCAGGATCACGATTCCCACGCGTAAAGCAGTTTTGTTGTCGGTTCCAAACAAGTAAATGGCCAAAGTCTTCAACCAGGGTGGGGTGCGATCAATAAATGAACTCCCCACTGCGTCAATAGGCGAAGCGACTTCACCGAAAGCAGCTACCAACATTCCGATCGTGACAGCGATACCGCCTGAGACCAAGCCAACGATCGCACCAAGGCGTCGCGAGGGTGACGACAAAAGCGAGGTGTGCTGTCGCGGAGCGAGTGGATCTACTTCAGGACTAGATGGTGATGAAGGAGTAAAGCTCATGTTGCCAAGTATCTAACGAGGTCGGAGTGCACTTGCTATTGCGCCGCGTAAGCAAATGCAAGCGAAGTGGCGATTGCTAACCAAATTTGGTACGGCACAAGTGCAAAGCCAAGTGTAGAAGACGTACGAAAGGCAATCACTAGAAGCGGGATTGTAAACAGGGTAGCGAGCACAAGCATCAGGCTTGCTGCACGAAGTGAATGTGGACCATAGAACAACCATGCCCACGAGAGAGCAGCTGCAACGCTGAGCGTGAGTGATCCCAGCCAGACCAGTTGATGTGTGGTGGAGAGCCGGTTGGCAACAATCCACGTTGCAGCAATGAGCATCGCGAAGTTGTACGGCCAAATGAGACCGAATACAAAGCCGGGTGGTTGCCAGGCCGGGCGTGTCAGTGATTGGTACCACTGCGCATCTGTGGCGACCCAACGGCCAGAGCCAATGGCATAGATGGCAACGATGATGGTTCCGACGATTCCGACGACAGTGCGACTCATGATTAAGTATGGCTCACAAATGGCAGGGGGTTTCGCTCTTTGTGAAAAGAACAACTCAATTAAACAAAGTCCATTCGTCGGATTGTTTGCCACGTAATGCGTCATAGTCCACTTCAACGCAGGTGATGCCTCGTGACTCAGCAAGCGTGCGAGCCTGCGGCTTAATGCTTTGGGCAACAAACATGCCACGCAACGTGCCAAGTGAAGGGTCGTTAGCGAGGTCCACTAGGTAACGAGTGAGCTGTTCGACGCCATCGATCTCTCCGCGTCGTTTCACCTCAATCACCACAGTGTTCCCGGCAAGGTCTTTGCACAAGATATCCACGGGGCCAAGTGCTGTGTAGTGCTCACGTCGAATGAGAACGAGTCCAGGTTCCATCACGTCAGGTGACGCGGCAAGTAATTCTTGCAGCTGTTTTTCAACGCCATCTTTTTCTAGGCCGGGGTCTATTCCAAACTCGTGGGCGGAGTCATGAAAGATTTCGTGAAAGGTAATTGTCATTGCTTCACCTTTGGGGTTGCGCACTATCCAATGATCCGTATTGTCTTCGATGACGTTCGGGGAGTTCATCCAGTTGAGTGGCTTATATGCACCACCATCGGAGTGAATTGCAACGCAACCATCGGCTTTCACCATGACAAGTCGAAGCGCTTCGGGTAGTCGGGTTTCGAGTCGACCGGCATATTCCACAGTGCAGCGCGTAACGATGAGTCTCACCTCACCATTCTTGCCGATGCGGCTACTTCACGAGGTGGTCGCGCATGCGTTTCTGAATGAGGTCTCTGCGCTCTTGCAGTTGACGGTACGTCATTGACTCTGTGGAAGCATCGACGCCGAGGCCTTGTTTCAAGCTGCCCATGTCTACCTCGATGGTGCTCACATCAACGCCTAGTTCTTGGGAAAGGCGCGCGCCGTGACGCTGCATGAATGTCATAGAGATTGTGGTGAGCTCAGCAATGATGTCAAGGTCTGGCGCAAGGCGAGAAATGGCTCCATCGAGAAACACCATATTCTTTACATACAACATGAGTTCTTTAGGCAACTTCGCGCCGTAAGCGAGCAACGCCTTCACAATGCGTTGCACCTCGGCAACGAGCTCTTCGCCGTTCAATGATGTCGGGTCGATTGTTGGTTGGTCAAGTCCAAGGTCTCGAATTACAGCATCAATATCTGTATCTGAAGGAAGTGCGCCCAGATCGCGAAGGGCAGCTACTTGGCTATGTAAGTCATTTGTGGTTGCACCAAGCATGAGGCGCATAAACGCAAGGCGGCGCTTAGTGGTGAGACGGCCCACAATGCCAAAGTCGAGAAGCGCAGTGCGACCGTCGCTAAGTACAAACAAGTTGCCGCCATGAAGGTCGCCATGGAAAATGCCGTGAATAAGTGCGCCTTCCATAAATGAAATCATTCCGGCCTTGATTACTTGCTCGGTATCTATGCCTGCTGCACGCATACCTTCTACATCATCGAAGTTGAAACCCTGCAGACGCTCCATCACAAGAACGCGACGCTTCACGAGTACTGGGTGTGGACGAGGAACGATGTAGGCCTCTTGATTGAGATCGTGCAACATGACAGAAACGTCAACCATGTTGGCGGCTTCCATTCGGAAATCCAGTTCTTCAACAATTGTTTCTGCGAATAGTTCAACAAGTGCTGGCGGGTTGGCTAATGCAGCAACTTGGATGCGACCGATCATGAATGGTGCAATCCACGCCATCACGCGTAAGTCGCGGCGAACAAGTTGAGACACGCTCTCGCGCTGCACTTTCACAACAACATCTTCACCAGTGAGAAGTGTTGCCCTATGTACCTGAGCGATAGATGCAGCAGCAAGTGAGGTGCGCTCGAAAGACGAGAACACGTCTTCAATGCGAGCACCCAAATCTTGTTCCACGATGGTGCGAACGGTGTCCCATGGTTGCGGCGGAACTTGATCGCGGCACTTCTTGAACTCATTGACTAGTTCAGTAGGAAAGAGTCCTTCACCGCTAGAGATGATTTGAGCAAGTTTGATGTACGTGGCACCGAGGTATTCAATGGCGTGACGAAGACGAAGCGAAACGTATTCGCGTGATGCTTCTGGAGTTGCGAATTTTTTGCGCTTCTTCAAAACGAACCAAGGGAGCAATGCCCATCCAAGTCGAGCACCCACTACAACCAGACGACCTAGTGGGGGAATGCGACGACTACGAATGAGATCTGGAACTTCGCGGCGTGCTCCATCGCGCAACACAACAGCCACGCGAGACCAAGCGATGGTATCTCTGTCCAGCACCCATGGGCCAGATTCAGAAAAGTTGCCCCATTCAAGGTCTGCTGACGTACTCACCGCAACAGTCTGCCGTGAAGCATTCCTTGCACACCAAGAACTGGGGCGAAATGCGACACAATAAAAGGAGACCGTCAGGGGAATATATGTCGAATGCGCCATTGCAGGGAATCAAGGTTGTTGAGTTAGGCGTGTGGGTGGCTGGGCCAGCTGTTGGCGGCTTGCTGTCTGACTGGGGAGCAGATGTCATCAAAGTAGAACCCGAGACGGGCGACCCTCAGCGTGCTGTCTTTGGCGCACTTGGCGTGGCAGACCAGGTCGGTGTGCCTCCGTTTGAAATTGATAACAGAGGCAAACGTTCAGTGGTGATTGATCTACGCACGCAAGAGGGCATTGCTTCCATGATGACTCTGCTTGCAGACGCAGACATTTTCGTGACCAACGTGCGCCCTGCTGGATTGCAGCGGTTGGGTCTTGATGCTGAAACCCTCACTGCAAAATTTCCGCGATTGATTTACAGCATCATTACTGGTTATGGATTAGATGGCCCCGATGTTGATCGAGCGGGATACGACATTGGCGCATTTTGGGCACGCAGCGGATTAGCACACACCACAGTTGCGCCCGACGAATTGCCGCCTGGCATTCGTAGTGGACAAGGTGATCACACCACAGCATTATCACTAACAGGCGGAATCATGGCTGCGCTGTTTGATAGGGAACGCACAGGAAAAGGACGAGTTGTTTCCACCAGTTTGTTGCGCACGGGTATCTACACAATTGGGTGGGATGTTGGCGTGTATTTGCGATTCGGTAAACGTCAGGGCACACGGTCTCGTCCAAAGAACCCAGCACCACAGATGAATTGCTATCGCTGTGCAGATGGTCGCGCATTTTGGTTACTTGGATTAGAAGCAGATCGACACTGGCCAGGGCTACTCGAAGCCATCGGTCGCAAAGAGCTGGCAAGCGAGGAGAAATTTTTGAATGCTCGCACTCGTGCGGTGAATTGTGAAGAACTCATCGCAATCCTCGACGCGCATTTTGCAACACAGCCATACGAATACTGGACAACACAATTTGATGCACATGATGTGTGGTGGGCTCCATTGAATTCTATTCCCGAGGCAGTACACGATGAACAAGTGATTGCCTCTGGCGCATTTGTTTCAATGACGCCTCAACCAGGTGAAGAGCCGTACCGTGCTGTGAACTCACCAGTTGATTTCAATGGTTACACGCCCACATATGGCCCGGTGCCGCAACTTGGCCAACACGAACCGAAATGGTGAATGAATGTCTGTTAGTAAATTCGACATAGTCACCATTAATTCATCTCGCACTAATGAGTTGTCCCAGTTTTGGGCTGAAGTCCTGGGCTTGCAAGAAATAGAACGAGAAGACGGAGACAGGTGGATTCTCCTTGGAGATTCTGTTGGTGGGCGCACTATTGGGTTTCAACGTGGTGAGCACATAGGCGGTTCAATTCACATTGACCTGTCATGTTCGGTGACTGATTTCCCAGCAGAGCGAGAACGCCTCATACAATTGGGCGCTACTGAAACACGAGCAATGCGCAATGAACCGTATGGTCTCATCGCAAATTTTGCCGACCTTGATGGCAATCTGTTCGATCTCTGCGCGTATGTAACTGGCGACTAACGCCGCATTGTTATGAACGAGGGTCGCGACCCCAGATGGCGTGCAAGATGTCGTCAGTGAATTCAGGGCGACACACAAAGAAATCTGGAAGCCACGTGTCTGCTTCGTTGTAGAGAAGTGGCGAGCCGTCCAACCTGCTCGCGTGTAATCCTGCAGCCATTGCCACAACAGCGGGTGCTGCAGAGTCCCATTGGTTCATGCCGCCATCGTGCACGTAAATATCTGCCTCGTTCATTACGACAGACATCGCTTTCGCACCGGCACTGCCGAGTCTGTATGCATCGCAATCTAAATGCTCAGCAACAAGAACTGCTGCGTATGGCGCGCGATTGCGCGAAGTAACCAGGCGTGGTTTACCAGGTGTTCGCTCTGGCACAACAGGTGCTGGTTGTGTGCCGAACACAGTGGTGATGCTGGGAAGTGACACTGCTCCAGCGACAAGTTCGCCACGTTCCCACAACGCAATATGTACAGCCCAATCAGCGCGACCTTCACCGTATTCATTAGTGCCATCAAGTGGGTCCACAATCCACACACGGTCGGCGGCCAAACGACGACGATCATCGGAACCTTCTTCAGACAACACCGAATCACTTGTGCGTAATGCAGTGAATGCTTCCATCAAAAAGTTATGGGCAAGCATGTCGCCAGTGTCTTTGAGATTCCACATTGTTGTTCCACGTTCCACCAGTTCTTCACGGTGGATAACAAGCATTTCGCCAGTTACTCGCGCTAACTCAATAGAGAGTTCGTGGTCGTCTAGGCCCTTCCAAGAATCGAAGAGCTCAGCGTTGGTCATTGTTGACCGCGTGCCAAATCGATGGTGTCGCGTACAAGTTGACGAATATCTGTTTCATCGGCACCTGCTTCGACCAAAGTGCGAATGCGTTGTTCCACTCTTTCGGCCATGACATCATCAAACACATCGAGACGACGTGTAGCAGTGGTGGCTGAGACAGCCATCAAGATCAGCGCAGCCACAGCTGTGACCATGCCGGCAGTAATAACCCAGCCTTCGTTGTTTCCAAGAATGGACGACACGATAAGCGAGGGGATGCCTGCCAAAAAGAGCGTGAAGCAGACGAAACGGATGAGCTTCAACGACATGTTTACCTACTGAGTGGCTTGTACTTGATGCGGTGTGGCTGATCGGCAGCAGAACCAAGTTCCTTGTGGCGCCATGATTCGTATTCAGAGAAGTTTCCTTCAAACCAACGCACTTGGCTGTCGCCTTCGAAAGCCAAAACATGCGTAGCAATACGGTCAAGGAACCAACGGTCGTGGCTAATGACAACTGCACAACCAGGGAACTGGTCGAGAGCGTCTTCAAGCGCGCGCAACGTATCTACGTCGAGGTCGTTTGTTGGTTCGTCGAGAAGTAACACGTTTCCGCCACGCTTTAACACCTTGGCAAGATGAACGCGGTTACGTTCTCCGCCTGAAAGATCGCCAACAAGCTTTTGCTGATCAGCACCTTTGAAGTTGAAGCTCGCAACGTATGCGCGACCGTGGATTTCACGACCGCCCACTTTCATGTGTTCAACACCTTCAGTGATTTCTTCGTACACAGTCTTTGCTGGATCGAGTGAATCTCTGTTTTGGTCTACATAACTCAACTGCACGGTGTCACCCACTGTGACAGTCCCGTTATCTGGTGCTTGTTGGCCGGTGAGCATGGCAAACAACGTTGATTTACCAGCACCGTTTGGTCCGATGATTCCCACGATGCCAGCAGGAGGCAATGCAAACGTGAGGTCTTCGATAAGAAGTCGATCTCCAAAACCTTTCGATAGGTTTTCTACCTTGATGACGTTGTCGCCAAGACGAGGGCCTGCAGGAATGTTGATTTCCAATTTGTCTGGACCGCGCTCTGCAGCCATTGCTTCTGCATGCAACTTGTCGTACGCAGCAAGACGTGCTTTACCTTTTGCTTGACGCGCCTTGGGCGACATCTTCACCCATTCGAGTTCGCGTTGCAATGTGCGCGCACGGTTGTCGGTTTGCTTTTCTTCCGAAGCCAAACGTGCTTGCTTCTGCTCTAGCCACGAGGAGTAGTTCCCTTCGAATGGGAAACCGCGACCACGGTCAAGTTCAAGAATCCATGATGCAACGTTGTCGAGGAAGTAACGGTCGTGGGTAATTGCCACAACTGTTCCGGGGTATTCCTTCAAGAATCGCTCGAGCCAGTCAACGCTCTCTGCGTCCAAGTGGTTTGTTGGTTCGTCGAGAAGCAATAAATCCGGGCGAGCAAGAAGTAGGCGACACAAAGCAACTCTGCGTCGCTCACCACCTGACAACTTTGTTACATCTGCATCGTTTGGTGGGCAGCGCAATGCGTCCATCGCAATTTCAACGTTGCGATCAAGACTCCACGCATCGGCGGCTTCAATTTTTGCTTCAAGGTCTGCTTGCAATGCGCCGACTTTTTCGTAGTCAGCATCGGGGTCGCCCCACATGGCCATCACTTCGTCGTAGCGAGCCAACATGTCGCGAATAGGACCAACGCCGTCCATGACATTGCCAAGGACATCTTTTGAAGGATCGAGTTGGGGCTCTTGTTCGAGGAGGCCGACCGTGAAGCCAGGCGTTAGACGCGCTTCACCAGTAAATCCGTCGTCGAGACCCGCCATGATGCGCAACAAGCTGGACTTACCACTGCCGTTTGAGCCAATAACACCGATTTTCGCCCCTGGATAGAAGGAAAGTGAGATGTTTTCAAGGATTGTGCGGTCTGGTGGGTAAAACCGGGCCAATTTGTAACAGGTATAGATGAACTCGTGCGCCATGGTGCCTTGAGGTTAGTTCGCGACGCGCATATTCCGCCTGTCGTTGCGTGTGGCTGTTACTTTGGTGAGGTGTCCACCCTCTGGACACCTACTAAAGGGGAAACTCTCATGAACGCAGCATCTCTGTTCGATCAATATGCAATTGGAAACTTCTGGTTCCGTTACCTGCATGTCCTTGCAGGTATCACCTGGATTGGTTTGCTCTACTACTTCAACTTTGTTCAGGTGCCTGGCCTTGCGGCATATGGCGATGAAGGCAAAGCCCGCAACATCACCGTTACCCAAATTGCTACTCGCGCGTTGTGGTGGTTCCGTTGGGCGTCAATCGCCACACTTGCAACTGGACTTCTCATCGTCGGCGTCATTCCTGATTACATGCAGAACTTCATGAACCATGAAGGTGTTGACGCAGCTAATGCGAAGAATGCTGCAATCACCGTTGGTATGACATTGGGAATTCTGATGGCCGCAAACGTGTGGATGATCATCTGGAAGAACCAAAAAGTTGTTATCGCAAACGCAACCAATGTTCTTTCCGGTGGAGAAGCAAATCCCGACGCTGCGACTTCTGGTCGACGCGCCATGTTGGCCTCTCGTCAGAACATGATTTTCTCTGTCTCCATGCTGTTTTACATGGTTGGTGCAGCTCACTACTACCCAGAAGTTTTCGAGGCATCTCCTGGAAACGCAAACACTTTTGTGATGATTTCAGTCGTAATCATTGCGATTCTGCAATTGAACGCTCTGGGCATCTTTGGTGGCATCAAGGCTGGCAACAAGATGTTGTGGCCGTATGAGAGTCACAAGAATGCAATCATTTCCAGCATCGTGCTGTGGGCAGTTCTCTTTGGTGCATCCATCGCAATAATGGCTGTTCAGTCCTAAGTCGAAAAAGTGAAAGGGCCACCCCAATGGGGTGGCCCTTTTGCGTTCTCTGAATGAACTACTCGACGGTGAGCGTGGCCTTCATGTTGGAATGGCCTGGTACGTCGCAGATGAGTGTGTACTCACCCGTTTCAAGCGAGACAGTGCCTGAATCGACGTCGCCCTTTTTGCCGATCACCAGTTTAAAGTTGGGAACTTTTGTATCGCCTTTGGCGAGGATGAGTGTGTGTCGAACAGTGTCTTCATTGACATAACCAAAGGTCACTTCGCCGGCTGAGATTGGTCCGTACGTATCGGCATCGAAGCGAAGCGACGGGACGGCCTTGATGACGGTTGCGCCCATGGGAAGAGTCTCGGTTGGGGCGCTGGTGCCAGAACTGCACGAGGTCAGCAAGAGGGCAGTGGCAGAAAGAGTGAGAAGGCGCTTCATGTGTCCTAATTTACGGGCTTGCGGTCGTAAGGACACCTTTTAGCCGAGCGCCGACAAGTACTATTTGTCACGCGGACAACGGCGTTCGTAGTGCCATACCTCTGGCACGTAAACGTCCCTTTTGGGGCACAGATCGAGGCGAATATGGCTGACATTGCAGATCGCACACAGGACTTCGGAGCAAACTCGTGGCTGGTCGAAGAGATGTACGAACAATTCCGTGCAGACCCTTCATCGGTGAGTGAGGCATGGCGCGAGTTTTTCAGCGACTACCGCAGCGCTGCCACTTCAACGGCTGCCCCTGTGACGACTGCAGCACCCACGGCGCCTCTCGCAAGCTCGAACGGCTCCGCAGTCGCTCAGCCATCCGCGGCAGCGCCCGCTACAGCTTCTGCACCACCAGCTTCTCCACCCGTAGCAGCGCCGGCATCGGCAGACGCATCATTGGAACCTCTCCGCGGAGTTGGCGCAGCAATCGTTACCAATATGGAAAAGAGCCTCACGGTTCCTACCGCTACAAGTTTCCGCAATGTTCCAGCGCGTCTCCTTGAAGTAAACCGCAAGGTGATCAACGACTATCGGTCGCGTCATGGACTTTCAAAAGTTTCTTTTACTCACATCATTGCTCAGGCCATCGTTCGCGCAATTGCAGACGCAGTTCCAAACATGCGCAACTCCTACACAGTGGATGCAGCAGGTAAGCCCGTTTTGGCTCGTAACCCGCATGTGAATGTTGGTCTCGCAGTTGACGTTGATAAGGGTGACGGCACTCGTTCGTTGGTCGTTCCTGTATTGCGTGGCGCCGACACATTGACCTTTGCAGAATTTCTTGTTGCATATGACGAGATTGTTCGCAAAGTAAAGAACAACAAACTCACCATTGATGATTATCAAGGTGCCAATGTTTCAATTACAAACCCAGGAACCATTGGCACAGTGCAATCAGTGCCGAGACTCATGCCGGGCCAAGGCGTGATTGTTGGCGTCGGGTCTATTGACTACCCAGCAGAGTTCCAGGGTGCTGACGAAGCGAACCTCAATGCGCTTGGTGTGTCAAAGGTTGTCACTATCACCAGTACATACGACCATCGCATTATTCAAGGTGCAGAGAGTGGCATGTTCCTGAAGCGAGTTCATGAGTTGTTGCTCGGTGAACACGGTTTCTACGACGACATCTTCCGCAGCCTTGACATTCCGTATCAAGCGGTGCAGTGGATGGCAGACGTTTCACCAATGAATCGCGAAGAGACATTGATGAACAAGCAGATGCAGGTCAGCACTTTGGTGCGCGTGCATCGCGTGCGTGGACACCTCATTGCAGATATCGATCCGTTGCATTGGAAAGAACCAAAAATGCCACGCGAACTAGACCTTGCAAC
>DAISXE010000014.1:0-22933 GCA_036826015.1 Ilumatobacteraceae bacterium
GCTTGAGCAATACCTTGCGGAAGTGACTGGTTCGCGAATAACTGCGTACTGCCGGTGCTTCCGTATACGAGTGCAATGCCGTACAAAAAGAAGGCTGACGCAAAACCACCAAGAACGAAGTATTTGATTCCTGATTCTTGACTCTGTTCCCGGCGACGATTGCTGGCAGCGAGAAGATACAGCGAGAGACTGAGGACTTCGAGTCCTAAGAACAGAACTATGAGATCGTTAGCTGAAATCATGACGATTGCGCCGATGGCAGCAGTGAGGAACAGCGCGAATAGTTCGGGACCGTCGTCCTGCGAACGTTGCAAATAAGCACTCATGAGAATAGAGCTGAAAATGACAGCGCCTAAAACGGTGATACTTGCGAGGACAGAGAAACGGTCAACAAATATTGCGTCAGCAATAATCGAGCGACCGACTTCTTTATGCAAGTTGTTCCACTGAACACAGTTCGCTACGAGGGCTGCGGCCGCAGTTGCACCGGTAAACCATGCATAACCGTGCCGTGGCCAATTGGGAACAAGAGAACCAATTAGCAACAAAAAGCAAGTGCCGCCCAACAAGATGAGGAGAGGCAAAATGTCGGTCCACGGAATGGAAGGACCGATGAGTCCACTTGCAAACAACATCACTCGCCTCCTGTGTGTGTTGATTCAGCAGGCGTCTCAGAATGTTCTGCTGGTGCAGTTGGTGGCTGATAGTCCGAATGCTTCACAACATGTTCGATGAGTTTGTCGACACTTGGCTCAATTCGTTCCAGCATTGGCTTTGGATACAAGCCAGTAAACACAATCAAACTGATGAAGACAAGAATTAGCGAACCCTCACGAAGGTTCATTTCGGCGAAGGAAGAATTTGCTTCGTCTGGCTCACCGTGGAACACACGTTGGTAAGCCCACAACAAATACAGCGCAGCAAGAATGACTCCGGTGGCTGCAACAACGGTCCACCAACGCGCAGTTTCAAAAGAGCCAATCAGGATAAGGAACTCACCAACAAAGCCATTGAGCCCGGGAACGCCAATAGAAGACAACATCACGACCATGAATGCAGCAGCAAAAATTGGCGCAACGGCTTGAATGCCCTTCAATTCAGCAATGACACGTGTGTGACGACGCTCGTAGATCATGCCGACGAGTAGGAACAATGCGCCTGTGGAAAGTCCGTGGTTCACCATCTGCATCACTCCACCCGTCAGTGATTGCGATGTGACGGCAAAAATTCCGAGCACGATAAACCCAAGGTGGGCAACGGAAGAATATGCAACTAAACGCTTGAGGTCTTTTTGCATGGTGGCAGCAATAGCGCCGTAAATGATTCCGATTGTCGCCAACGTAAGGAAGACAGGCTTGGCCCACAGCGCAGCCGATGGGAACAGATACAAACCGAAACGCAAGAAGCCATACGTACCCATTTTCAGCAGCACACCAGCAAGAATGACTGAACCACCGGTAGGCGCCTGGGTGTGGGCATCTGGCAACCATGTATGCAATGGGAAGATAGGAACCTTCACCGCAAAAGCGATTGCGAACGAGACAAACAGCCAACGCGCAGTGTTGGTAGAGAAGCTTGCACGTTCAGCAATAGTGACCACGTCAAAGGTGAGGTATCCAATGTCGTGTCGTGCCAACAATGCTGTAGCAATGATGCCCACCAGCATGAACGCTGAACCGAGCATGGTGTACAAGAAAAACTTTGTGGCGGCATAAATGCGCTTGTCGTATCCCCAGCCACCAATCAAGAAATACATCGGCACAAGAACGATTTCAAAGAAGATGAAGAACAGGAAGAGATCAAGGCTGAGGAAACTGCCCATGACTCCGGCTTCCAAGACCAACAACCAAGCCAAGTAGCGCTTTTGATCGTGATGTGGGTCAATACCAACGATGACAAGTGGGAAGAGAATTCCCGTGAGAACCACCAAGAAGAGCGAAATGCCATCTACACCGAGGTGCCATGAGATTCCCCACGATGAAATCCACTCGTGTTGGGACTGAAACTGAAATCCGCCATCATGAGTTTTGAATGATGCCAGAAGCCAAATAGACATGCCAGCGACACCCACACTGAACAAGGTGGCTATCAACTTCACATATTCAGGTCGACGATTACTCGTGAGTGCAACAAGGACCGCGCCCACAATCGGAAGGATGATGAGAGCTGAGAGGATGGGAAACGAAACGTGGTGTGCAGCACCTGCAGACGCTGCAGCAAGAGAAACGAATGACATTAGAGAACTCCTCTCACGAGGAACCATGCAAGGACCGCAACTGCACCAAAGGCAACGATTGCGGCATACGAACGAATCAGACCCGTTTGCAACTTGCTGAGTACTCCCGAAATTCGGCGAACCTCAATTCCGGCTCCATTAACAACTCCGTCGACTACCACTGCATCAAACGACGCCACACCATCAAATGATTTATAGCCAGGGCCACCGATAAGTGAAGACACGGTGGAGTCGTAACGCCACGCGTCGGCAAGGATGGCGGGCTCAATCACTTTGAACTTACCTTTGGCATATACCGCGATAGATGCTGCAATTCCGGAGATGGCAATTGCGATTGCGAGTGCCAATAACAGCCACTTGTTTTCGTAAGCCCATGTTCCAGAAATGTTTCTCTCGGAGTGATGCACTACTGGCTCTAACCAATGCTCTAAAAACTTGGTGCCTTTTGTAAATGGCAATTGCATCGCGCCGCCGACGATAGATAATCCGGCCAATACCACCAATGGGGTCACCATTGTCCACGGACTTTCATGTGGGGTGTGATCGCCATGTGCGCCGTTATCTTCGGCATGGTCATGCCAACGTGCTTCACCAAAGAAAACCATGATGACTTGACGTGTCATGTAATACGCAGTGAGTAGTGCAGTAACCACACCGATGAACCACAACAAACGGTTGTTGGCAAACGCGTACAACAAGATTTCATCCTTCGACCAAAAACCAGCAAAAGGAGGAACGCCAGCAATTGCTAGCCAGCCGATGATGAAAGTAAAGCCTGTTATTGGCATGACTTTGCGCAATGCACCCATGCGGCGCATGTCCTGCTCGTGATGCATGCCGTGAATTACCGAACCAGAACCAAGGAAGAGCAATGCTTTGAAGAATGCGTGAGTCACCATGTGGAAAATGGCTGCTACATAGGCACCGGAACCAATAGCTAAGAACATGAAACCAAGCTGTGAGACGGTGGAGTACGCCAACACTTTCTTAATGTCTGTTTGAGCAACAGCGATTGTTGCCGCAAAGAGCGCAGTGAGCGCACCTACGGTGGCAATGACATCGCCCGCCCACGGGTACGAGGCATGAAGCACCGGAGCCATACGTGTGAGAAGAAAAACTCCAGAGGTCACCATGGTGGCCGCATGAATGAGAGCAGAAACTGGTGTCGGGCCTTCCATGGCGTCGGGCAACCACAAATACAACGGCAACTGTGCGCTCTTGCCACAAGCACCAACAAACAACATGAGGGCAATACCTGTAGCAGTTACTGCAGCTAGGCCACCTTTTTCGGCTGCGTGGTTAATTCCTTCATACGACAATGTTCCGACAGCAGAGAATGCAAGGAACATCGCCACCATCATTCCCCAGTCACCAACACGGTTGGTAACGAATGCCTTTTTGCCGGCAGTGGCAGCGGAGTCGCGAGTGTGCCAGAAAGAAATAAGGAAGTACGAACACGCACCTACTCCTTCCCATCCAAGGAATGTCACCAACAAGTTTTCGCCGAGCACCAGCATCAACATTGAGAAAACGAACAGGTTGAGATACATGAAGAACTTTGGAAACTTTGGATCTCCGTGCATGTAGCCAATGGCATACAGATGAATCATGGAGCCAATACCTGTAATGAAAAGCGCCATGGTGATGCTGAGAGGGTCAGCAAGCAATGCAAGATCTACGTGCAGTGAGCCCACGGGCAACCACGAGAACAGAGTGACTACGTGATGACGCTCTTCAGCAGTTCGTGACAACAGGTCGAAATAGATACCTGCCACAACAACAAAAGATGATGCGGTCATGACAGTGGCAAGAATGCCTGCGCCTGGTTCACCGAGTTTTCTGCCAAACAAGACAATCAATAAAAAGCCAGCAAGGGGAAGTGCTGGAACAAGCCAAATGAGATCCAACATGATGGTCTAGCCCTTCAATCCTGAGAGATCATCTGCGGTTGCATCTGTACGGCGACGCATGATGGAAACAATGATGCCAAGGCCCACGACAACTTCGGCTGCTGCCACCACCATCACGAAGAAAACGGCCACCTGACCATTGACATTTGATAGTTGTGTCGCTAGGGCAACGAACGAAAGGTTTACCGCGTTCAACATGAGTTCAATACACATGAACATAACTAAAGGGTTACGCCGTACAAGGACTCCAACAGTTCCGATACCAAACAGAACTGCAGACAAGATGAGATACCAAGAGGTTGTGGGTTCAATTGCAGACAACATTGCGATCACTTCCCGGTTCCTAGTGATTTCATTCTGCGAGCCATGACAACCGTGCCGACTACTGCTACCAAAAGAAGTACAGATGTGATTTCGAATGCAAAAACGTTGGTACTGAAAATGGAACGAGCCAACGCACGGATGTTTGCATCGGGTGACTCAAGAGTTGCGCTTTCCAAGGCGCCACCAGCGGCGGAGAAATTCTCGCGACCAGTAACAACTGCAGCGATAATGATGGCGACTAATCCGCCACCCAAAATAAGTGCTAACGGTCGTTGCTTAGCAATGGGCTCAACCGAAAGATCTTCCGATTCGTCGACTCCGAGAAGCATGATGACAAAGAGGAATAACACCACAATGGCTCCGGCATACACAATGACTTGGACAGCGGCCAGGAAATGCGCGTTGTGCGAAACGAACATCACTGCAATTCCAAACAATGTGAGGACAAGACTCATAGCGGCATGAACAGGATTAGACCTAGTAACTACCCCAAGTGCTCCGCCCAACACCATTGCTGCGGCAAGGACAAAAACCACAAGTTCCATTAGTGCCCCGCCTCTGATTCATCGCGGTCACCCTGTGGCGGTTCTGGCGCACGGACACCATGCCCGAGTTCCCCACTCCACGCAACAACACCTTCAAATGAAGCATCGCCTGATGGAGCTGTTGCCCTCATCCAACCAGATGTGTGTTGATCTTCACCTGGACGCCAGTCTTCCCACGGAAGATGTTGTGGCTGGCCCGTGGTATCGACAAGTAATTCATCTTTCGTATAGATGGCATCTTTGCGATTGGTAAATGAGAACTCAAATAGTTTCGTCTCAGTAATTGCTTCGGTTGGGCAAGCTTCCACACACATATCGCAATGGATGCAACGCAAGTAATTAATTTCGTACACAAAACCAAAACGCTCACCTGGAGAGGTTGGATTGTCGGGATCATTGTCGGCGCCGCGCACATAAATGCACTTGGCAGGACAAACACCAGCACATAACTCACAGCCGATGCACTTTTCCATGCCGTCTTCATAACGATTGAGCACGTGGCGACCGTGCATACGCTCGGGCTTTTCAATTTTCTCGTCATGTTCATCGCGGTTCTTACGACGGAAAACTCGACCACCCGAGTATTCAGTAGTGACTTTGTTGCGTGCACCATGCTGACGCATGGTGACAAGGAATCCACCGAAGTAACCCATTAGAAACTCGCTCCGTCCTTCTCACGATTGCTGCGACTGACCTTTTGGGCAAGTTGCAGCAATGCGTAGCCACCAATCAAAACCAAAGCCGATACCAATGTGACCACTATTTGATCCCATCCAGCATCACGACCTACGCGTTGAGCTGCGAGCAACATAAACCATCCAAGTGATGCAGGAATCAACACTTTCCAACCGAGGTCCATGAGTTGGTCGTAACGGAAACGCGGCAATGTGGCGCGGAACCATACGTAGATGTAGAGGAACACAAGAACCTTTAACAACAACCAGACAGTTCCTTCCAACGCGTTTGGAAGAAGCGGAATATCAAGAGTGACATTGCCAATAGAGATTGGTTGAGGTCCGCCGAAGAACAATGTGACAATCAACGCCGACATGGTGATTGTGTTCATGAACTCCGCAAGGAAAAAGAGCGCGAAGCGAATTGACGAATACTCGGTGTTGAAACCACCTACGAGTTCTTGTTCTGCTTCAACTAGGTCGAACGGAGGGCGGTTCATTTCAGCAGTAGCCGAAATGAGGAAAATGAAGAACGGCACGAACCCGGTGGCGACAATGTTCCAACGACCAACGGAGGTTTGCAAGTTCACAATGCCAGCAGTGGACAACGTGCCAGAAACTAGGAGAACTGCCCCAAGTGAAAGTCCGAGAGCAGCTTCATATGACACCATCTGTGCAGATGCACGCACCGAACCGAGCAATGGATACTTCGAACCGCTTGACCAACCGGCGAGCATGATGCCGTACACGGCGATGGAAGAGATTGCTAAGGCAAACAACACACCGATTGGTGGGTCTGCTAACTGCAATCGTGTTTGATGACCAAACATGGTGACCATGCCACCCTTGCCATCGCGGAAGTCGCCGCCCAATGGAATAATCGCAAACGCCAAGAATGCAGGTACCAAGGTGAGATACGGAGCAAGTTTGAAAACAAACTTGTCTGAGCGCTCGGGCAAGAGATCTTCTTTAAAGAACAACTTGATGCCGTCGGCAAGAGTTTGCAATAGACCCCATGGACCTGCCTTGTTTGGCCCCACACGGTTTTGCATACCCGCAATGACTTTTCGCTCGAACCACACCATGAGCATGGTGGCAACAAGGCCCACCACAAAGACAATAAGAACTTTGACCAGAACAATGATTAATGGCGTCCACAACAATTTGCCATCAAGCAACGGGTCGACTGAAAGAATTGCGGAAATCATATTGACTCAATCCGAACGTCAACGACTGAATCTGATTGACGAATCAGTTCACGAATATCTGCACCAGGTTGATTGAAAGGAACAAGTGCAACTCCACGAGGAACCGAAGGCGATGAATGCACCGGCAGAACCAACGAACTGTTGTTGTTAGAAACACGAACATTTCCACCTTCTGGGGCACCAACACGATCGAGATCAAGTGGGTTCACCAAAACTTGCGCACCTGGTGCAAGATTCTCTAGAGCAGGACTAGTGAGAGTACTAATTGCTCGGTCGTACAACTTGCGACTCACATTGAGGCGGAATTCGTACGAGTTGCGCGGTGGTGCGCTGGCAACCACATTGGAACGGGCTGCTACTGGAACAGTTACTACTACGCCATCACGCTTAATTGCGACTGCGGTTGTTGTGGCACCAAAACCAGGAATTGCCTTTGCCATGTCGCGCTGAACATCAGCCAACGTAGACACTGAAGATTCATGACCCAACACACTGAGCAGCTCTGCCGCAATCATCCAGTCAGCACGAGATGTTCCGCGTGGGGTGATCTTCTGCACAACATTTGTCACGCGACCTTCAAGGTTCATTGTTGTGCCATCTTTTTCGCCGTACGCAGCTGCTGGCAACACAATGTCGGCGTGCGCAGCACTTGGAGACAAGAACGTGTCCACTGCAACAACAAACTTGGCACCGGCAATTCCACGGCGCGCAAGGTCGGCATCTGCAACGTCGCTCAATGGGTCTGCACCAAGAAGAATGAGGCAATCAACTTTTCCGTTTGCTGCTGCTTCCAAGATTGCTGCAGTGTCATTGCCATCTGACGGGGCAAGACCCACCGACAATGCACCGCGAACGTTGCCGCGGCGAAGTGCGGGAAGCACAGTTGCACTTGGCACTGCAGAAATAACTGCATCAACAGCAGCCATGACATGATTGGCCGACTCTGCAAGGTTTCCGCGACCCGCCACAATGGTGACTGCTCCACTGTGAATTTGAGTTGCAACAGCATTTTCGCTGAGTAACGCAGCAAGTGCAGTGGCAGATGTTCCTGGTTCAGCCTGCACGGAACGCCATGCATACTTTGTCAAACCGGTTTGGTGTGAGGACACTTCAATAATGCGCACACGCTTTTTCTCTGCGGCATCACGAAGGCGAAGGAAAAGAACTGGAAGTTCTTCCTTAAGGTCTGGCGCGACAACAATGACAGTGCCGCCTGCACATGTTGAGTCAATTGTTGCTTGAGCGTATGAATAGATAGACGAAGGCAATCCGTCGTCTAATTGAGCATCGCGCATAGTGACACCCAGTGCGTCAGCAACCTTTGCCCACATGAACGCATCTTCGTTGGTTCCACGTGCTCCACCAATTAGTGCAACTGATCCAGGGCGAGCATGGCGCACAGTTCGCGCAACAGTATCTAGGGCTTCAGACCAAGTAACCGTAGTAAATGAATCACCAGACTTCACTTGTGGTGTTACAAGACGATCTTCAGAGTTAGTGGATTGGAAATTGAATCGACCGCGGTCACATAGCCAGCCCCAGTTCACTGGGTCGCTATCTACTCCTTGGAAACGCAACAATTCATCACGACTTGATTGCACAACGGTGCGACAACCCACTGAACAAGATGTGCAAGTACTTTCGCGTTGCTCTAAGTCCCATGGGCGAGCCTTGAAGCGATATGGCGTGGCGGTCAATGCGCCTACCGGACAAATCTGAACCGTGTTGCCAGAGAAATACGATGCGAACGGTTCGTCGGGGAAAGTCATGACCTGCGTGTTATTACCGCGTTGCGTGAAACTAATGAGAGGGTCACCGGCAACTTCGTCTGCGAAACGTGTGCAACGGTCGCACAAGATACAACGCTCACGGTCGAGTAACACCAGATCACTAATTGGGATGGGCTTTTCGTAATGGCGCTTTTCTTCGACAAAGCGACTCTCTCCGGCACCATGACTAAATGCTTGGTCTTGCAATGGGCATTCGCCGCCCTTGTCACACACTGGGCAATCCAATGGATGATTCGCAAGAAGAAGTTCAATCATTCCTTCATGAGCGCGCTTCACTTGTGGCGTATCGGTGCGCACTATTTGCCCGTCAGCAACTGGCGTCATGCAGCTAACAACCATCATCGGACCGCGTGGCCCTTCGACCTCAACGAGACATTGACGACACATTCCCACTGAACTCATACGTGGGTGGTAACAGAAACGAGGAATGTACTCGTCTGCGCGATCCGCAGCAGCAATGATCAGTTCGCCCTTTCGCGCGGCAACTGTACGTCCATTGATTGTGATGGACACTGCGTTGGGATCTACCGGTGGCGTGTTCTCAGCGTCGGTTGTATTCGTATCGATAGTTGTCATTGCCCGACCGCCGTTACTGAAATGAGTTTGCGCTTCGTTACGCGTGCTTCAAATTCGCTACGGAACAACGTGAGCGCTGAGTGCACTGGTGCATACGCGGATGGGCCAACGAAACAAATCGTGTTCATACGATATGGAAATGGCACTGCTGCAAGACCAAGTTTTTCATTGGATGCATGTGGGAAGGCACCTGGGCAGATGGACTCTCCTACTTCGAACAGTTGATCAAGGTCTGCATCTGTTCCCTTGCCATCTACAACACGAGACAAAATGCGTTCAAGCCATGTTCCGCCTTCGCGACATGGTGTGCACTTGCCGCATGATTCATGTGCGTAAAAGCGAGTAAGTGTGAGTGCAGCACGAGGGATATCTGTTGTGCTGTCCATCACCATGATTGCGCCTGAACCCAACATGGAACCTGCTGGCCCCACTTGGCTTGCTTCGAATGGAAGATCTAACTGATCTGGTGTGAACCACGGCGCAGACCCACCACCAGGGACAAACGCCTTCAGATCATTGCCATTACGGATTCCCTGGCAGAACTCATCACCATAGAGAAGGTCACGAAATGTCGTGGTGCCATTGATGATTTCGAAAACACCAGGACGATTCACATGTCCTGAAACTGCCACCATGCGAGTGCCAGGTGATGTTGCCGTACCAATTGCTGTGTACGCAGGAGCACCATTTTGCAAGAGCCATGGCAAGTTGGCCAAAGTCTCGACGTTGTTCACGATTGTTGGTTGACCATACAAACCGATTGCAGCAGGGAAATACGGAGGCTTCAAACGAGGCATTCCACGATTGCCTTCAAGAGATTCAATGAGTGCGGTTTCTTCTCCGACAACATACGCACCAGCACCCCAGTGAAGAACGATGTCTAACGAAAACTTAGAACCAAGAATGTTCTTGCCCACATAACCCGCGGCATATGCCTCATTTAGTGCAGCAGCAACACGTTCTTGAGCAAGCGCCATTTCACCGCGTATATAGAGGAAGCATTGCGACAAGCCAGCCGCATACGAAGCAATGAGGCAACCCTCGATCAATTGATGCGGATCTCGCTCCATAAGCAAGCGGTCCTTGTATGTGCCTGGTTCACTTTCGTCACCGTTGACAACCAAGTACCGAGGCCATACGCCTTGAGGAGTAAGACCCCACTTGTTTCCTGCAGGGAAACCTGCGCCACCGCGACCTAAAACTGTTGCATTCTTGACTTCATCGTGAACATCTGTTGCAGGGCGACCAAGCGCTGCACGCAAACCTTTGTAGCCATCTGTAGCTAAGTAACGCTCAAGCGTGAATGAATCTTCGTATTCAAATCGCGATGTAACAATGCGTGGGCGATCGCCTTCGTAAAAACCGGGTGCGTGCTTCCAAGTACCGCCGCTCATAGTGCAGCCTTTCCGTCAAGCCAGGCCGGACCTTCGGTGACATCGTCTGGGTCGACTGCGCCTACGCCGCGATCAACTGGAATTGATTGCCGTACTTTTGCCACCGTACCATGGGCTGGAATCTCGGCATCAAGACCGCCGGAAGACAAATCATCGATGAGCGCATCAAGCTCCTGAGGTGTGACGCGATAGCGATAGCGATAGTTGACTTGCAAGCACGGTGCTTCGGTACAAGCTGCCTGGCATTCGGCTCGCTCAAGAGTGAATTTTCCATCAGCTGTAGTGGAACCCATCTTGATACCAAGTCGACCTTCGGCATGATGCATGAGTTCTTCAGCACCGAGAAGTGCGCAAGACATTGTTCCGCAAATATTGATGAGGAACTTACCGACCGGCTCAAACTTGAACATCTCGTAGAAGGATGCAGTTCCGTACACCTCGGCCGATGTGGCACCAACAAGTTCGCCAATGTGCGACATTGCCTCGTTCGTAACAAAACCATCTTGCTCTTGTGCAAGATGCAACAACGGAATTGTCGCTGAGCGCGGCTTTGGATACCGACCAATAATTTCACGTGCAAGACGAATGTTGTCTTCAGAAAGACGAGCCATCAGCGATCAACCTCTCCGAGAACAGGGTCAACAGACGAAATCACTGCCACTGCGTCCGCGACGAGCCCACCACGCATCATGTGAGGCATAGCTTGAATGTTGACAAAGGATGGCGCACGCACATGCATGCGATACGGATGTGAAGAACCATCGCTCACGATGTAGCAACCAATTTCTCCACGTGGGCTTTCAATGCTGACGTACACTTCGCCTTCTGGAACTTTGAAACCTTCAGTAAAGATTTTGAAGTGGTGAATAAGTGCTTCCATGGACTCGTCAATGCGTGCACGTGGTGGTGGCGTAACTTTTTTGTCTTGGATTCGATAGTCGCCCGATGGCATGCGATCGAGAATTTGATACACGATGCGCATTGACTCACGGATCTCATTGAAACGAATCGAATAGCGATCGTATGCATCGCCGTACTCGCCTACAACAACATCGAATTCGAGTTGGTCATAGTGAAGGTATGGCATGTCGCGGCGAAGGTCCCATGGAACTCCGGTCGAACGAAGAATTGGTCCGGTAACTCCGAGTGCAATTGCTTCTTGCGCGGTGATAACGCCAACACCTTGCAGACGCTCGCGCCAAATTGGCTGACCAGACATCAAGATGTCGTATTCCTCAAGTCGCGAAGGCAAGTTCTCGAGAATTTCTAAAACATCGTCACGCCAGCCGGCAGGCAAGTCGGCAGCCAAACCACCAGGGCGAATGAAGTTGTGGTTCATGCGAAGTCCGGTGACTTTTTGGAAGAAGCGAAGAACATCTTCACGTTCACGCCATCCGTACAACATCATGGAAACTGCACCAATGTCCATTCCGTTAGTGGCAAGGAACAATAGGTGGCTGCTCATACGGTTTAGTTCGCTCAACAGCATGCGCATCCACGTAGCGCGTTCTGGAATATCGCCATCGATGCCAAGGAGTTTTTCCACGGCCAACGAGAAAACAAGTTCGTTGTTCAACGGTGACAAGTAATCCATGCGTGTCACGTTGGTGCCACCCTGCATGTACGACAGTGCTTCGCCTGTCTTTTCCATACCTGTGTGCAGGTAACCGATGATCGGCTTGCAACGCAGAACAGTTTCACCTTGGAGCTCCAACATGAGTCGCAACACACCGTGTGTACTTGGGTGTTGTGGTCCCATGTTGATAATCATTGTTTGATCTTCTGGCGCCTCGTCTGCAACTGAAGCCAATGCGGCTGCTTCAGTCTCGCTGAGACGTAACACTGAGCCCACTTCACGCAAAAGTTCTTTTGCAGTGAGGTCGCTTCGTGAGAGGAGTTCTTGTCCACCCTCGTTAGTTCCGGCCGAGACAATCGTCATGAGTTCGACCCTTTGAACTGGACTGGAATAGAACCTTGGTCGTAATCCTTACGAAGAGGGTGGCCATCCCAATCTTCTGGCATCAAGATGCGAGTCATGTCTGGATGACCATCAAAGGAAATTCCGAACATGTCGAATGTTTCACGTTCATGAGCCTCGGTGCCGGGGTGCAGGTCAAACAACGACGGCAACGTGGAATCGTTCTCTGGAATCTGCACGCGTACACGAATGCGTTGACGCAATGTGAGCGACAGGAAATTAGCCACTACTTCAAAACGCTCCGGCGTGACACCGTGTCCAACTTTGCGATTAGGCAAATTGAGATAGTCAACACCAGTGAGATCGATACACATGGTGTATCCCTCATCAACAAGTGCTTTGACTACTGAAATGTAATTCTCGCGAGTAGCAAGCAAAACTCGTTGTCCAAGCGAATCCACTACTGGGCAACCGTGTTGAGTCTCTACAGCATTGTCCACTGTTTCAGCTACATCACTCATGATTACTTCGTTCCAAGCGTGACAGGAGCGGCAGCAATTGCGCCTTCAGTGAGTTGAATTCCTGCACCACCATTATTTGATTCACGACGACGCATGATCTCGCCATCTTCAATCAATTGATGCAATGTCTCAATGGCATGAATCAATGTCTCTGGTGTTGGAGGGCAACCTGGCGCATAAACATCTACTGGCACGATCTGATCGACACCTTGCACAATTGCGTAGTTGTTAAACATGCCGCCACTTGATGCACAGACACCCATAGAGATGACCCACTTAGGTTCCATCATTTGGTCGTACACCTGGCGCAACACTGGAGCCATCTTCTGGCTAACGCGGCCGGCGACAATCATGATGTCAGCCTGACGAGGAGAAGCACGGAACACTTCCATTCCGAAACGAGACAAGTCGTAATGAGATGCGCCGGTTCCCATCATTTCGATGGCGCAACAAGCGAGACCAAATGAAGCGCCCCAACTAGAACGTGACCTTGCCCACTTGACTAGGTCTTCGATACGGGCAGTAACAAAGTTGTGCTCAATGCCACCAAGTCCATCGTCAAGAACATTCTGAACTAATCCCATCAGGCTGCTCGTCCTTCGCGACCGACTACACGAACAGTTCCACTTGCCTGAACACCAGTGCTTGATTGCGGATCGAGTTTCGCCGAACGCATGATGGGGCCCCACTCAAGTGCTCCGCGTGCAACCATGTACACAAACGCAACAAAGAAGACCGCGCTAAACGCAAGCATCTCGAAGAATGCAAAAGACCCGAGGAACTCTCTGTCTACTGCGTATGGGTAAGCAAAAATGATTTCAATGTCGAACATGATGAACAACATCGCAATGACATAGAAGCTCACTGGAAAGCGTTCGGGTGGTTCACGGCTAGGAACAATCCCGCATTCATATGGTGCTTCTTTAGCTGAACTTGGACGATTAGGTGCCAATAACCGAGAAGCAATGAGGCTAAGTAATGCAAAAAGAATCGCCAGCACCGTTAACGCCAAAATGGGAAGGTACTGACCCATCGCGCTATGCCTTCAGTGCGAGGTTCTTGCGCAACAGTGCTTCACGACGATGGAGAAGCCAGCACAACAAGAAGAAAATAAGGCCAGAGCCGATGCCAATAAGGAATGCGGGGCGACGCTTTGCACCAAGGTCACGAATCATGACGACGTAGCGGTGAGGCTTCGTCGTGTCGATTTGTGCACGTGCTGGTGCACGACCTGGTTCAGCGCGCTGTTCAAGTAACGGTGCAATCTCAACGATCGCATAACGAGGCTTGTGCTTGAACGCGATGAAGTCGATGGATTCGCCAATCTTTGGATACCGCTCGCCACCCTTGTCATACACATTTACAGCCACATATTCGCCAGCGGCGAATTCTTCAGCTTCGATTTGAATAATCTCATCTGCTGAAGCGACTGCTTGACCACGTGCGGGGTCAGATTCGGCAAGAATCTTCCAACCGTCCTCTACCAATGTTTTTGAAACCACATCTGCGGCCTTCGTTGCATCTAGACCGGCAATGTCAATCGGCGCATCGACAACTTCGGCGCGGTCCAACAACGCACCATCACGAACGATGGTGACAGGTTCGCCTGGATGCCACGTTGGTGTTGGACCAGTTAAACCAATTCCGTAGATGGCCCAGATGATTGCCATTGACATCATCCAACCGGCAAGACCTGCAAAAGCGATAAGGAAACCGAGACGTGCACCAACGTTGGTGCCAAGCAACAAATAGGTGGAACCCATGAGCACCACCACACTGATGATGACAATGATCCATCCCCGAATTTCGGGTTCCCAACCGACTGAAAGTAACGCTGACAACATCAGAGACTCCGCACGTATTCAACGATCAATTTGAGTTGATCTTCTGTGTACACCTGACCAAAGGCAGGCATACGCCCACTTCCTTGACCTTGTTCGCCGTATCGCTTACCAAGTTCAGAGCCACCTTGAATAAAGGCAATCATGTCTGACTGGTTCGGGAATTGACGAATAGACGATCCTGAAGTGAGGCTTGGCCCGAGAGCGCCGCCGCCAGTGACTTGTGGATCATCGTAAGACCATCCCTTTGTATGGCAACGTGCGCAGGAATACGCGCCAGAACCAAGGTCGAGATTAAACAGTGCTTCACCAAGAGATCCGTACTTGCCACTATCAACTTGGCGTTGTGCTTCGGCAATAATCTCTTTGTTGTTTGCTTCAGGCAGTTTGCCGTCGACACATGTTGGGTTGTACGCACTGCGCGTCGTTTCACAATTCTCTTGAGGAATCTGAATTGACTTCAAATAATCAATCAGTGTTTGCACCGACTGGTCAGTCAATGGACCGCCACCGATAGTTCCCCATGCCGACATTGGCGAGAAAGGACGACCGTAGTTAAGAATGAAACGCACTTCGTCTTCTGTGTAGCGATACATCACAGTGTTCAAAGATGGAGCCTTCCATGACACAGCTTTCACTTCGCCGGTCTTTGGGTCGGTGACTGCATATGAAGCAACACCACCGGTTGCCTTCATGCCGCCGTGACAACCTGAACAGTTGTAACCACCGTCGGCTGTTGATGTGAATAACTCTGCGCCCCAACTAGCAAAACGCTTTTCAAAACCAAAAGTTGCACCAGCCTGGCGACTTGGCTCCATTACCCAATACAAAGGCAACGAAATAGTGATGATCACAAGGAACAAAAGTCCCAAGACTTGAACTCGTTCAAGACGTGGTCCTTCAAGAGCTTCGTCGTCGTAATACTCCTTGCGGTTGGCCGCCAGTTTTTGTTCGGCGCCAATCTCTGAACGAGAACCACGCACGTTGAAGATTGCATACACAATCCATCCGGCCACGGAGACCAGAAGAATGAGCCATGCAATGGAAGTGCTAGTTGATGCAAACATGATTAGTGACCGCCTCCAACGCAGTGTGGGCCTTCGGCTTCTTGACCTGTTGTGTTAATTCCAATTGCTGGACCCGCGAACACTGCAGCAGTGTCAATGGTGAGAACACCGTTCGCAACAGAAACTCCGAAGCGATCCATTCCGCGTGGCGCAGGGCCACCCTTCTTTTCGCCTACACGGTTGTATTGGGAACCGTGACATGGGCATTCAAACCATTGTGAGCTCTTGCACTCAGGTACACGGCAGCCAAGGTGTGGACACTTTTGATACAAAGCCACGACACCCGATTGCATTCCTGTGAAGACTGCGGATTGACCGCCGTACACAGCACTGCCTTTACCCAACGCATCTTTTGGATACTCGGTAACCCATGCACGTGCTTCTGACAAATACAAGAAGCCTTTGTTTGCGCGAATTCCAGAGATGACATCAGACAATTTTCCGGCATTAATTTTTGAACCGAAACCGCCCTCAGCGCCCTTCCACAAGAACGCCACAAGAGATGCACCGAATGCACCAAGGCTTGCCGCCATGAGTGTGACTGCAGAGCGATTGAAGAACATACGACGAGAAACACCAAGTGCTTCTTCATCGGGTGCAACAAATGGTTCCACCGCAACAGGTGCTGCGACAGCAACTTCTGTTGACCGTGATGCTGCTTCTACTTCGCGTCCAGTAGGTGCGCTGCCAGTGATTGTTGCTTTGCGATCACGTGAACGTGTCTCGCGCGACAACGCGCCGGCGCCACGAACTTCGGAGCTACGAGCGGTGGTCAACACAACAATTGCCCCGAAGACAACTGCTGCGATCACCACGATCGTTATGACGATTCCGGTACTCATGCCTTTACGTTCCTTGTTCCTTTGTCTTTACGTCGAATAATTAGTCGTTAGTGAGAAGTGAAATCACAACTCGAAGAAAATGCCATCTCGCCATGGGAAGGTGAAGTTGAACCCTGGGCCACGGAAGAACGAACCAATGATGACCAATACTGCCCAGAACATGAGGAAGAGCGTCATCATGGATGTCATCCATTTGCGATCTTCTGGTTTGTTCGAAGTATTGCGGTCAACATATGGAGCCAAAATAAGTGCAACAAGACCCATGCCAGGCAATGTCACACCAGCGATCATTGGGTGGAACATTGTGAGAAGTTCCTGAAGACCCAAGAAGTACCAAGGTGCTTTCGATGGGTTTGGTGTTTTGTTGAAGTCTGCTGCGTGCAGCAACGGTGCGTTAACGACCCAAGAGAACACGAACAAGAACGCTGTGCACGCAAGTGCAGCAACAAATTCAACAGCCAACAAGTGAGGCCACGTGTGTACTTTGTCGACAGGTGCTGCTTTTGTTTCTTGAATAGAACCAGACTTCACAACAGTAAGAAGACGTTGAGTGTGTCCACCAGGTCCGGCGCCTACTGGCACTGATCCGGCCGGCGCGCTTGCAACAACTGCTGCTGCTTTATCAGCAACGGCTACTGCACCATCACCACTTGCACGTGCTGCTTTGCTTCTTTCCAAAAGATGATCAGGAATGCGTGAATCGCCAGCACCTGCATCGGCAGGTGCATCTGATTCAGCTGCGGCCTTTTCACGAGCTGCTTGTGCTCGCTTTAGTAGGTGTTCAGGAATTTCAGTCATTGTGTGCTCCCTCGCTTACAGAGGTCCAGAGATTCCGCCGTCTTTGCGGACGCGCCAGAAGTGAATTGCCATAAAGATGACGATGACGAAAGGAAGCATGAGCACGTGAAGCACGTACCAACGCAACAAGGTTTCCGAACCAATTTCGACGCCGCCAAGTAGAACGAAACGAACTTGTGAACCAAACACTGGCGTATAGCCCATCATGTTGGTACCCACAGTTACAGCCCAGAGTGCCAATTGGTCCCACGGCAACAAGTAACCGGTGAACGACAACAACAAAGTGAGTGTCAAGAGAACGACTCCAATTACCCAGTTGAACTCACGAGGTGGTTTGTATGCGCCGTGGTAGAACACACGCGCCATGTGCAAGAACACTGACAACACCATGAGGTGTGCGCCCCAACGATGCATGTTGCGAATGAGCAAACCGAAAGTCACTGAAGTCTGCAAGGTCTGAATGTCTTGCCACGCGTTTGCACCTGTTGGTCGGTAGAAGAACATCAAGAAAATTCCGGTGACAGTGAGCAAGATGAAGAGGAAGAAACTCAAACCACCAAGACACAGCGTGTAACTGACTTTGACTGCGTGACGCTTCACCTTTACTGGGTGCAAGTGGTACAGCACCGAGTTCATGATCACGTACGAACGGTTACGAGGGCTATCGGTGTAGCCCTTACGGAAGATCGAACCTGGTCGGAAGATTGAGTTCCACACTTGGCTGCCTTGAACTTGGCCTCCGAGTTTGGCTGCCCGCTCTTTCAGAGTTGGACGAGGGTTATCTAATACTTTTGCCATGATTCACTTACCTCAGAGGCGCATTCCATAGCCGTAGCCATGATTGTTTGTACGGGTGTGGCTGTCACCTTCTGGATCGGGTGCACCGACTTTGCCCAGAATGATGACGCCAGTAGGACAGCGATCGACGCACAGTGCACAACGTGTGCACACATCGTCATCGATGATGAAGAGAACGTTGTCGGATGGATCTGATCCAGGCATTTCTGTATCTGTTGCTTCTGCAACAGCATCGGGAGTCACCATATGGATGCACTTCCACGGACAGATGTCCACGCATCCTTCGCACATGATGCATTCACTTTGATCAATATGAATGAACTGCTTTGGTTTTACAGCCTTACCCAAGTAGTCAGCATCAACTTCAACGAGTTGATACTCAGTTGACCATTCTGGCATCGGTGGGTTTGCGTCTGTGCGAGCCATGATTTCTTAACTCTTTCGCACCAACGGGCGACCGTAGGAAGAAGTTTCGATCTCTTTTGTGACTTTTTCGCCGCGCTTCTGCCACCAAACAAACATGTAAATCATGAGGCCAATGAAATAGACGTGAATGACGACTACGGCGATGTCACGAATAGCTTCGTAACTGAGGGTGAACGGGAAATTTCCACCATTGGACTTGGCATTCAAGATGTCGAAAGGGCCGTACAGCAATTTGTCTTTACGCCATCCGAGTTCTTTGTCGGCATGGTCGATGAACTGGTGAGGCACAACACCAAACGCCAAGAACATTACGAAGAACGTGTACACAGAACCAACCATGGCTTCACCCCATGTTGCAGCCTTAGCAATTGGGCGGCGCTTCCCAATCGGAATGACAACGAGAGCCATAGCGGTGGTAACGAAAAAAGAAAACAGGAAAGCCTGGTTGACTCCGGGCCATCTGAGGATGTCGATCGCGATCATGGACTGTTCTTCTTCTCCGGTCCTGGTGACGGTAATTGCCTGGGGCAGGTGCCTAAGTAATAAAAGACTAGTCACCTGACCACCCTGTTTACCCATTTCCCGAAGGGCGACTCCTGTCGCATGTAAACCTGCAATCACCAAGTTGAGGTTGTGCTTTTGTGCGTTTTGGGGCCACCACGAGGTTGTGCTGTTGTGCCCAAAAAGCACAATCGCACAAAGTATCTGGCCGAGGCAACCGACATGAGTCACTGGGGCGCAACCCACAATGATTCCTCTAGAACACCTTTATTTGTCTATCGTGGAGGCAAGACATCGAATCAGTGAGCACTTCCGCTTTCTGACGAGTTCTTCCATGGTCTCCCCGAGAGGTAAAGAGCAGTGACCGAGATTCCCGAGCACCTTCTGAATCGCTCCAAGGCACGTCGCGCAGATGCGTCTGGCGATGCCTCTGGTGATAGCGCCCCATCATCGACCCCAGCAGTCGCTACCCCTGCCACACCTGCAAAAGCAGAATCTCCTGCACCAAAACCTGTTGTTGCTGATCCTCCATATGTTGCTGCAGCCAAGTCGCGCAAGAAGATTCCGTTCTGGGCAATGGCCGGTCTTGCTTTATTGCCAGCGTGGGCAGCGTTGTATCTCATTGCTTTGAAGCCTGCAGAAAAAGTTCTTGCTGGTCCAATGTCTATTGGCGCAACCGTGTTTGGTTCATGCGCGGGTTGCCACGGCGCCGACGGTGCTGGCGGTGCCGGACGAGTTTTGTATCAGGGTGAAGTCATGAAAACTTTCCCGCACATTGAAGACATGTTGAACTTCGTCTACAACGGAAGCCAGAAATACGCAGCTGCTGAGATCAAGACATACGGAGATCCAAACCGTGAAGGTGGCGCGCATGCTCCGCTTTCATACAACGGAAACCCAATGCCGATGCAAGGTGAAAAAGCAGGCGGTGCTCTAACTGAAGCAGAAATTCTCTCTGTGGTGTGCCACACGCGTTATGCAGTTGGTGGCGCAGACCCAAAGAGTGAAGAGTGGGCAGAAGAGTACGAAACCTGGTGTTCACCAGAATCAGAAATTTTCTTAGGGCTCGAAGCAGGTTCAACCAGTTTCGACACAATTGAAAAAGACTTCGCGATGCTTGCAACTAAGCCTGGCGCAGTCGGCACAGAGCCTCGCGCGTCAATTGGTAAGTAACGCTTAGTTACAAACACTTCACGGACACAACGTTGTCCGTCAATAGATTTACCACTGCAGTACTTTTTGTGTCTGGGAATCGCGTGATGAAATCTCGCAAAGACGACGTATCTCCGTCTTCCTTCTCGCAATTACGCTTCACAGGCGTTGCAAGGTTTACTACCCAACCATTACGCAGAATGCCTTCGTTTCCGTTGTCTTGCATGTCAATTAATCCGGGCAGTGTCACAAATTCTCGAGACGCGACTGCATCTGCTGACACAAGTCCAAACCATACGACTGCTTCACCCAACATGTCTGCAAACAACACGCATGCATTGGGAGTAACAAAATCTGTGCACCGTTGAATATCACCATATTCAGCGGTCATTGTTCCTTCAAGAATTGTCAATGTGCGCAAATCATCAAGTGACAATCTGGCTGCACCTCCTGAAGTAACTTTTCCGTCTTGTGACCACGCAGCATCAAGATTGATGTTGTTGACACTTGCGACAAGATCTGCTTTGTGCAACACAGCAGTAGGTGCAACGACCTTTGTTCCTCCACGTTGTGACACCAGAACTACACCGATAAGCAAGATTGCAAGAGCGGTGAAGAGGATGCGTCTACTCAACGGTTAATTCCTTGCAATCCCACGGCGACTCGCTCTGCAAGTTGAGCAACAACTTCATCTGTATGAGCTAACCCAACAAACAAAGATTCGTACGCACCTGGCGCAAGTGCAACACCAGCAGACAGAAGTGCATGGAACACCTTGGCGTAGGTTTCTTCGCTTGTTGTACAAGCTTCTTGGAAGTTTGTTGGCGTTTTTCCGCCGAGTGCATTTCCGAAATACATACCCGCAAGAGTTCCCACCACTGGGAATGATGCATCAACATTTGCTTCTGCACACGCATCGCGCAACATGGAAGCAACATGCCGTGTACGCGCCGATAATTCCATGTACACATCATCTGTCAGTTCATTGAGTGCAGCAAGACCTGCAGCAGTTGCCAGTGGATTGCCAGCCAATGTTCCTGCGTGGAACACCGAACCCAACGGGGTCAGGTTCTCCATAATGTCTTTGCGTCCACCAACTGCACCAATGGGTAAGCCACCACCAATTACTTTTCCGAAGCATGTGAGATCAGGACGAATGTCGTACTTCCCTTGTGCTCCACCTGTTCCTAAACGAAATCCTGTGATCACTTCGTCGAAGACGAGCAGTGCGCCAACGCGATCACATTCGGCTCGAAGTCCTTCAAGAAATCCAGGTGCTGGTGCAACAAGTCCCATGTTGGCGGCAACAGGTTCAACAAACACTGCTGCGACATCTTCATCAAGAGTGGGGACCACGTTGTATGGCAACACCCAAGTATTTGCTACGGCCTCTTCGGGAACCCCGGCCGTTCCCGGAAGTCCCAAGGTTGCAATGCCACTTCCACCTGCTGCTAACAGTGCATCTGTTGCGCCATGAAAGTTGCCATGAAAAGTGACAATGCGTTTGCGACCTGTTGCACCTCGTGCAATTCGTACCGCAGTACTTGTGGCTTCGGTACCGCTATTCATAAAGCGAACTCGTTCACACGACGGAACACGCTCAGCAATCGCTTCAGCCAATTTCATTTCTCGCGGAGTGGGTGCGCCATACGACGTGCCGTCACCTGCAGCAGATCTGATTGCCTCTGTAACTTTTGGATGCGCATGGCCGAGGATGATGGCTCCGTAACTCTGCACAAGGTCGATGAGCTCGTTGCCTTCAACGTCGTAGACATACGCACCGTTAGCGCGAGACACAATGTATGGCGTTCCGCCCACTGCTTTGAATGCACGAATAGACGAGTTGACACCGCCAGGGATTGCACGAGCAGAACGTTCAAAAACTAACTGGTTTGATGGAGTGCCTAGACCACGACACACTGTTGCCGTGCAACCAGCCTGCACACATGCAGTCGCATCACACAATGGAATTGCATTAGTCACAAAAGACCTACTTTGTTGCGTTCTCAGCGAACCAACGCGTGAGATATGTCAAAATGATGTCGGCGCCTGCACGTTTGATTGCAGTGAGATGTTCCATTGCAACCGCGTCGTGATCAATCCAACCTTTTTCAGCAGCTGCTTTAATCATGGAGTACTCACCACTTACGTGATACGCAGCAACAGGATGATCGACTGATGCTCGTACCTGACCAATGACATCAAGATATGCGAGCGCAGGTTTCACCATGACAATGTCTGCGCCTTGTTCGATATCTTCGAATACTTCGCGCATCGACTCGCGTGCATTACGCCAATCTTGTTGATACCCCTTGCGATGACCACCGCCCACAATCTGAACATCAACTGCATCGCGAAATGGTCCATAGAGCGCAGAGGCATACTTTGCTGAGTACGCCATGATCGCAACAT
>DAISXE010000015.1:0-22658 GCA_036826015.1 Ilumatobacteraceae bacterium
CCAGACATGAAAGCATCAGCCTCATGCATAGACATTGCATCAACTTGGGTTTCAACTTGATTGCCATCGGGGTCGCGGTAATACGCAGACAATGTCATGCCGTGATTGATTGTCCAATACGGCGAGATTCCTTTGGCTTTCATACGCTCATATTGGCCAAAGAGATCGTCTAGCGATGCATAGGTGAACGCAAAATGCTCCACTCCTTCTGCCGTAGCCAATCGAGGTTCCAGGTTTGGAAAATTCGCAATTGCAATCCGGTGATGCTCATCGTCGTATGACAAAAACGATATGAAATCGTCTCCGTGACGCACTGCGCCATCTAGAAAATCAACCCACCAGGCCACCATCTCCTTGTATCGCGGTGACTTCAATACAACATGTGCGAACTTGATTGGCGAGGCCATGGAAAACTCCTTATGTAGTCAAACGACTATCTATGACTATCGTGGCACATATGACATTGCGATTCGCTTCCAAGAACGGCCGAGCACAACTAGTAGTCGGCCCCAACAACAACCTTGTCGACCTTGCTGAAGTGAGTGGTGGTCGGTTTGATTCAGACCCCATCAAAGCATTTCCACGTTGGAGTGAACTCCGCGAATTCGCCGCGACCATCACCGATGGTGGAACGCCTGCCAATGTCGACGAACTTGATGCACCATCACCCTGGCCATTGCAGGTGTTCGCCATCGGTTTGAATTACAGGTCTCATGCAGAAGAAAGCGGAATGGGTCTTCCTGCTGTGCCGCTTACCTTCACAAAATTCACATCATGTATCGCAGCACCGAACGCAGACATTCCCATCGATGCACCAATGGTGGACTGGGAGGTTGAACTTGTCGTGGTGATGAGCAGCGGTGGCCGCAACATCAAAAAGGCAGATGCATGGAAACACATCGCCGGTATCAGCGTTGGTCAGGACATCTCAGATCGTGCATTGCAATTCGCTGCACAACCTCCCCACTTTGATCTTGGCAAGAGCAAAAAGAATTACGGACCTTTCGGGCCATGGCTTGTTGACGCTGCAGAAGTTGCAGACCGTGATGCACTTCGTATGACATGCACGTTAAACGGTGAAGAAGTGCAAAACACTCTCACTGACGATCTTGTTTTCAATGTTGGCGACATCGTTGAATACTTGTCAGGAATAGTGGAGCTACTTCCTGGTGATGTGATCTTCACAGGAACTCCTGGTGGAGTTGGTGTGTCACGCAAACCTGCGGTCTTTCTGAAGCCAGGCGACGTATTGGTGTCGACCATTGAAGGTATTGGCACCACAACAAACAAGTGCACTCAGGGGTAAGAAAAACTATTGCGAGATGAACGGTGCAATTACTTCATTGCACCAATTCCACAAATTCTCTCGAGCATCACGAGTGTCTTTGCGGCGCGTTGATGGCAATTTGTGAGCTGGTCTCACTTCTCTGTCGGACCAAAATGAACCACTTGCACCTGGAATAACTGTGACGGCAGCCAACCACGCAATGGTGTCTGCACCTTCTGCAACTGTGCGCAATATGGGACGGGTTATCTGCCGGAAACGCGGAATGGAATCTTGCACTCCTGGAGTATCTGCCCAACCCGGATGCATACAAGCAAACTGCACCGACGGCTCCTGTTTAGCCCACAGTTCATTCAATGTGACTTGAGCTCGCTTTGCAATTGCATACTGCTTTGTGCCGTTGTAATTGTCAGCGCGCATTTCGAGTGTTCGACCGTGTCCAACCATTGGTAGTTCTGCCGAATACATACCACCCGAAGAGACAGTCACAACGCGCCCTTGTGCTGCGCGCAAGTTCGGCATCAACACAGTTGTCAGAAGATGTGGACCAACTACGTGTGAAGCAACTGTCTGTTCAAGACCTTGTGGTGATTCTTCTCGTGAATTGAGAAGCGCCCCAGCATTGTGCACAAGCGCGGAAATTTGTGGGAAGCGCGTTGCAATTTCTCTTGCTGCCATTCCAACAGAATGAAGATCGCCCATCTCTGCAACCACACATACAGGGTCCGGTCCGCTGCAGATTCCACGAACAGATGCAATGACGTCTTCACATTTCTCTTTGTTACGAGCAACTAAAACCAACTGTGCACCAGTTGGAGCAAGAATACGAACACACTCTTTGCCGAGACCAGAAGTTGGGCCGGTTATCACAATCACTTTGTTGGTCAAGTCATAACCAGAAACCTGAACCCAATGATTCAGACGGGAACGCACAAAGAAACCCACGCGTGAAAACCCAGGCACAATCGCTGTATCCAAAAGTGAACTTACAAAATTACTCAACATTTACATTCCTTGTACAAGCATTACGGCAGCGAAGATTCCACACATGGTCCACGCAATTGTTCGAGGCCAGTTTGTTTGTACAAGTTCGCGTCCCACTCGTGCATCCGGAGCCGCAACCATGCGCGCGTGTCGTGGTACCGATAAGAAGATGGTGCACAGAAGTGCCACTGCTAAGAATGCGCCATTCACCCATGTCAACCACCAAGAGACTCCCGATGGCGTACTCGCCCACAAAAGTAAAGTAGTTACGCCTTCAACTGCCATTGGCGGCCCCACCACGAAACCAGTCCATCGCTGGTGTTTTTCAGCAACCTGAGTAGCGCTTTCTACCGGCACAACTGCAAGCAGCGGATAATGCACTAACTGCACAAACCAAATGACTCCCACCATGATGCACGTTGAAACAAGATGCAAGACCAAAACAAGATCGTCCATGTCAGAGTCCGTATTCCGAAACAAGGACAGGCCGAGACTCATCAATGGATTTATGCGCAGCCGCACCAATAACAACAGACCACAATCCGTCGACCGCGGTTACTTCAGGTGGGGTGTTGTTGATCACTGCATCAACAAATCGTTTGCACTCAATGAAACTCGCACCAAAGTGGAAGCCCATATGTGCAATATCTGGGTCGGTGGGAACATCAATTACTTGAACGGCTCGCGATGTGCGGTCCCCCACAAAGATTTTCCCATTACCAGGGACAAACGCTTCAAGTTTTCCTTTGTCACCCACCACAGTGATCTCTTGTTCATGTTGTCCAGCTTCAGCGAACATTGAGAGGTCGAGCATGGTGCGCACGCCATTCGCATATTCCACGATGACATATGCATTGTCGAGAATGTCGCTACGTTCGCCGTTATAGACCTCGTCTAGATGATTTACATCTTGCCCACCACTTGCCATCACTCGTACTGGTCGTGAGTCCACAGCAAGATTCATCAAATCAAAAAAATGACAACACTTCTCTACGAGCGTTCCGCCAGTGTTTTTGGTGAAACGATTCCAGTTATCCACCTTGACTAAAAAGGGAAAACGGTGTTCACGGATAGACATCATCTTCATGTTGCCAATGATTCCGCTGCGAAGTTCTTTCAACAAACCTGCAATGGGCGCCATGTAACGGTATTCAAGACCAACCCATGTGATAGCTAAACGAGACTCTTGGGCTTTAACTACAGAAATGCAATCCTCCACGGTGGTGCACATCGGCTTTTCCACCAGCACCGGGATATCCGTCGACAAAATGTCATCGAGTATTGATCTATGTGTGTAGTTCGGCGACGCAACCAACACGGCATCAACTAAACCGCTATCGAGCAAGCCCTGATGCGAGGTGAACTGGGTGACACTGTTGGCTCTGTCCCCCAATGTCTTTGCAGCCCAACGCAACGGCTCTTCGTTCGGGTCACTGACAGCAGTAATGGCCACCGAATCGAGTCCCATGAGATTGCGCAGATGCTCGCACCCCATCATTCCGGTGCCAATAAGTCCCACGCGCAAATCAGACATAATCCAAGCCTACGAGGTGATTATTTGCCTTTGCCTCAACGGCTACTAGTGTTTTTAGTTATTGCTTCGGGGGAAGCACTACCTAGGGGGAATCTCATGGCCATCGTTGATCTGCTTACATCCGGACTCGGATTGCTCGCTTCAGAAAAAGACATCACACCTACATGGGTAGAAGGCGTGATGCGCGGCAGTGGGTGTTTGGAAGACGGAGTGACTGTTACATCTGTTTCAACAGAACGCATTGGTGAAGGTGTTGGAATTCTCAGCATTTTGCAGCGAGTAAAGCCCACTTATTCTGGCGCTACAAAAGCACCACAGTCTTTTGTGGTGAAATACCCCACCGACGATGCCACTCAACGTTTCACAGCCGATGCCCTTGTTCTTTATATTCGCGAACTGGTTTTTTATCGTGATTGCGCACAAATTGCGCCTTTCAAAACTGCAAAGTGTTATGCACAGGCCATCGAAGGCGAGAACACCAACTTCACAATTGCTATGGAAGACATCGGCCACTACCGCGGATTGAATCAAATCGAAGGAGTCGGTCTTTCTGAATCAAAGATTCTTCTCGAGACTCTTGCCGATTACCACGCCATGTGGTGGAACAGCCCCAAGTTGTCTGGCATGCAAGACGTGTTTCAGCCTTTACTCAACCCCACCTATGAAGCTGTGCTTCCAATGTTGTGGGCACAAGGTTGGCCAAATGTTGAGCAATACGCTGGGCATTTACTTCCCGACAGTGTTCGAGGCATTGGTGACATTTGGGGAGGAAAAGTTTCGTGGATGCTCGGCAATCTCATGACTCCTTCAACTCTGTGTCATGGTGACTATCGTGCCGACAACATCATGTTCGACGGTAACGACCCGGCCGTCATCGATTTCCAGCTCATCGGAGTTGGTTCAGGAATGTACGACGTTGGTTACTTCATCAGTCAGTCCATTGCTACCGATGTTCGTCGTGGGCACGATCAAGAACTCGTAAACACATATCTTGATCGTCTCGAGAAGCATGGAATCACAATTGATCGTGATGAAATGTGGCGTCAATACCTCATCTCAGTTTGTTTTTGTGTCACATATGGCGTTACAACATTTGGTGGATTTGCCGAGCAGAACGAACGTGGCCAACAGTTACTGCAGGACATGTTGTTGCGGGCACTCAATTGTGTCGCCGACAACGATGCACTTACAGTGTTTGCATGACAGATCACGTACACGACCACGGACGTGGTGTCCTCGCCCAACTTGCGCCAGAAGGTCGCGAGCTGAAAGCGCTCATTCCTGGTGTCTATGAGGGTTTTGCTCAATTACATAGTGCGGCTTTTGCCGAAGGCGCAGTAGACAAGAAAACCAAAGAGTTATTAGCACTTGCCATAGCAATAGCTGTGCGGTGCGACGGATGTATTGCTAGCCACGCTCGTGGCGCAGCTCTCAATAAAGCCACTGAAGCTGAGGTTGCCGAGACAATCGGTGTCGCTATCTCAATGAGTGGAGGCCCAGGCACTGTTTATGGCCCACGGGCACTTGCGGCGTTTCAAGAATTCGCCACTAAGCCTCAGTAACTGTTCCAGTACTACCTACTCCATGAGGTGGTTCTAGATTGCTGGTATGTCGAATCTCGAAGTAGTAGTTGATCCATCTGAAGTTGGCCTAGACGCCGCACGTCTTGCTCGCATTCGTACTCACTTTGGAAAGTACGTAGACAGTGGCAAGTTGCCCGGCTATCACATCACCGTGTCGCGTGGTGGCAAATTGGCCTATAGCGATATGTACGGTCACGCCGATGTTGAGAACAAAAAACCAATTGCGAACGACACCATTTACCGCGCGTACTCAATGACCAAACCCATCTGTGCTGTTGCAGCACTTATTTTGTGGGAAGAAGGTCTGTTCGAAATGCACGATCAGGTGAAGTGGTACATCCCATCATTCGCAGACCAGAAAGTTTTCCGTTCAGGAACCTTGACTGCTCCTCGATATGACCCAGTTTCAGAGCCGATGGAAATGTGGCACTTGTTTTCACACACAGCCGGCATGACCTACGGCTTCGTCTATTCAAATCCAGTCGATCAGATGTATCGCAATGCTGGTTTTGAATGGGGCACGCCACGCGATGCATCGCTCGCAGACATCTGCGACATCCTCGCTGGACTTCCACTGATGTTCCAGCCCGGAACCGAATGGGCTTATTCCATGTCAATCGATGTGCTGGGTCGCGTTGTTGAGATTCTTTCGGGGATGACTCTCGGCGAATTTATGAAAAAGCGAATTTTCGATCCTCTTGGTATGACCGATACTGCGTTTCATTGTTCTGCCGACAAAGCAGACAGACTTGCTGCCTTGTACGTACCAAATCCTGCAGACAAAAAAATCTTGCGAAACGATGCAGGTGCTGCCGGCGCATTAGTTGAGCCGAAGGCGCATCTTGGTGGTGGTGGTCTTGTTTCCACTACGAGTGACTACTTGAAGTTTGCAGAGATGTTGCGTGGTGGTGGCGAGTACAACGGCACACGAATTTTGTCGAATCGCACTGTTGCATTTATGGCTTCAAACCATTTGCCAAATAATGCAGACCTCACCGAATATGGTCGTCCACTCTTTGCTGAAACAGCATTTGACGGTGTTGGCTTTGGACTCAGTGTCAGTGTCACGCTCGACCCTGTGAAGGCAAAAGTGCCCGGCAGCGCTGGTGATTACGGTTGGGGCGGTGCGGCAAGCACCAATTTCACGGTTGATCCAAAAGAAGAACTTGTGTACATGATCATGACGCAGCTCTTGCCTTCGAGTACTTGGCCTCTACGACCACAACTCAAACAGTTGGTGTTTCAGTCTTTGATCGACTGACGGCTCGTTTCATTTGAGCTGCCAGCACTGCAAGCACAATGAGACCCGAGGCCACAATGGCCAGACCCTGAGCAATGTCGTTATCGATTGTTTCAAAGACAATTGAAAGAAGGCCGGCAAGTACACAGAAAGCACCTGCCAACAACATTTCGGGAGCGAGTCGTTGTGTGCCAGCAGCAAACAACACCGCACCAATCAATAATGGAATGGCGCGCCCCACCCCACCGATGTCGCTGCCTAATGTCATTGCACCAATCAGCACATACAACGAACCTGCTGCTCGCGGTGCAAACGAGAACCCCATTGTTCGCGTGCCCTGCAGTATCAACAAGCCACCACCAATTACCATCAATATGCCCAACAAACGACTGTTGTTTTCATCTAATCCTGCGGCAAACGAAACAATAAATGTTGGAACCCCAGCTGAAATGAGAATTGCTCCAACGATCTCGGATTCGTTGGAACGAAAAAGTCCCCACCCAACGACTACAAGTGCAATAACTGCCACGGACCACTGGAGTTCCAAGTTTGCAATGTCACAGACAATGCCCGTGGCAATTGCCGCCGACAAAGTTGCGGCAACTTCTAAAACTTCTGAAATGCGCGACTGAATCTCACTTTTGTCCTTCAAGCGAAAAGAGACGCCTCCGATAACCGCGGCAAGCAGATACATGAGTACCGCAATGGTGGACTCTGACACATCAACCAATGCCGCGGCCACGGTGCGAATCACACCGACAGTAATGATGAGCGCCGCAAGATAGGACAATAATTCACGTGGCGTGTATGACCAACGAGGTGCATGCAATATGTGAAGTGCCTGCTCTTCTGTTAACACCCCAGAACTGACATGGTCATTTAAAGTTTCTGGAAGTGATACACGTTGTTTCATACAAGCAGTGTGACACGAATTATGAAGTATGTGAATACCATTCTACAAACGGGGCAATATCAGCATCTAACAAAGGGGCGATAAACGACGCGTAGGTCACAGACATGTGATTGTCGTCTCGGTACACCATGATGTTGCCAACAACCGTTGGGCAACCGTTTACTGCACAAAACCAACTTTGAACCCACAATGTGTCCTCGCCAGCGTTGTCAAAATCTGCGACCATTTGTTGCATATCATCTCGATAAGCAGAGGTCACTCCAGGCGTACATCTGTGAACATTGGTGTAGTTGCGACTAAGACACGTTGGAACGTCTTGACCGGGATACGGCGTATCTTGCATTAGGACAGGAACTATTCCTTGGCCTTTCAGTGCATCCACTGTTCCTTGCAGACCTTCTCGCCATTCTTTTTGCCACATTGGTTTGCGTGTTGTGGCCGATAACAGTCGATCAAAGTGAGCAACAAAGACAACCGAGACGCCATCTTCTTTCATCTTTGCCAGCGCATTCTTTCGCCACGGTCCACATTCCTTGTACACCTTGCCCAATACTTTGCTGTACACCGAGATATCGGCAGGTGGGCATCCACGTTTCGTATAGGTAATAAGTTTCCAGTTTCGCTTGATGGCAACTTTCTCAAATGCTGGAAACCATTGGGCAGCGTGTGAATCTCCGTATAGACCAATCACAGTTGTGGACTCTTTGTTGCCGAAAACACAATGCTTTGGAGTAACCGAAGAAAAACCAACATGGCAGCCGTTGCTATATATAAGAGGCATATCTGACAACGCGCCCTGCAGAGACGGTGTGATGTTTCCGGGTAATCCAGTTGCCACCATTGCATCGACAATGGGAGCGATTGGGGCAGATAGCCCAGGAAGTTGTGGAGCTACCGGGATCGTGGTGGAAGAGATATTGATGGAAGTAGTTGTGACCAACGTTGGTGTTGTGGCAATTACTCCAGTGCTCGTATTCGGTGGATTGTTCTGAGCCAACACACCGGCACCGCCAACAATCGCTACAAGCGATACAGCAAGCGCCGCGGCACGCACGCCACGTATCTGATGGTTCCGCCTAATTGGGTTTTCAACAATTCGATATGACAATTCCGACAACATCAGTGCAGCGGCTATACACAACAGTCCCTCATTCACAGTGAGATCGCGTTCAAGCGCGGGGACTGCGATAATCAGAATCGGCCAATGCCACAGGTACGCAGAATATGACCGCGACCCAAGCCATTGAAAAGGAGCCCACTTCAACACACTGTGTGGTGACCATGAAGTTGTATTTCCGCCTCGCAATACGAACGCAGTTGCTATTGCGGGCATCAATGCCCAGGGCCCAGGGAATTTTGTTGTCTCAGTAAACAAAACCACACAACAACACACCGCGATTAGACCAACCCAAGCGCTGAGGCCACTGAAGATTTTTGCTGTCTTACTGGTAGCAATTGGCAAGACAGCGAAAAGTGCTCCGATTGACAACTCAAATGCACGCGTGTGAGGCGCAAAAAATGCCCAAGGCTGCGACGTGTTCATGAGAACCATGCACATTGCAAATGAAGCTACTGAGACAACAGTTGCGAGTGTGCCAACTCTGCGACGTATAGAAACGCGAGATACCGCGCCTATGCATGCGAGCGCTACGACGGCGGGCCACACAAAGTAAAACTGTTCTTCTACAGCAAGGCTCCAATAATGCTGCAGTGGCGAAGGGGGAAGCGAGGATTGAAGATAGTCAGCTCCACGATTTGCAAAAACAAAGTTGGAAGAGAAAGTAGCAACTGCAATGACATCATTGGCCAACGAGCGAAGCCGCAGTGGTTCCAACCACACCCACGATGCAATCACGGTAACTACAGCGACAAGAGACGACACCGGCAAAATTCGACGGGCGCGCCGTGCATAAAACGCTCCAAGGGAAATGCCACCATCTGCCTCGCGCTCACGTACCAGGAGTGAAGTGATTAGGAATCCCGAAAGCACGAAAAAGACATCGACACCGATGTAGCCACCTTCAAAATGTGGAACCCCGGCATGAAACAGCAGAACTGCAAGTACCGCTATGGCACGCAGGCCTTCTATGTCCGATCTACGTTCCACTTATACGAGTATTGTCGCCCATCGTCGCCGAACAGAGCCACGCCTTCGAATTCTCCTTCACTACCTTGCTTTTTGTCCCAGAAGTAGTTGGTAGCCCTCTGCGTCTCGTGGTCTAAGGTTGTACCAGCCCAATACAGGGCACTACCAAAGGAGTCACTCATGGCACGTAGTTCACGTTTGCTTGCAGCCGTTGCAGCATTATCACTTGTCGTCGCAGCGTGCGGCGGAAGCGATTCATCATCAACCGAAGAAGGTGCACTTAGCACCATTGCAGAGGGCAAGCTCACAGTGTGCTCCGACGCACCATATGAGCCATTTGAATTCCAAGATGCCGACGGCACTTGGACCGGCTTCGACATGGACGTTGTTCGCAAGATCGCAGAAGCAAACGAGCTTGAGCTTGAAGTCAGTGTGCAACCGTTCGACGGAATTTGGCTCGCACCTGCTGCAGGTACATGCGACATGGTTGCATCGTCAATGACAATCACAGCCGAGCGCGAAGAAGCAGCAGACTTCACACAGAGCTACTTCGATGCATTCCAGTCATTGCTCGTTCGCAGTGCCGACGAAGCAAAGTACACAACTCTTGAGTCACTTGCCGGAAAGACAATTGCTGTACAAACAGGAACAACTGGCGAATCATTTGCAAAGGAAAATGCAACTTCTTCAACAATCCAATCATTTGATGAAGCATCCGCAATGTTCCTCGCTCTCGAGTCTGGTCAAGTAGATGGTGTTCTTCAGGATTACCTCATTAATAAGGAACGTGCCGACAAGCAGGGAACTTCAGTTGTTTCCATCAAGTTTGAAGACACTCCTGAGCAATACGGATTTGCAGTCGAAACCGGCAACACAGCGCTCCTCGAAATCTTGAACAAGGGCATCACCGACCTCAAGGCCGACGGCACATACAAGACCATTTACGACAAGTACTTCATTGGCTGATCTCTGATCACCAATAACTAATACCTAACGACGAAGAGGGTCATGGCACTCAGCAAACGCAAGAAAGCTATGTACATGCGCTATGCCATGTACGTAGTCAGTATCGCTTTTCTGGTTGCTGTGATCCTCTTCATCGATTGGGAACGCTTGGGAAATGCAATGTTCCGTTGGAACATTGTGAAAGAGCAGTTCCCAGACATCTTGACTAAGGCCGCGAAGAACACTGTTGTATTTACAATTCTTGGCTTTGCAGGCGGACTGTCATTCGGCCTTCTATTCGCTCTCATGCGACTCAGCAGCATTCGTGCGTACAGATGGTTTGCTGCCACATATATTGAGATTTTTCGTGGCATTCCGCTCTTAGTCACATTGCTCATCCTCGGTTTCGGAATCCCCATCGCCACCGGATGGAAATGGCCAAATCCTTATCTTCAGGGCGCTATCCCCTTGTCGCTAGTTGCAAGTGCCTACATGGCCGAAACTATTCGTGCAGGCATAGAAGCAGTACCCAAAGGTCAAATGGAAGCTGCACGATCACTTGGCATGTCATACACGCGTGCAATGACCACCATCATTATTCCGCAAGCCCTTCGAATCATCGTTCCACCACTGACCAATGAATTTGTCCTTCTCATCAAAGACACCTCGCTCATTTCTGTACTCGGCGTTACTGCAGCAACCAAAGACTTAGCGCGTTTCGGTCGAGATGGAGTTAATCAAACAGCTAACGCTACGCCGCTGATTGTTGCTGGATTGGTGTACTTAGCAATGACGCTTCCCCTCACGCAACTAGTCGCATGGATGGAACGTAAGACAAAGGCAATGAGCCGATGAGTTCCGACGTTGTTGTCTCTCTTCAAGATCTACATAAGTCTTTTGGTTCTAATCACGTCTTGCGAGGAATTGATTTAGAAGTAACGCGAGGCGAGGTGGTGTGCATCATTGGTCCATCTGGTTCCGGCAAGAGCACTCTGCTGCGTTGCGTGAACATGTTGGAAACCCCGTCATCTGGAACCATCACAGTCCTCGGACGAGAACTGACAGATATTGATTGCGATATCGATGAAGCACGTTCCAAGATTGGCATGGTATTTCAATCATTCAATCTTTTCCCCCACATGACTGCTTTAGAAAACGTCAGTGTTTCTCAACGAAAAGTTTTGAAGCGAAATGCGAAAGAAGCAGAAGAAACATCGCGTTCCCTCCTTGCACGAGTCGGTCTTCAAGACAAAGAGAATTCATACCCTGCTCAGTTGTCTGGTGGGCAGCAGCAGCGCGTTGCAATTGCGCGCGCACTGGCGATGAACCCAGATGTCATGTTGTTTGACGAGGCAACGAGTGCCCTTGACCCAGAATTAGTGGGCGATGTTCTTGCTGTCATGCAAGCACTTGCCCAGGAAGGCATGACCATGCTGGTAGTGACTCACGAGATGGGCTTTGCAAAAAACGTGGCTGATCGAGTGGTGTTCATGGATGCTGGCGTGATTGTGGAACAAGGTTCCCCACAGCAAGTCATTGGCGCACCAAAGGAAGAACGCACTCAGTCATTCCTTTCAAGCGTCCTGAACCACTAACCACCCCTCATCTATTGTCCAGGCAATGAGTTCACAGCGCGAGCGCATCCAGTCACTTCTGTCTCTCGCACAGCACCCCAACACCCCTCAGGCCGAAGCCGAAACTGCCCTCGCAATGGCTTCCAAACTCATGCAAAAGCATGGGCTCAACGAAACAGACATTGCAGATGTTCCCAATGAAGATGTCTCCATCGTTTCAGAAACTGTCGTTGTTACAGGGCCCTACCGTGTGCGCCGTGTCAATGTTTTATACGTCATTGCCAAAATGCATTCCTGCGCGTCGTATCGTGCATTTGATTCTCACGACGGATGTGTCCTTGTCATCTACGGACGTCCAGCAGACATCTTTGCCACGCGCACATTGTTTGCTGCTGCCGATGCGTTAGGTGCACGCTTACTTCCACGCGGGTCACGCTCGTGGCGTGTGTCGTGGTGGAGCGGTTTTCAATCAGGCATCGAAGAGTCCTTAAGCGGAGCACGTAAAGAATTCATCTCTGAAACACAAGGTGCTGGTTTAGTTCTTGCCGACCGCATGAAACGCGCAACAGACACCATGTACGCATCTGCTCCCCCACTTCGTGGTGGCACCTACTATTCCGATACATCGTCAGGCGCTCACGCAAGTGGCAGAAACGCCGGACGCGGATTCGGAGCATCTGGTCGCTCGTTTACTTCAGGTGTGCGTGGCGAACTGCAATGACTCACATCAGCGAATACGCCGCACAAGCAATTGCATTGTCTGCCAATTATTCAAAAGCCGCCCCCGAGACCGCACTTACATATGCATGCGAAGCTGTCGCAGAGTCAGAGATTGCCGTCAAGGATCTCAAATCAGCAGACATCGATTCATGGGTGGAAGCAATCAGTCATCGCGAAGATATTGATGTTCCCAACATTGTGGTCACTCGCAAGTCTCCAAGTGTGCTCGCAACAGCGCATTCTGAAATTCATACCATTTGTATTCGCGGTGCTCACACCAACCAAGTCACGGTCCTTCATGAGATTGCTCACCTGGTTATCGGAGTTCCAACCCACGGTGTTCTTTTCCGAGACGAACTAGTTCGACTCTCACGTGCACATATTTCAGTCGAGTTTGCTTCCTTTCTCTATTCGCTATACCAAGCAACTGGCCTTGAAATGTCTCCGTGGCCAGCCAGCGCCCACCAACGTTGACACGTGAGCTTCATGCGGTCAGACTGCAGTCATGACCAACTCAGCTGACTTCTATGACATCTTGTCCACCACTCGTTCGATTCGTCGTATCAGTGACAAGCCCATCGAAGATGAAGTTCTGAACCGAGTGTTGCAGGCCGCAATTTGGGCTCCCAGCGGTGGCAACAGACAACCGTGGCGCATCATTGCTGTTCGCGATCGCGCCATCAAACAACAACTCTCCGACATTTATTCACAACGTTGGTCTGAATACATTGATATGAACATGAAGCGCGTAGAAGGCATGCCCGGAAACATTGTGGAGGCCACTCGCAAAGGTCTCGCTATCGGCACACAGTTGGCGACTTCACTCGCAGATGTTCCGGTAGTCGCAATGTTTGTTCATGATCCTCGCGAGGTTTTTGTAACTGACGGAAACCTCGGAAGAACTCCAGTCGTTGGAGGTGCATCTCTGTACCCAGCGGTACAAAACTTTCTTCTTGCCGCTCGCGCAGAGGGTTTGGGTGGCGTTCTCACCACTCTTATCTCGGCCAGCGAAAACGAAGTTCGACCCATTCTTCAACTGCCAGAACCTTGGGGTGTCTACGCAATGGTTCCGATTGGATACCCAAAAGGAAATCATGGGCCACTACGACGCGCACCACTTGAACACATGGTGAAGTTCGATGTGTGGTCTGACTAGTTGCTAAGCAGTCGGCGCATTATTACGCCAGTGCACACCAGATGGCCATCTACCAACGCCACCATCTTCCACAAGTAAGCCAGTGTTTTCGCGATTGGCATGCTGCATTCGCCACACCAGCATTGCCCGCGCTTCGCGTGCGATCACTGCATCATCATCTGTCGTTGTTCGCCAAGTGGGATCTGCCTCAAGGTCAAAACACACGTATTCACCGTCGCCAAACTGTACGTATGCATGAGTGTCTGAACGTCGAACAGCCAAATTCATTTGTTCTAAACGACGTTGCCACGGCCACTGATGCTTGTCGTGAGGGATTAAAACAAATCGCCAGTCATACTCCCAATGCGCCGCGTCACGCCACCATGGTGGTTCTATTCCTCGCACAAAATGTGTTAGCGGAACGCCATCGCATTGCGCCGGAATGTCAATATCCATCACATCACACAAGGTTGGAAAAACATCAATGTTCTCAGTGAACTTGTCAATCACTGTTCCGTGTGTGTCTGCATGCCGCGGGTCGCGCACAATTCCTACAATGTGCTGACTAGTTTCCCAGTATCCAAGTTTCTCTTTCAAACCGTGATCCCCGAGAAGTTCTGCATGGTCGGCCACAACAATGATGACCGTGTTCTCCCACTGCCCAGTCGACTCAAGAAAATCCCACACACGTCCGAGTTGAGAGTCAACTTCGCTCACCATGCCAAAATATTGAGCGCGCATGTGCGCCAGTTCATCCACATCCGTAGGTGCCTTTGTGTCGTCCAATTGCAGCATCACCTCATGAAATGGTGGAACAGATTCAGCGCGTGCAATTGGCTGACCAACATTGTCTGGCGAATACATAGAACCAAAGTGCCCCGCTGCTGAATACGGAGGATGTGGTCGAATAAAACTTGCGTGAGCAAACCACGGTTCAGATTGCTCGCCCATCCAACCAAGCAATTCGTTGGTCATGAATGCAGACACGCTCATGTCTGCAGGTCGTTCATGCTCAGTTGAAAGTAGATGCAATACCCCGCCAGAGGCATCATGTCCGTTGGCCGCCAAGAAACGTCTCCATGGTCCGTATCCACGTGTGAGATCCACAATGGAATCAAAACCGGGAAGCACACCTTCATACGTTTGAAGACGCGGATCATCTGCTGACTCTGTAACGCGTGGATCAATGGACTGGTCTGTGTAACCAAACAGAGCTGGTGCATACCCAGCACGCCGTGCCGTACGAGCAATGTTGTCGAAACCGTCATCAAGTGGCGTGCCATTAGCTACAACACGGTGATTCATTTGATACATGCCGGTGTACAAAGACGCACGCCCCGGTGCACATGGTGATGCCTGGCTGTAATGGCGACTGAATCTGACTCCGGCCCTACTTAACCGATCGAGTTGCGGTGTCTGCACAACGGGGTGGCCCGCAATAGAAAGACAATCTCCTCGAAACTGGTCAAGAGTGACAAGAAGGATGTTTGGTTTCATGATTGACCGCTTTGCACCGCAGAACCGGCACTCAGAAAAGCCCGCAAATCTTTCAGGGCTAACTTGTCTTGCGCTACGAACATATGGCCGCCGTCATATTCAGCCATCGTTGCGTGTGGAATTCTTTTCACAATTTCGTGAGAGTTACTGGGTGGTGCAATTCCATCGAACCGACCAGCCATCACAAACGTTGGCGACGCCACCTTGTGTAAACGATTTGCCACATCATGACCGATTCGAGCGATCAACTGCAGACGTTCCCCACGAAGCACTTCATCTGCTTTGGGTTGCGCTGCTTGCTCAGCTCGCAGTCTCATCATCTTCAAGTCAGACGGGTGAGATGCCAACCACTCTTCTGTAAAGCGAGAATCTGTTAGCAACAAAATTTTCTTGTTTCTCTCTTCAGCAGATAGTGCGCCCAACTCGTGTAGCGGGTACGACGCCCCTGCATCGCCGCCAGCAGAAGTACATAAGAGTGCAAGTCGTTCAACGCGCTGCGGAAATGTGACTGCAAATTCCTGTGCCACCATTCCACCAAAACTCATGCCCACAACTGCACAAGTTGACCAACCCACATGATTCAGAAGCGCATCTGCATCTTGTGCGTATTGCGCCATTGTGTACGGGCCATCTGGAATGGAAGTTTTTCCCAAGCCGCGTTGATCGTGCGCGAGCACTTCGCATGTTTGTGCAAGCGCGCTAATAAACAATTCCGCCGACTCAAGAGTTGCACCAGAGCCATTAAAGAACAACACGCGCGGACCAGAACCGACAATCTCATAGTTGATGCTGATGTCCTCGTGAACAAAAACTGGCATGTCTTATTCTCGCACTAACTGGGGTATCCACCATTCTCAGGCCACCACAGACAAACATTCTCATGTGCAAACAATCGTCGACGGAGTGAAACGTTCTCTTTCCGAGAACCACGACACACTCACCTGGCGACGAGTAACGATGCCTGGCCTCGACGTGGCATGGGTAGGCATGAATGTTCCTGCCCTCGACACTGGTGGTCGGCCTTGGGTATGGGAGATAGTCACTCCTTCTCAATATGAATCTTCCCCACGACTACAAGAAGATCCTTTGGTATTAGCGGTTGCGCAAGACACCGTGGTGGCCGACATCAATCACAATGACCACTCGGGCCCCATCATGCGCATGCAAGTTCCGGTGCGTCAGGCTCCCGACGCCATCAGTGTGATGACGGGCCTTGACCCCACTGGCCCCTGGTCAATTCAGCTCGAGGCTGGCTGGACAGTGCAAGCTCTTGGCTCGGCAGCCCAATGCTGGATTGACCGCGAAAGCCCGGGAAGTGCCCGTTTGCAGACCCCCGAGCCCCAATTGGCCCCGCACCAGCTCTATCAATTGCACCCCGCCATCGATATCGAGTCGGCAGCCTTCGACCGGTTGCTTACACTCGACCCTGATGATGCAGCCGTGGTCACCTCCCTTCTTGCCTCGGTTCACGAGGCCTTGCAGCCATACCGCTAGGCCGCAGGCGGTGACGCCATGATCACCACGTACGCGCTCTCTCTCACTACTGCTGACTGCAACGAAGAACAACGCATTGCACTCATTGATGTAGTGAGCGACTGGATGTTGCGTCATTACCCACTCGATGCACGTGGGCCTGGAACTTCAGTTCGCGTTACGCGAGAATCATCCGACGATCCTGTATTTCGAATGATGATTACAGAAAGTGGCGCTGCGAGTACACATGTTGAGACTCTCACCATCACTGTCGTTCTCTTGAGTGGTGTTCTCACCTTTGACATTCGTATTGTGTCGACACCCACAACTTCAAAAGTTGCTCCCTACAAACCAAAGTCAGTTCCACCACGGGTTGCCCAACTTGTTCGCGAAGTACTCACAACAGTTCCCACCGAAGATGCAAATCAATTCATTACAGATTCTGTGCATGTTGCAAACACAGAATTAGATGGTCAAAACATTGCTGCTTTTATTGATGCACCAAGTCGTCGCCTGCCTGTAATAGTAGAAATTGGTGACTATGAGCGACAAAGCCGAGATCTGTTCACAATTGGTGCAGGTCCCCTTGTTGGTCTCGCACATATCTTTCACATCGCCAGCGCTAATGCACTGCGCGGTTTTGAATCATTGTCGCGTTACTCACTGATTGGCCCCGGTTGCGTCATTGTGCAATGGGCTGGGAAAACTGAGCCTGAAATCGTGCACATACGCGAACTGCCGACTAGTTCCGTCTCACGTGAGCTTGACCGAATTGTTCGATTAATTCTCGATACTGCGGCGCGTTCTATTGCATCGCCTCGTGTCCCGCCACCGCCGCGCACCGAATACGACATCATTGACCCTTCATCGCGCAGTTCGTCAGATGATGGCAATTTCAATGAAGATCAGGCGATTCGAATTGAACTATTAGAAGCATCTGTTAACGAACTAGAAGCCTCTATGGCAGACGCAGATCGACTCATGGCTGAGCTTCGAGACCAACTCGAGAAAAAAGGTGGTCAAGTCGACGAACTCATTCTGCGTAACGTCTCATTGGAAATTCAAGCAGGACAAACTCCAAAGGTTCTTGCGGTTCCTTCAATGACTGAAGCGCTGCGACTTGCCAAAGAAAACTGTCCATTCCTTGTATTCCACGAACGAGCAATCGAATCTGGTTCGGGTCTGGAAGGACCAGAACCAGTCAGCGTGTTGCAAGATCTGGTTCGCCTCAACGAAGTTGCACGTGCATGGATGTCTGGTGAGATTTCAGGAACCAGCATCAAACTGGCTTGTCGCCAAATGGGACTTGATTTCGTTGCTTCTATCTCTGACACCGCACGTCAAAAATACGAAGAGGATTACCTAATTGAATGGCGTGGACGAGCCGTTCGTGCCGAAGCACACTTGCGCCGTGGCCGTAAAGCGCATCTCGTTCGCATCCATGTATTTTTCGATGACGAAACTCAGCAAGTTGTTGTCGCCTACATTGGCCGACATCTTCGCGATAAAGGCAGTGCCTCGTAACTCTGGCGTAGCCTGTACAACATGACCCGCCGCAAGATATTTCGATACCTATTGCTGGCAGTTCTTATATTCGGCATCGTCACCGGTTTTTCACTCACCCGGTACGTGTTGGCCCACCCAAATGATCCTCTGCAACAAAACGTTGCATCGTGGGCGCGCAACAAGGGCATGGGTGTCGTGGTCGACAAACTCGAAACGTGGCTGCATAACGACCCACCCGCTGCCGCCCCTACAGACACATTGGCGCTACTCACGGACGACTCCACCATCGCGCCACAGATCACAACCACATCACTTGCACCTCTTGGCGAGGAAACAACGACCACTCACTTAGGAAAAACAACACCAGCAGTTGAGCGACCAGTCATTGCAACACAATCATGTTCAACACCTACCACCACGAGTCCAACTAGTGCCACGTCCACTTCAACGACCACCACTTCAAGCACAACAACCACAACAAGCACCGTCGTACCAGACATGACGAGCACAACCACCACCACCTTGGTTCCGCGACCAGCAGATATCGCTCCATTTATTAGTCCAGGTATTAAGGCCGAAGGTGAATGGGCTGCAACGGCACGAGTTCGTAAGAAACCGATGGTGTACATCAGTTCAATTAGACCGCTCTGGTGTTTTGGTTCGGTGGTGGCAACTATGGCCGCCTATAACCCGTCACTTGTTCACACTGCGCTCTTCAACGGAACTGAAATGCCTGGCGGAAAGGGATGGAAGAATACATCGAAGATAAAAGGCAAAGCACTGCCGTCTCTCATCGCAAGCTTTAATGGCGGATTCAGATTTGAACATGAACCCGGTGGATACGTCACCGAGGGAAAAATTGTGCAGCGTATGCGCAAAGGGTTTGCAACATTTGGTATTCGTGCCGATGGTTCAAGCACAATTGGTATCTGGGGCAAAGACATGACCGATGACGGTTCGTGGAAATCATTGCGGCAAAATCTTCCACCACTCGTCAATGATGCGAAGTCCGTGTATGCGAATTATCCATCTATTAATTGGGGCGAAGACTACACAAACAAAATCTATAACTATCGTTCAGCCGCTTGCTTACGCACCGATGGCTACATCATGTTTGTTGCAGTTGGAAAAGTAAACATCAAAATGCTTGCTGACACTCTCGTTGTGCTTGGTTGCAAGGTAGGTATGGAACTCGACATCAATGGCACTTGGCCTTTCTTTGCAACGTATTCAGATTTCGGAAAACCCGAACGGAAGGGTCGCATCATAGATAAGCGCATGGGTGATCCTGATAGACACCTCACCAATTCCACTAAAGATTTCTTTGCATTGTTTGATCCACAAACACTTCCCAATGGCGCTGTGAAATAGTCGCCGGCGTTGACTTCCACTTGACATAGAGTTCACCTTGAGCGAAAGGATGTCCATGAAAGATAAAACTGAAGAGGCGCCGAAAAAGGAAGCAAGTGCTGGGTTAGTCACTGTTGCAGCCATTGTGATGGGTGGAATAGTTCTTCTCCTCATCGCATTCAACACCGCACGTGTCGAAGTTAACTTTCTGGTCTACAAGGCACACAATGTCCAACTGTGGTGGTTCACCATCTTGGTCATCTTGTTCACGTTGGTCACAGATCGCCTTGTTCGATTTGTAATTCGCTTACGTAGCAAGAAAAAAGACGACTAGTTCGTCAACACGTACTCGCCAAGAAGGCGCGGTAGACCACCATCTGTGGTTTGTACGACACCATCTTCCACAAGTTTGCGCAGATGTGACCACACACTGCGTCGTGCTGGACGATGCAACTGCTTGTTCACAGATGCGTACAACACTTTTACAATTCCAGGAATTGTGTTATTGCCCATTGCGATTTGATCAATGATTTGTCGTTCACGCTCTATGCGATGTTCGTAATACGCAGCCAAGAATGGTGCTGGTTCTGTGACGGGGCCACCATGAGTTGGCCACAGAATGCTGTCGGTGCGCGCAATTACTTTTTCCATACTCTCGAAGTACTGACGCATATCACCATCAGGTGGCGAGACAACCGTGGTTGACCAACCCATCACATGGTCACCCGTAAACAGAGCGTTCTCTGCATCCATGGAAACACACAGGTGATTCGATGTATGCCCGGGCGTTGCAACAGCTGTTAACGAGAATTGATCAGTCGCAAAAAACCGCTCGCCATCAACCACTGCATAATCCGGGGTAAAGGCCATATCGATGGTTTCTTTTTCCTCGTCGGATTCTGGTTTCTTCTCATCAGGATCATCTTCACTTGGATCATGGTCGTCTTCTTCAACAAAACCCTCGTACACACGATGCGGGCCAATGGCAAATCTGGTGGCACCAGTCTCTTTGTGTAACCACTCCGTTAAAGGTGAATGGTCTGAATGGCAATGGGTAACCACAATGCCGACAACATTTCGCCCATCAAGAGCACGAACCAGTGCATCACGATGCGAATCAAGGATTGGGCCCGGATCGATGACGACAACATCTTGTGAACCAAGAATGTACGTACCCGTCCCGTGATAACTAAATTTCGATGGATTTTGGGCAATCACTCGTTGCACCAACGGCGACACTTGTGTGGCTACTGCGTACGGCGCGTCATCAATTCGGGGGACAAAGGGAATAGCCATGGCTAATCGAATCCGATTGCACGTACTTCGCCCACGCGCTTGCCGTGTCCGTACACCACTTCAACAATGCTTTCTGGCACTGCCGAAACATCAATACCCAACTTGTGTAATGCAGCAAGAAGCACGGTGGGAGCTCCGCGTCCTGAACCATCCGACAACTTCAGAGCCACTGCTCGCCCATCTGCCATGCCTGCCACGTACACCGCATCAGCACCATCTTTTGCAAACAGACCAGGCACCGCAGAAACAATTGTGGTGACATCGCGTCCAGTGCCGCCCACCATGAACGGGAACTGCGACATCGCTGCATAAATCTGAAGTCCAGAATCCCCTGCTTCACCAGTTGCCATTGCGTGCATTGCGTGAGCCATACCGACAAGTTCAATCACATGGGCCGGCGCTCCACAACCATCTACTCCAATTGCAGAAGCATCCTTGCCAGTGACATCAGCGATAGTTGCAGTGATTGCTTGCTGCAATGGATGCGCTTGTTCTAAGTAACCGGTAGTTGACCAACCATTAATCACACACGTTGCCAACATGCCAGAGTGCTTTCCACTGCAACCCATTTGTAAAGCAGATTTTGGTTTGCCATTACGAATAGCTGTGTGTGCAGAATCGGTGTGCATTGGATGGTCTGCTGTATTACCTAAATCACTTTCCGAAAGTCCAAACTCCGAAAGAATCTCAAGGACCATGTTCTGATGCGCATCTTCACCGTTATGACTTGAGCACACAAGCGCCAACTTTTCAGGAGGAAGAGATAACCCAGCGCGCACCATGGCAAGTGCTTGCAGGGGTTTTGTAGATGAGCGAGGAAAAATCTGTACGTGTGGATCACCAAAGGAAAAAGCGATACTTCCGTCTGAAGCAAGACCTACACATGCACCAAAATGAACACTTTCGTCAATGCCACTCCTACGCACAATTGCAAGTGGCACAAATTGGTCCGGGCGCACACCACTCACGAAGGATTCTTTCGCGTCCTTGTTCTTTTCTTCTTCTCTTGAAGTTCAGACAACTTATGTTCAATCACGTCATGTCGTTCACCCCACGATGAAACAAGTGCCTGTGCCATCGCTACAGCGGGTAGCGCCAAAATGGCACCAATTGGGCCAAGAATTGCTCCCCCGGCAAGTGCCCCACCAAAAGCCAACGCAGGGTGCAACTCCAAAGTTCTTTCAGTCACCTTCGGTGCGAATAGGTAATTCTCCAACTGCTGGTACACCGCAATGAACCCAATAGCCACCAATGCTTTTGTTGGCGAGTCAATGAAGATCAAAAGGACAGGCAATACACCAGCTAGATAGGTACCGATAACGGGAAGGAACTGAGACACCAGACCCACCCACAGTGCTGATGCAATTGGTGCGGGTGCGCCCATTGATTGAAATGCAATCCAATGGAAGAAAGCAGAGATGACTGCAAGCAGTGCACGAGAGTACAGGTAGCCACCTGTTTTGTCGATTGCTAATTCCCATGCATCAAGAACCTGATGTTGACGTGCGGCACTTAACCGAGAACAGATTGAACGACG
>DAISXE010000016.1:0-22593 GCA_036826015.1 Ilumatobacteraceae bacterium
AGCAGAAACTCGGTCTTCTAATTCAGAACGATTCAGTCGGAACGACAAGTCCCGACTACCGAGAATGACATTCTCGGCAACGGTGAAACGTTCCACCAAACGGAAGTGCTGATGCACCATCGCAATGCCGTGTTGTAAACCTGCACGTGGCGACGACAATGCAATTCGCTCACCATTACGCGTGATGTAACCAGAGTCTGGTTGATACAGGCCGCACAACATTGCAGCGAGTGTGCTTTTTCCTGCGCCGTTTTCACCAAGGAGTGTGTGTACTTCGCCAGGGAGAACGTCGAAGTCAACAGAGTCGTTAGCAAGAACGCCGGGAAAGCGTTTAACGATTGAATGAGCCGAGAGTGCGCTAGGGGCCGCACCACTTTCGTGATGCGGCCCCTTCGCCACCTCGTGAGAGGTGTTAGTCATGTGTGGAATCAGCCCTTTGCGGAACCGATGACACCCTTAACGAAATAGCTCATGCTGAGAAGCGCACCGAGTTCGGCTTTTTCTCCAGCTGCAAGAACTTCTTTTCCGTCTTGGTCACTGATTGGTCCGGTGAATGGAGCAAATGATCCAGCAATGATTTCCTCACCCTTTGCGGTGATTGCTGATTGCGTATCTGCATCAACTGAATCACCGAATGATGCAAGTGTGACCATTCCGTCTGCCATTGTGCCGTAGTACTCATCGGTTGGGCATGTGCCTTCAGCAACTGCCTTCGATGTCTTTGTGTAGTACGGACCCCAGTTCCATGTTGGAGCTGTGAGCCAAGCAGCAGGTGCTGCTTCTTTCACGTCACTGTTGTAACCAACCCACTTGGCACCCTTTGCCTCTGCTGCAACACCGGCAGCAGTGGTGTCTTGGTGCTGAGCAAGAACGTCAACGCCTGCGTCAAGAAGTGACTCTGCAGCCTGCTTCTCGATGGTTGGGTCGAACCATGTCTTTGTCCAAGTGACTTGAACTGTTGCATCTGGGTTTACAGATTGTGCGCCCAATGTGAATGCGTTGATTCCGCGAATAACTTCTGGAATTGGGAATGCAGCAACATAGCCAAGCTTGTTGTTCTTTGTTGCCTTACCTGCTGCCATACCACTGAGGTAACGAGCTTCTTCTGCAGCACCGAAGTATGTACCAAGGTTTGCTGGCAAAGCCGCGAAGTCAGCAAATGCGCCGCCACCGTCTTTAGTAAGAAGGAACTTTGCACCTGTTGCCCACTGGAAGCACACATCTGGGTACTTCACTGCAACGTTGGCCATTGGTGATCCGTAACCGAATGAGGTTGCATAGATGACGTCGTAACCTTCTGATGCGAGTTGTTCAAAAGTCTTTTCAGAATCGGCGTTGTCCATAATGTTCTCAACGCGCTTTACTTCGATACCAAGATCTTTTTCAAGCTGCAAGATGCCTTGCTCGTGCTGGTATGTCCAGCCCTTGTCGTCAGGTACACCGAGGTATACAACTGCGACTTTTACGTCGGTTGCTTCCGCTGGTGCACTTGTTGTGTCTGATGATGAATCGCTTCCACCGCATGCTGCGACGAGAAGTGATGCTGTAGCTGCAACTGCTGCAAGCTTCCAGAATTTCTTCATGTTTAGGGTCTCCCTGGTTGATGGCACCTCTAACGGCGCCGATGTGGAAACCTTACTCTGTTCTATTCGCTCCTAAATAATGGCGAAATAGGTGGTTTTGGGCGGGATTTGCGTCAAGCGGTTGGGGGCCGAGAGTTGTAGCCCGAAGTCCAGAGGTACACTCAAAGTCTTCCCAGGAGAGGTGCCAGAGTGGCCGAATGGGGCGCCCTGCTAAGGCGTTGTCCGTCTTAAAGCGGACCGTGGGTTCAAATCCCACCCTCTCCGCCATATGAGTTTGCTCCGCAAGTCTCTGGCAGCCCTTGTGGTTGTAGGCGCACTGACTTTCAGTGGGTCCGGCCCAAATCGGGCCTCTGCAGCGACGACCTGTTCCAAGACCTACACCGTCAAGCCAAACGACTCGTGGAGTCGCATTTCCACCAAAGTCAACGTGACAATGAAGGCGTTATTGGCAGCAAATAAGGCCACAACTGACACCTTTTTATTGATCGGTGATGTCATCTGTCTTCCCAAAACGGCCAAGGCTCAGGACACTGGTAGTGGTGGTCTTCAGCTGAAGCCCCCAGTAAAGAGGTATTCGGCCAAGAAGTCCGAAGCCATCATCCGAGAGATTTGGCCGGACGATCTTGATGGTCGCGCCGTTGCCATCGCCCGACGAGAATCGAAGTTGAACGCAGCCGCGTGGAATGGATGCTGCGTTGGCCTGTTCCAGATCAACTGGTCTTCCCATAAATCGTGGCTGAAGGGCATGGGGATTACCTCGGCGCAAGAGTTGCTTGACGCCAGAGTCAATGCCACGGCTGGTTTGGCTATCTATAAGCGTTCAAATGGCTGGGGTGCTTGGGAGTAATTACGGCTGTAACATTCATTACTCATAACTAGCGCTCGTAGCTTAATGGATAGAGCATCTGACTACGGATCAGAAGGTTGTAGGTTCAAGTCCTGCCGAGCGCGCCAATAGCAATCATCACTGCGATTTTCGATTCGTCTGAAAATATTTCGGTACTATCGGGGCATGTCCGATACATCACTGCCGCCAGATTTTCCTACTGAAGATTCATCGAGCGATTCACCTTCCGAACTTGTGGAAAAGCGCACGTGGCGCCGAGTGTTTAGGTTCTTGAAGTGGGACCTTATTGTCAGTAACTCTGTTGCGGTACTCACTACTTCCATCGTTGCCATCACGGCTATGTATGCGACTCTCACTACAACGGACAAGAACTTGCAAGAGTCACGACGTGGTGCTCGGGTATCAGCTCTAGTTGAGGAGTGGTCGGTCACAATTGCTGATGCTGCAGCGGCGATTGAATTACTTGATCAACGCGCTAATGACTTGTGGGCGTTTGGTGCGGCTTACGAACAACAAGGCGTCATCTTGAACGAGGCAATGGAGAATGAGGCATCTAAAGAGAAGGAATATCTCAAGGTTCGCCAAAACATTGCTTTCTCTAGCGCTAAGGCTGGCCTTGTTTCTTCCACTACCACCAACAAGTGTCTGGACAAGTTTGTGACCATGCTTGATACATGGCAAAACGCCCTTAACTGGACACGTTCAACATTGCAATTAGAAGATGGCGTGCAAAGCGGAATTGAGGCTGTTGCGATGCAGCAAGACGGCCGCACTGCTTTGTCTAATTCGTTGACAATTGTGCGCGAATTAGCACGAACCGAACTGGACACAGCAGGCACAGATGGATCATCGGTGAAGTGCGATATTCCAGATGAAGAAAAATTGTGGAAGAAATTAGTTCCTGAAGACTCTGCAAGCTAACGAGGTTCGAGGGTTTCAATACCTCGAATGAAAAGTTCTACTAGCTGAGTCAGGCTGCTATCAAGCGCATATGGCTCTGGATGACCGCTGTCTTTCTCCAAAACGCAGAATCCATGCAACGCACTGCGCAAACTGCGAGCACAATGTGCGCGCTGTGCTGGCGTGAGTTCGTAACCATCTAATGCCGTAGTGAGTGTCGCCACCACGCGAGTGAGTGACAACTCAATGTCTGCATCACCCACTGAGGGCACACGATCTGTTGCGCTATATAAACCTGGATGCTCCTGTACAAATGTGCGCCACGCATGGGCAGCCGCCAATACGGCAGGTTCGCGAGTAGTGCCAACTATTGCTGTGCTGAGAGCGTCTACCAGTAAATCTCGGGCGCGCAACGAGAGAAGCATCCACAACTCTTCAATACCAGTCACGTGCTTGTACAGAGCAGGCTGTTTCACGCCGGCATCAGACGCAATACGACTAAGTGTGACTGCGTCGATTCCCTCAGCATCGGCAATCAGCATTGCCTTATCGATGACCGTGGCGCGGTTGAGACGTTGTTTCTGAATTGGCATTAGAACTGATGGAAGAATCGCGAGATCCAACCGGAGATTCGCTGTTGTTGAAGTGGCTGTTGCAAAGTTATACGCGCGCTCTGGGCTTTCTCTTCGCCAAATAGTGCAAGCCGTGTGGCTAGCAGACTGTCGGCAAGGGCAGGTGAAAACTCTGGGTGCACTTGCAGTGTCCATGCACGTTCACCAATCAACATGCCGCCGATAGGGCAATAGTCGGAACGAGCAAAGAGCCGTGCTCCGTTTGGCAGGCTCATCACTTGGTCTTGGTGGCTTGCTGCAAGCACGATGTCTTCAGACGAATCCATCCAAGGTTGTTGCTCAATAACTTCGTATGACTTTGCACCGATGCCCCAGCCGTAATCGGCCTTGGCCACCTTTGCACCTAATGCCTGACCCATGAGTTGATGCCCAAAACAAATGCCTACATACGGTGTTTCTTTTGCCACCATGTCTCGCAACAGTTGTTCAACATCGCGTAACCATGCATGGTCGTCGTACACACTGAGACGACTGGGTGAACACATCCATCCGTCTTGTTCATCTAGTGAGTCGGGTAGCTGGCCGTCGTCGCACCTATATGTGGTGAGTTCAATGCCGAGTGGCTGTAATAACTCCGCATACAACTCGGGATAGTCGCCACCTACGTGCAGACTGCCGGCATCGATATGCCCAACAAGAAGTAATCCAATGCGCTTCATCGGAATGAGAACACCTTGGTGGGACCGCCTTCTAGTGCTGGCAGGTATCCACGCTCACGCAGAATGGGCATGACGCCTTCCCCAAACCAATAGGCCTCTTCCAAATGCGGGTAGCCAGACATGATGAAAGCGTCGATACCAAGGTTGTGATACTCAACGATTCTGTCTGCAACTTCTTCGTAACTGCCAACAAGCGCAGTGCCAACACCGCCGCGTACTAAACCAAAGCCAGCCCACACGTTTGGATGAATTTCTAGTTTCGAAAGATCGCCACCGTGTAAATCAAATTGCCTACGTTGGCCAACAGATTGTGTTTTCAAGAAATCTTCACGCGCAATGGCGATTGCATCGGGTGACATTGAGTTCAAGATGTTGTCGGCAACGGCCCACGCTTCTTCACTGGTGGGTCGAGCGATGGTATGAAAGCGGATTCCGAAACGAACTGAGCGACCATGAGCAGCGGCTTTAGCGGCGACACGCTCATGTCGTTCTTTGATTGCTTCTGGGGTTTCTCCCCATGACAAATACAGGTCTACATTTTCTGCCGCCACATTTTCCGCGGCATCGCTTGCGCCACCAAAGTAAATAGGTGGAATTGGCGAGGGGACTTCGCGTGTGGTGGCGTCGGTAACTTCAAAGAACTTGCCTTTGAAACTAAATGGCTCACCAGACCATGCTCCGCGCATGACTTGCACAAATTCTCCCGTGCGTTCGTAGCGCGTCTCTTTGTCTTCGGAAATACCGAACCGAGCGAGCTCTGCTTGTTCTGCGCCTGTCACGATGTTTACTAAGCAACGACCACCAGACATGCGTTGCATGGTGCTTGCCATTTGTGCAGCCAACGTTGGGGTAAGCAAAGCGGGGCGAAACGCAACAAGGAACTTGATGCGCGATGTGAGCGCAATGAGCGATGAAGTGGCAAGCCATGCATCTTCACAACCTGTGCCGCACGGTGTGAGAAGCGCTTCGAACCCTAAGTCTTCACATGCGCGAGCAACCTGCGCAAGATACTGATGACTAGGGGAGCGGTTCACGGATGTTTCATCAGGTAATACATCGCGTGAGTCGCCGCCGGTGGGTAAGAACCAGTTCATTTCAATCATGGTGTTGTCTTTCTTGTGAGTGATTAGAGATCGAGGGGAATAAGGCGAATAGTGAAATAAGAAGTAGCGACCACAAGAGCCCAGGAGAAGATGCCAAGTATCAGTGGTCGCATTCCTAAAAGACGCAGTTTTTTGATGTTGACCCCGGCTCCAAGACCTACTAGCGCCATTGCTAACAAGGCTTTTTCAATATGTTTGGAGTTGGTGATGATGTCGTCGGACAGTACGCCAGTGGTGCGAACTGCTACTGCAAGAAGAAAGAGAACAATGAACATAGGAAGTGGTGACACTTTTGTGGTGCTTCGTGTTTCTGCTTTGCGTTGCGAGATGTGACTGTGGCGGTAGGCCATGATGGCAACAAGTGGTGCGAGTAATACAACGCGAGTGAGCTTTACGATGACCGCTGGTGAGAGCGATTGTGGAGAGTATGCAGTGGCTCCTGCAACTACTTGTGCAACGTCGTGCACTGAAGAACCTGTCCACATACCGAAACGCACGTTGCCCATATTGAACAAATGACCAAGGGCTGGAAGCGCAAAAATGGAAATGCTGCCGAAGAGCGTGACAAGTGCAATTGCATAGGTGGCATCTTCTTCATCACCGTCGACTGCACCCACCATTGCGCTGACCGCAGAAACACCACAGATGGAATATCCAGTAGCCGTGAGTAACCCAAGCCCGGGTGACACGTTGAGTAGACGTGCAAAAAATTGTGTGCCGAAGAATGTGATTGCGACAACTGCGATCACCGCCACGAAACCACGGCTGCCGAGTTTGGCGACCTCATTGAAGGACAACTGCAGACCGAGCAAAACAATGCCGACTCGCAAGATGTGACGCGATGCGAATTTCAGACCTTCATCACACTGTGCGGGAATGACACCAATGTTTCCCAAGATGGCTCCGATGAGTAGTGATGCCGTGAGAGGCGAGACACTGCTCCACAACCAATTGATGTTGAACCCACAGAACACCGCAACTGCTGCAAAGGCCAACCCAGGCACCAGGGGCCGTGTACGGGTAAGGGTAAGGGCCATGGTCGGCATGGTTAGAGACTCTAACAAGAGGCCAGCCCCCTGCGACACAGGGCGCTCGCCGTAGAGTTTCCCCCTATGGACAAAGGGGACCAGCGGCTAGGGAAGAAAGCCGTGGCTCGTAGAGGGGCTGTGTATCTAGCCCTCTTGACTGTTGCTGTCGCCCAACCGTTGTTGCAGTTGTACGGCACGAGTGTTGCTGTCTTTGCATCAGCTAATTACGAGGGCGCCATTGTTGTGATGTTTGGACTTGTAGTGCTGTTGGTTCCTGCCATCGCATTTACTGCGATAGATGTGATTGTCTCCGCTGTGTCCTCGCAACTTGGGTCATGGGTGCATCGATTACTTGTCATGGTGGCGGCGTGGGCCGTAGTGCTAGTTGTGTTGCGTAATTTCAGTTTTGGGCCGTGGGGCATAGACATGTTGTACACCGCAGTCATTGCACTGGGTATCGCCTGGCTCATAGACCAACGACCAGCAGTGACATCGTGGGTCACGTATTTGTCTCCGCTTTCGATTGTTGTAGCTCTGTCTTTTGTGGTGTCTGCAATGTCCGTTATCTCGCCACCAAAAGCAGAAGTGCTCGCGATTGAGAAGGATTCGATTCCTGAGGTAAGCAGTGGGACGCCGCGTGATCAAGTAAGTGTTGTGTGGATTGTTCTTGATGAAGCACCACTCTGGCCTCTCATGACAACAACTGGTGAGATCAATGCAAATCGATACCCAGGCTTTGCAGCCCTTGCATCGTCGTCTACTTGGTACAGAAACGTGCTGGCAACATCACAAACCACAACAGATGCAGTGCCTGCAATGCTGTCTGGTAAGTGGCCAGTGTCGAATACGCCCCCAGTATTAGTGAAGCATCCCAAAAACCTCTTCACGCTGATGAATGGCCACATGGCGATGGATGCACACGAAGTTGCTACTGCTTTGTGTCCAAAAAAAGTGTGCAACAAAGTTTCAGTCACAGGTGGTGATCACATTGCATTCCCCGGAGGCACGAGTACCACTGTTACAGACACGACTGCTCCGAAAGAAGAAGTAGTGGTATCTCGACGAACCCCTTTCATGGCTTTCTTAAAAGATGCTCTTGTTGTTGTGGGTCACAAAATATTGCCGAAAGAATTGCGTAGTCGATTGCCCGCCATCGATGAAGGCTGGGGTGGTTTTGGGGCAATGGACAATGGCGAAATTGACAATGACATAGCAACGTCCACCACCGTCCCTGGTCCAACAACGACGCTGTCACTCACTGAGGAAAAGAAGCAACAAGCAAACTCAACCACTGTGAAGCAATGGGAGAGTGGCGGCCCGATGTCGCAAGTGCCAGTGTTAGATGAAGTGATTAACCGTGCTGTGCGAGCAGATCGACCCACATTGCATTTTGCACATGTGCTCACGCCACATCGCCCGTGGATGTTGACACCCGACATGCGTCGTTCACGTGCATTGAATACAGATAAGCGAAGTAACACCATCGTTGACAGAGTGCGCGACCAGTACCAAGCGCATCTGCTGCAATATGTTGCAACCGACAACATGATTGCAAAACTGGTAACAGATTTGAAGCGTTCAGCTAACTGGAATCGAACGATGGTGATTGTTACTGCTGACCATGGATTGACATTTGAACTAGGAGAAAATAAGCGTTCGAAGATCAATGTGAAGAGTCCGGCAACACTTGAAGATATTTATAGAGTTCCACTTTTCATCAAATACCCAGACCAATCTGTTGGTGAGGTGAACGACTGTGCAACGTCTTCCATTGATATTTTCCCGACTGTTGTGGCCGCCACTGGCATTGACGCGGGCTGGACATTTGACGGTGTAGATCTAAAGACGTCGTGTCCTGTTCGCGAGTCACGGAAAATCGTGTGGCCAAAGGGTTCGCATACTCTGTCTACGACTTTTGCCGACATAGTGAAACGAGCTGCGCGATACGACGAATGGATAGATGCAGAAGGAAATGCGGAAGACATAGTTCGCGCTGGTCAACATGGAGACATCATTAATGGTGCATTGATGACACCAACTGGCCCTGACATCACGAGTTTGAGGTGGTCAATGCAAGGCATAGAAGATTTCAATGCAATTTCTGAATCGTCATTCTTTGAAGACGGTGAATTTGGCTTTGTGCCAACACAGGTAGAAGGTGATGTGACTGCCATAGAAACATTCGGACCAGATGCTGAAGGTGTCTTGGTGTATAACGGGAAAGCTGTTGGCATGGTGTCTGAAATTGCTGGATTAAAAAAAGGTGCCACCACGAGTTTCCGTTCAACCCTGAATTGGAACTATCTACATGGACCGCCAACGGGGGCAGGTCTGGAGATGTGGGTAGTGCAGGGCACTGGTGCAGCCAGAGTGATTCAGCGAGTCGCGACACCCTAAAACTGGCGAAGGCTACGAAATTGGATTAGCCGTTGGTGGTGAAGCCCGCAAGAGCGAGAGCTTCATTGATGGTGCTGGCTCGGCGAAGCGTGATGCCTTCAGCCTTGTCTGGAGCACTGGCAGGAACAATGGCCTGAGTGAACCCAAGGCGAGCAGCTTCGTTGAGCCTGCGCGAGAGGTGACCCACTTGACGTACTTCGCCGGCAAGACCAACTTCACCCATGACAACTAAGTCTGCGGGTAACGGAATGTTGGACACCGCCGACACAAGCGCGAGGCACAAACCAAGATCTGCACCAGGCTCTGTGAGTTTCACGCCGCCAACTACAGACGCGTACACCTCGTGGCCTGCAAGGCTGACACGCGCACGACGTTCAAGTACCGCGAGCAACATGGATAAACGACCTTGATCGACACCTTGTGCACTGCGACGCGCAGGCACAGCAGAGTTCATTGGGTTTGTGAGTGCTTGCAACTCCACAAGCAAAGGTCGTTGACCTTCAATAGTGGGAACAACAACTGAACCAGGAACACCAGTGCGGCGATCGGTGAGGAACAACTGACTTGCATCGGGAACACCAGTAAGACCAGTTTCGGTCATTTCAAAAAGTCCGAGTTCATTTGTGGGACCAAAACGATGTTTTGATGCACGCATGAGGCGCAATGCATTGTGGCGTTCACCTTCAAATGAAAGAACAGTGTCGACAACATGTTCGAGAACGCGTGGCCCAGCGAGCCCGCCCTCTTTGGTGACATGACCAACAATGACAACTGAAATGTTTCTGCGTTTTGCTTCTTGCACTAATCGATGCGCGCAACCACGAACTTGAACAACGGAACCTGGCGACGAGCCAAGTTCAGGATCGACAACAGTTTGAATGGAGTCGATAACCACTAACGATGGAGAGATCTTGTCGATAGCAGCGATGATGTTTGGCAATGACATTTCGGGAAGTAACCACAACTCGGGGCTGATGGCACCAAGGCGGTCGGCGCGCAGACGAACTTGTTGCGCACTTTCTTCTGCAGTGACATACAGCGATGGGCCAGTGGCACCTGCAAGTAATTGCAAGAGAAGCGTGCTTTTGCCAATGCCTGGTTCGCCACCCAGCAATGTGACAGAGCCAGGAACTAAGCCACCACCGAGAACGCGATCGAGTTCGCCAATGCCGGTGGGTACAGGATCGCTTTCGTTGGGATTGACATCGCCAATAGGTGTTGCTTCACCAGGCGGCACAAGTGCAAGACCTGCTGCAAGAGTGACGAGAGATTCTTCGGGACCTTCAACGTCTTCAACTAGTGAGTTCCACGCGCCACATGCAAGACATTTGCCTGACCATTTTGGAAATGAACCGCCGCACTCGGTGCACCGATGAACGAGTCGAAGTTTTGCCACGTACTGACCTTATAGGCGGGGTGTGCGTGGGCGCTTGTTGCGAGCATTCATCACCATCAAGATGAGAAACAGCGAACCAAGAACCCACAGAACAAGAAGACCAAGGACAAGCACTCGCCCGACGCGAGAGATGCTGGAGGCCACATCCACGTTTGTAACGGTGGTGGCAATATCTGTTGGTGTGCCGTCGGTGGGTACACGCCACGTGATCACGCCGGCACCAGTTTTGCCAGTAGTTGAATCTACTGTTCCCGGTAAGCCTGCAATAAACGTGATTCCAATGGCGTCGCCAAGGTCTGTGCCTCGAGCTGCGATCTGTTCACTAAATGGTCCGCCACCCAACAACGTATTTGTAGCGTCATCTGCGAACGCTTCAAGACCACCATTGATTTCTAATCGTCCCGTCAGTTTCCACGTGCTGTTGGTGTCTTTTCCTGTGCGGGTCAGACTCATGTCGTGCAGTGGACCACGTGTGCCGTTTATTTGCGACAACAAAGCTGTTGCTTCAGTGGGGCCATTAAAACTGTGTTGAATAACTAAAACGAGTGCACCGTCGTCTGATGTGCGAGGTCCGTCTACTGTCCATCCGGCTGCAACGAGATCGTCAACGCGAATATCGCCCTTCAAGCCTGGTGCAGCCTTCACAATTTCAGCATCGGCAATGACAACTACTCGGATAGTTCCCGAACCATTTGGCTGCACTCGCATGGACACGGATGTGTCGACACGACATGAAGCCAATACGAAAGTTGCGGCTATCACCGCAACAATGCGCGATAAACGTGAGGATGTCACTCGGTAGTGGTTGCGGCGTCGCCAGCGAATGGTGGTTCGCTTGGTGCAACGATTCCCTCTACGGCACGGAACACAATGTGACGCTTGCCAGGATTCTCAGGGTCGTCTTCAGCGTCGACAACAATGATTTGTCCGGCATTGAATTGCTTGTAGAGAATCTTCTCTGACAGTGCGTCTTCAATGTGGCGTTGGATTGCGCGACGCAGTGGGCGAGCACCGAGTTGAGGGTCGTAACCGAAGTCTGCAAGCAGTTCTTTTGCTGCTTGTGTGAGTTCGATACCGAGGCCTTGTGATTCGAGCTGGCCGGCAAGACGCTTTGTCATCATGTCGACCATCTGTACAACTTCTGGCTTCGAGAGTTCGTGGAACACGATGGTCTCGTCGATGCGGTTGAGGAACTCGGGACGGAAGTGCGCCTTGAGTGCATCGTTGACTTTGTCTTTCATGCGCTCGTATGACATAGCGGAATCACCTGTAGTGAAACCAACATTGGACTTACGCAGATCTGCGGTACCCAAGTTTGAAGTCATGATGAGAACGGTGTTACGGAAGTCGACGCTGCGGCCTTGGCTGTCGGTGAGACGACCTTCTTCAAGAATTTGCAACAACGTGTTGAATACATCTGGGTGTGCTTTTTCGATTTCGTCGAACAACACAACCGAGAACGGCTTACGACGCACTGCTTCAGTGAGCTGTCCGCCTTCTTCGTAGCCCACGTATCCGGGAGGAGAACCAACCAAACGGCTCACTGTGTGCTTTTCCATGTACTCAGACATGTCGAGCGTGATGAGTGCTTGATCGTCACCAAACAAGAACTCAGCGAGAGTCTTTGCAAGCTCTGTTTTACCAACACCTGTTGGTCCGAGGAAGATGAACGAACCGCTTGGACGACGTGGGTCTTTCAGACCTGCACGTGTACGACGGATGCTCTGCGATACAGCTGTGATTGCGTTCTCTTGGCCGATGATGCGCTTGTGCAGTTCACCTTCCATGTTGAGCAACTTGGCTGTTTCTTCTTCGGTGAGTTTGTACACCGGAATACCAGTCCAAATGCTGAGTACTTCTGCAATTGCTTCTTCGTCTACTTCGTCGAACAAGTTGACGCCAGATGCCTTGATTTCGGTTTCCTTGGCAGCTTTTTCTTCGAGAAGTTCGCGCTCTTGGTCGCGAAGACGTCCGGCTTCTTCGAACTGCTGATCTTCGATTGCCTTCTTCTTGGCTTCCTGCACAACACCAATGCGATTCTCAAGATCTTTGAGGTCTGGTGGTGTTTGCATGCGCTTGATACGCAAACGTGAACCGGCTTCGTCGATGAGGTCGATTGCCTTGTCTGGCAAGTGACGGTCGGCGATGTAACGGTCTGCAAGGTTTGCAGCAGCAACGATTGCCTGATCGGTGATGGTGACACGGTGGTGCGTTTCGTACTTGTCGCGCACACCCTTCAAGATTTCAATGGTGTGAGCAACAGTTGGCTCTTCCACTTTTACTGGTTGGAAACGACGCTCGAGTGCAGGATCTTTTTCAAGGTGCTTGCGATACTCATCGGTGGTTGTTGCACCAATTGTTTGCAATTCACCACGAGCAAGCATTGGCTTGAGAATGCTTGCGGCATCGATTGCACCTTCAGCTGCACCAGCACCTACAAGTGTGTGAATTTCGTCGATGAACAAAACAATGTCGCCACGTGTCTTGATTTCTTTCAACACTTTCTTCAAACGCTCTTCGAAGTCACCGCGGTAACGGCTACCTGCAACAAGTGCGCCAAGGTCGAGTGTGTACAACTGCTTGTCTTTCAACGTTTCAGGAATGTCACCCGACACGATGCGTTGTGCGAGACCTTCGACAACTGCTGTCTTACCAACACCAGGTTCACCGATGAGGACAGGGTTGTTCTTTGTACGACGAGAAAGAATCTGCATGACGCGCTCTAGTTCACGTGTACGACCAATAACTGGATCGAGTTTCTTGTCGCGAGCCAACTGAGTGAGGTTGCGACCGAACTGATCGAGAATTTGGCTGCCACCTTTTTCGCCGGCATCTTCTTTTGCGCCCGCAGCGGTGCCGCCAGGTGCTTCGTTCTTTGTGCCTGGGCCTTGGTAGCCGGAAAGTAATTGAATGACTTGCTGGCGAACTTTGCCGAGGTCGGCGCCCAACTTGACGAGAACCTGAGTAGCAACGCCTTCACCCTCACGCAAGAGGCCAAGAAGGATGTGCTCGGTGCCGATGTAGTTGTGACCCAATTGCAATGCTTCACGCAATGACAGTTCGAGAACTTTCTTTGCACGTGGTGTGAAAGGAATGTGACCAGAAGGGGACGAACCACCTTGACCAATGATCTCTTCTACTTGAGCACGCACGGCTTCAAGTGAGATGTTGAGAGACTCGAGTGCTTTCGCAGCTACGCCTTCACCTTCATGGATGAGGCCGAGAAGGATGTGCTCCGTACCAATATATGAATGGTTGAGAAGACGCGCCTCTTCTTGGGCGAGAACTACGACCCTGCGGGCCCGGTCTGTAAAACGTTCGAACAATGGGACCACCCCGATTGGAATTGGTGGATATTGAACCAAAGTGTATCGGCTGGGAGAGTGGCTACCCCATGAGAAGCCGTAACCTAAAACCTGTGACAAATTCACCGCTGCTCGGGTTGCCGACCATGGAAAATGACCGCCTCAGGGTGGAACAGGCTCTTCTTGGTGCCGTGCGTACGCCTGATGCGTATCTCACTGAAATTGCGTCACACCTCATCTCAGCAGGTGGGAAGCGTTTGCGCCCGGTTTTCACAATTGTGGCGTCGCAAATCGCAACCGATGGTCCTGCTTCTGAGGAAGCTATTGCCGGTGGTATTTCGTGTGAATTAGTGCACCTCGGATCGCTGTATCACGACGATGTCATGGATGAATCCACCACGCGACGTGGCGTTGACACTGTGAATGCCAAGTGGGGCAACCTTCAAGCAATTTTGGCTGGCGACTTCTTGTTGGCGAAGGCATCTGAAATTGCAGCATCGCTAGGTACTGAAGTTGCTGCGCTACTTGCTCGCACTATTGGTCACTTGTGTGAAGGGCAGATTGAAGAATTGCGTCATACATACAACGTGGCGCGCCCTATTGATTCGTATCTCAATTCCATCGATGGCAAGACTGCGTCGCTTTATTCAACAGCTGCGCGAATTGGCGGAATCGTGGCTGGTCACGACCGTGCAACTATCGACGCGTTGACCACATACGGCACTGCATACGGCATGGTGTTTCAAATTGTGGATGACGTTCTTGATCTCACTGCTACAGACGCGCAATTAGGTAAGCCAGCAGGCCACGACATGGAAGAAGGTGTGTACACGCTCCCAGTGCTGCACACTTTGGCTGCTGGTGGTGCTGCTGCAAGCGAACTTGGTTCCATCTTGGGTAAGCCACTCAATGAAGTAGAACGCGAAAAGGTGTTGCATATTGTTCGCTCGAATGGCGGCATTGCAACAGCGATTGAAAAAGCGCGCGCATATGTTGCTGATGCTGAGCGAGCATGTGATGCATTGCCACAAAGCGCAACAACTGATGCAATGAGAAAGGCCACAGCTGCCTTACTTGCAACTGTGGCCTAGATAACTCTTAGTGGCTCACAGCAGAGGCAGCAGCTAGCCCACTGAGAGCAGCACCTTCCATGCGCGGACCTGCAAAAGCATCGCCGGCAATAACCAGGCTGTTGGTTTCGTCCACCCAACATGCATCTGGCCACAGATTTTGTGGAGTCGCAAAACGCCATTTCTTCACCTGAGATTCCGTGATGACAGCAGACCCAAGCCATGGTTGTGCAGCAGCCAGTAATAAGGCATGAATATCTTCGGTGCTGTCTTCGAAATGTTGCAGGCTCCATGCGGGGTTGGCGTGGAAGGTGAGTGCTGGCGATGCGCTAATACCTTTTGCGGTGTTGTCACCAATGAATGAGAACACGTCATCGGGGTTTTGTAATCCGCCAGGTGAAGGAACCTGATGATGTGACGAGTCAAGAGTGACAAGAAGTCCGAGTGCGCGGTCGTAGTCAATGCGGCGAAGGTCGGCGGGCATTTCAAGACCTGCAGAAAACATGAGCGAGAAAGATTGTGGAAGTGGAGCTGTGAGTATGACGCGATCAGCAAAATGCGCAACGCCATCATCGGTGGTGATGTGCCATTCATTTTCGACGCGACTCATGGAAAAGACAAGCGAACTACAACGCACATCTAGGCCAATAGCAAGATGTTTTGCAATTGACGTCATTCCGTTTGCACCCACGTAGCGAGGGTGTCCGTCGTCTGTGCCGAATCCGCGACACCACTCACGCGCCACGCCAGCAGATATCCATGCATCTACATGAGATTGAAACGCAGCATCTCTCACGGTAAAGAATTGCGCACCATGATCTAACACAGCTGTACCAACGCGCCGTGTTGCTAAGCGACCACCAACACTGCGACCTTTATCAAACACGATGACATCGTGTCCGGCTCGAACACATGACTGTGCTGCCATGAGACCAGATAAACCTGCGCCAACGATAATGATTCGCATGTGTTAAACAGCTACGGCTGCTGCATGACCATGTGGCACGAACACTTTTTCAGCGCGACCGAGAAATTCAAGCAAGATGCGATTGAAAGTAGAAGCGTGCTCGATGTGTAGACCGTGTGCGCCACCGCTAATCACAACTAGTTCCGCAGTGGGTATAAGCGATGCAATTTCTTCAGCATCACCACGCGGCGTGAGAACATCTTGGTTACCCACAACAACCATGGTGGGGCACACAATGTTCGCAAGTTCTGTATTGAGTGCGCCGTCATCTGTGGAAAGAATTGCTTTTACTTGTGAAACGAATGCGTTTGCTGGATTGAACAATTGCAGTGGGCCCATCCATCCAAGCGCTGGCAATACGCGACGAAATGAACGTGGGCCAATCATCCAACGTGCTGCTTCTTTACCAACAGCAGCCATACCTTCCGTTTCAGCAGTGGTGGCCCATGATTGCAGCAGCTCTTCGCGCCAAGCATGGTTGCGACATGCAGTTGCAACGAGTGTGAGCGAGCGCACTCTGTTGGGATGCTTTAGCGCAATGATCTGACTAATTGCACCACCCATAGACAAACCAACAACATGTGCATTTTCAATTCCTGCAGCGTCAAGCACGGCGATTGCATCGTCAGCCATTTCTTCTAGGTTGTATTTGCCGTCCGGCTTGTCACTGCGACCTGCACCGCGGTTATCAAATGCAATTGTTCGGTGGCGTAATGCCAACGCAGCACGTTGCAAGTTCCAAGAGTTTTTCTCGCCACCAAGGCCCTGAACAAGCAGTACTGGCGCGCGTTTTGTGAGTCCTGTGACTTCGTAATGAATTCGTGTTCCGTCGCCGGCAATTGCAAAAGGCATGGTTATGCAACTTGCTTTCGCGCGGGGATGCGCTCAACACTTGGCCACTGGTACAAGTTGCGTACTACTTCTGTTGTGGAATGACGAGGTGCAAAGCGCAAGAGGTGCGCAGCTTCATTACTTGCAGCAAGTCGACCATGTTGAATGAGGTCTGCAACATGGTCTGGCATTGGAGCGCCGGCAATAGTGCTGAGATTCTTTGCCATCCACCAACCGGGACCAAACGATGGCAACGGCATACGACGACCAATAGTGGTGGCGCGCAACATACTGATGGCACCGTTGGCCACAATGTTGACAACACCATCTGCATCGCGTTGTGCGCCCTGCATGAACGCGGTCGCAGCATCGAAATCTTCTACTACAGAAAAAATCGGGTTACCGATTCCGTAGTACGGAATGGCGGGCAGACGTAGCAATCGACCAAGTGGGCTTGGAACGTGCGCACCCAACACTGGTGCAAGACGCAGTGTGCATACATTGACTCCGCGAGCAGTGCGCAGTTCCGAAGATTGCTCTTCAATGTCACGGCACATGTTTCCGTAAATTGTTGTGGGAGCAATTGGTGTTGACTCCACAGCGATGTCTGGTGAATAACTGCCAGGTCCGTAAATCTCAATGCCGCTGCGTACGACTGCTGTTTCTAAAGACTCTGCTTGATGTGCTGCATTGAAGACTGCTTTAGCAACAAGCCTTGTGCATTCAGCTGCAGGTTCAGTTGCTAGACGAGCATCGGGTTCCCACACACCAACATGTAGCAACACATGTGGGTTGAAATCTTGAATGAGTTGCGCAATGCGATCATGCTCATGTGGTGCAACGCGTACAAACTGTGAACGCTTGAGAAGGCGTCGTGGGGGATCAACATCGAATCCTTTGATTTCGCCGGCCCATTCAGAATTTTCTGCCATGGTGGCAACAAGAGAACCGAGTTCACCACCCATTCCGGTGATTAGTACTCGCCGCCCCTTCATGTGTGTAACGCTACTTGCTGAGGCGCAATGACTCGCTTATCGCAAGTTATGAACGCCAAGAATCAGTTCTCGTGCCCAAGTATCGAGCTGTCTTCCACCGATGCGTTCCGTAATGATGATGGCCTGTGATGGGTCATCAACCATGCCGCTCCAACGGATGTAACCACCGATAATGCCGAGTAGACGATCGCCCACTTCTTCGGCGTGAATCATCATCTTTGTATTGCGGCCAAGAAGATCTTGCAGTTCTTTGTAAAACGAACGAAGGAATGCGTCGGTGTCATCTGCACCGCTGAGTGGGCGATGACGGTATGGCATGTTGAGTTCTTCGTACGCATGCAGGTTGTGTGGCGCAGCGATGATGGAGATAACAAGATCAAAATGGTTTTCGCGCAACCAGATGATTTCTTCTTGCCTACGTACACGACGGTGATTATCGCCGTAACCGCCGGGCCGTTCGCAAATGGCGAGGCAGTCCTTGATGACCCAAGTGAAGTTTCGAGGGGTAATCCCTAGAGCCCATTTTCCGCGTAGTTTCGGGGGCATCTCGGTCTCCTTGAGGTGTATTGGGGCTGACGGGCCAAATGGCCGCATAGCAAGTTACCCCACGTTGTGCAGGGTGAGCCTCTGTTTACTGCGACGAATTTGCCGATTTTCCCCAATGTCACACGCCAAAGCCTCGCCTCGGGCCACTGTGAGCACCCTTTCGATGGTGGCGAGGTCTGGGGGGTACGGATGGGCCAGCCATTGGCGAATCGCCCGGCGCGCTAATGGGGCAGGGGCCGCGGCCAAGGCAAGGGCATCGGTTGGGTCAATCTGTGCTGCTAATTCATCAAGGAGTTCATTATCGCTGCGCAATACATCGGCGGTTCGAGCAAGAAGGGGAACGGGGTCACGTTGCGAGATGTCTGTCATGAGAGTCAATAATTCATGGCGTACTCGGTTGCGCAAAAAGCGAGGGTCGGCATTTGTGTAGTCGTCGACTGGTGTAATGCCGTGTTCAGCACACAGTGCATGCGTTTCGCTTCGACGCAATGAAAGGAGGGGACGCGTATACCCGGGCCGCATTGCGCTGAGACCTTGTGCGCCGGCTCCGCGCAACAAATTAATAAGGACAGTTTCTGCTTGGTCGTCTGCAGTGTGGCCCGTCATTGTCTCTGGCGTAAAAATGCCATATCTGGCTTCGCGAGCGCGCGCTTCCAAGTTTGGGCCATCTTCAGTGCGAACAGAGTGAATCTGCACGATGATTCCTAATGAATCAGCAATGGGTTGAATGACGTTTTTGTCGAGAGATGAATCGTGTCGTAAACCATGATCTATATGAATAGCCGTGACATGAAGGCCAGCAGCATGAGCCAACAACATGAGAGCTAATGAATCGGCACCACCAGATACTGCGCATTGCACATGCGTGCCTGCACTAGGGAAAGTGCAACGTGAAAGAAGCTCGGTGGTGAGCATGGAAATTGGGCCGTCCGTCATGGGAGGCACCGAGCGCGAAGCGTGACTACTTCTTGCCTTGTATTTGACGTTGGCGACGGTTTGGGTAGCGCGTTGCGCTTACCTTGAGAAAGTAACCGACGACAGTTTGGAGCACTGCTCCGATACCTGCGACGAGGAGGACTACTCCGATCCACCAATGCCAAACATTCGCTGCGAACATGGTTCTATCGTAGCCAGCTAGCCACGGATTTGAGGAAACCTTGGCTAAGCGTCATTGAGGGCATCGTCGCCAAAGCATTCGCGCAAACGATCGAGGAAACCCTCTGAGAGCTCATCATTTTGGGCCTTCGCCTTAATAATCGTCTTGAATTCAGCATGAAACTCGTATGCAGATTGGCAATCGGTGCAGACCTTGAGGTGGCCAATGATTTCCGTTGCGCGCTCGGTTGCCAATTCGGCATCGAGGTAGGCATACATTTCGTTCAAGGTTTCTTGGCAATTGGCCATTGATCTTCTCCGTGTCGGCAACGATTACTCGTCGTCTCCCTGTGACAACAAGGCTTCATTAATGAGGCCTCGCTCTTTCGCATATTCGTACAACATCTTTTGCATCGATTTTCTTCCCCGATGAAGGCGAGACATCACTGTACCTAGAGGAATTTCAAGAATTTCAGCTATTTCCTTGTACGAAAAGCCCTCAACGTCCGACATCAGCACCGGAATTCGAAATTGATCAGGTAATTCTTCGAGGGCTTTCTTCACTTCATCGTCAGTAAAAAGTGACAGCATCTGGTCTTCTGCCGACTGGCTCAATTGTGATTGGTCAACTGCACCGAGTCTTTTGTACAAGAAAAGTTCCTCGACATCGTCGAGTTCCGTTTCTGTTGGTTTACGTTGTTGCGCGTTGTACTTGTTGATGTACGTGTTCGTCATAATACGAAACAACCATGCGCGTAGATTTGTTCCTTGTTGATATGTGGCAAATGAACGCCACGCTTTGATGAACGTCTCTTGCACAAGGTCTTCTGCGTCACTTCGGTTACGCGCCATGCGCATGGCAGTAGAAAACAACTGAGGTGCGTGTTGCATTGCGTCGTGTGTGAAATCTTCGCGAGTTGTCATAGTGGAAGACATTTAGTGACGACGTCGCTGACGAATAGTTTCGGTCACTGCAGAGTCAATCGACGCTGTAAAGCGTTCAAGAAAATCTGCGAACTGTTGTCGCTCATCGTCAGCAAAATTTGAGAGAACGCGAAGGAGAAGATTGCGGCGCCGTTCAGAAACGTCGCCGTGGATACGCCGGCCTCGCTCAGTGATGGCGATACAAACAACTCGTCCGTCGCCTTCTTGTTCTGCATGTTCAGCCAAATTGTCTTTGATAAGTCGCTGCACGGCACGAGTTGCAGAACTTGGATCAATATGCAGATACTCCGCAAGCTCACTCATTCGACATGAAGGAACAGTGGCAAGCAAATCGAGCGCATCCATCTGACCTGGTTCAATTGCACTACCGCCGACGCCGTATATGACATCACGAGCGTCGCTTGCCATGGCTCCGCGTCTCAATTCACGCCAAGCGATGCCGACACGCATCGCTACTTCTAAGTCCGCATCGGAGACGGAATCTGCTTGCGTCTTCATAACACTCATCCACTAACTAGGGTAATGCCATGTCACAGAGTGGGAATGGTCAGGAAACACCTCAAACGCCACTCGATGCGCTTGGCATTATGGCCAGTCAGCAAGCAATCATTGGAGCCAATCTTCGCCACGTAGAGATGTACACAAGGCGAGGACTTTTGTCACTTTTATGGCATGAGCCCGACGGCGATGCAAAACCAGTTGCAGTTGTCATGGTGGGCGGGGCAATGGGCGGAATGCTTGGGCCGGGTGACAGCTTGTACCACGCACTTGGTGAGGCACTAGTTGCGCGCGGAGTTCCTTCGATTCGCTTGAGTTATCGCAAGCCAAATGATTTGGATTCGTGCTGTGTTGATACAGCCGCGGCAGTGCAACTTGCAGTTGGAAGTGGCGCAGACCATGTTGTCGTCATGGGTCATAGTTTTGGCGGTGCCGTTGCCATACGTGTTGCGGTTGGTCTTGCTGAGATGGTGAGTGGAGTAGTTACTTTCGCAACGCAGTCGGCCGGTTGTGAAGTTGCCGGTGGTTTGCAAGGCAGACCATTACTTATGTTCCATGGCGATAATGATTCCATCTTGCCGATGGATGCGAGTGAAGTTGTGCGAGCAATCGCAGGTTCTGGTGATTTGCACATCATGCCGGGTGATGATCACTTGTTGGCAAAAAGCCATGACGTGATGTTCGAGACAACAATGAAATGGCTTGACGAAGTTTTGATTGGGGTGAACTAATGACAACAACACCAAAGAATGTGGTGGTGCTGTTGCTCGACAGTTTGAATCGCCATGAAATGGGTGCATACGGTGGCACTAATTTTGATACGCCAAATCTTGATCGTTTAGCTGCACGTTCTGTTCGATTTACAAATCACCACACCGGTTCGTTGCCATGTATTCCTGCACGCCACGACATTTTGGTTGGTGCTTGGGATTTCCTCTGGAAGCCGTGGGGTTCTATTGAATTGTGGGAAGAACCAATTACTGCTTCATTGCGCCGTGCTGGAGTAGTGACTCAACTCATTACAGATCACCCGCACTTGTTTGAAGTTGGCGGTGAGAATTATCACACCGATTTCACAGCGTGGGATTACCAACGTGGTCATGAAAGTGATGCTTGGAAAACACGACCCGATGATTCCTGGTTGGGTGCTCCATCGTTTGGTCGGGGCCATACGCACTATGACAATTCACGCGGCTACTTCCGCAGCGAAGAAGACTTTCCTGGGCCAAAAACAATGGCTGCAACTGCACGATGGCTAACTGAAGATGCTCCTGTGCATCGCGCTAAAGATGAACGTTTCTTTTTGTTTGTTGATGAGTTTGACCCACATGAACCATTTGATACTCCAGAAGAATGGGCAATGCGATATGACGATTCGTGGGAAGGCCCGCACTTGGTGTGGCCGCCATATGCAGTAGATGCCATTAAAGAAGGCGTGATGACAGAGCGTGATGCTCGTCAGGTACGTGCCCAATACGGCGGCAAGTTATCGATGATTGATCATTGGCTCGGCAAAGTTCTGGATGCACTTGATGCCACAAATGGGTGGGATGACACCGCGGTTATTTTGTGCACGGATCATGGTCATTATCTGGGTGACCACGATGTGTATGGACGTGACGTGTGGGGTAAGCCTGGCCTCCCCGTATACAAACCACTCGGCCATATTCCGATGTTGGTGTCTTGGCCCGGTATTGCGCCGTCTACTAATAATGCGTTGACGACCTCAACAGATATTCACGCAACGATTGCTGAAATTTTTGGTACGACAATCAAGCACACTGCGCATGGAAAGT
>DAISXE010000017.1:0-1189 GCA_036826015.1 Ilumatobacteraceae bacterium
TGAGTGCGCCCAAGATGCGGAGTCGTACCAAACCATTCGGATCAATCACCCAAGACTCGGGCACTTTTGCAATACCAAATGCAACGGCAATGGAGCCGTCATCATCTCGTACAACTGGCCAATCTCCGCCGTTTGTTTCGAAGAATGCATTTACGGCACCATCAGAGTCATCATTCACCACGGTGTATAACTCAACTGGATCTTCTGAAACAGATTGTTCTTCGGCAAAAGAAACAAGCAAAGGATGTTCTTGTCTACATGGCACACATGTTGAATTAAAAAAATTGAGTACAACCCAACTGCCTTTACGACGAGCCAAGTCAAACGCTTCATTGTTGGTGGTAGTGGACTTCACAACGGGTGCTGGTTCACCAAGTAACGGAGACGACGCAGAATCTGACTTGCCCGGCTTAGCGAGCGCTAAGACCACAAGAAACAACAGCAGAACTGTACCGACAGCGCCTGCGATGAACGGCGCAACAGGGCGCGAGCCAGGCGATGCGCTCATACCGACACGCCAATCGGGGCTGAAGTTGGATCTGTAGGGCGACGACGACTACCAGGGAATGCAGAGAGCAAGGTGCCGATACCCATGAGACCGCCACCAATCCACAACCACATAATCATTGGCTTGATGAACACTTTTATCTTTGCTGAATCGCTTGTTGGCTTCACTGGCGGCTCAAGCGTGATGTAAATATCTTTTGTCAACGTTGATTTCACTGATGGGGTACCGATGTTCATTCCCATCGAAGTGAATTTACTGATGGCCGGCGCATAACTCTGTCCGCCATCTACCTTCACAACCGCAGACATCACCGAACGACGATCATCGGCTGATTGTTCAAACCCCATGAGTTCGAAGGTGTGTCCACCAAATGATGCAACAACACCTTTTTTCAACGTGAGTTCCTGGCTGTGTGTGTAACTGTTTGATGCGGCCAACGCCACAGAAATCAGAATCACACCGATGTGCACCACCATGCCACCGTTGGCACGACCCACAAGTCCGCGCATTCCTTGTCGACGTGTGGCTAATACCAACTGGCGAAGTGCCGCACCGCCAGCAAAACCACCAAGAGTAAATGTGAGCAATGGATTTATTCCGGTAGCGCCCAACACAACACTGAGCGCCAACGCAGCAATGCCTGCCCACGCCGGCCAGAACAAACGTTGCGACAGCAATTCG
>DAISXE010000017.1:1289-4328 GCA_036826015.1 Ilumatobacteraceae bacterium
GTTCCAAGAATTGTGAGACTGAAAGTGGAAATCAATAACGACAAGTTCCACACACGCAACATGCCGCGACGCTCTTGCACGAGAACCGAGTGAATGTAGGCAGTAGCTGTTAGCCACGGGATGAACGATGCGTTCTCCACTGGGTCCCACGCCCACACGCCGCTCCAGCCCAACACCTCATAGCTCCACCACGAACCCAAGATGATGCCGAACGTGAGAAAGCCCCAGGAAAACAATGCCCATCTACGAGTTTCTACGAGCCAACCTTCTCCAACACGACCAGTAATGAGTGCACCAATTGCAAATGCAAAAGGCACGGTCATGCCTACATACCCCAAATACAAAATGGGCGGATGAAACACCACCAAGATGTGGTTTTGCAACAACGGGTTTGGCCCTGGTCCGTCAAGTACGCCAGGCGCACCCAATTTGAATGGGTTCGCTGGTCCCAGCGTGAGCACAAAGAAGAACAACATGACAATGTTCATGGTTGCTAATGCCCAGCCCACCATCGGGTCGTTCAGTCGAGTGCGATACTTCACCACGATGCCCACAGTGAGACATGCGAGCACGAGTAGCCACAGCAAGATGGAACCTTCTAGTGCGCTCCACACTGCTGTGAAGTTATACAACGCAGGGGTGCTGTACGAGCCCACTTTTTGTACATATGCAAGTGAGAAATCACGCGTGATCATTCCCCATTCCATTGCTGCGAACGCAGCAATGGCTGCCGCACACGAAAGATAGGCAAAGCGCGGAACGAGACGCATGACCTTTTCGTCAGACTGTCGCGTGCCCGACACTGCAGCAAACAGCCCGAAGAATGCGCCGATGATGCCAACTAATAAACAGGCACGGCCAATAGGGCCGCTTAGCCCTCCAACACTGAGCATGCTGCTGCCTCTTCATTAGCTGTATCTAAACGCGTCTTATTTTTCTCCACATAACTATTGGAGTGCTTAACTTCGATGCGATCACTTTCAAAAGTTCCATCGATTACGCGACCATGAGCTACCACCGGAATACATTCTTGGAACACGCCGCCAGGGTCACCGGCGTATACAACTTTGATTTTCTCAAGATTGAACACCATGACAAAGGATGTGCCACCGTCTTGTTGCTGCACTGATCCCTCTTCCACAATTCCTTGTACCCGCAATCGGCGATCACCCTCACAACCAGGCCGCGAACCCACTTCGTCAACGTTGCAGTAATAGTCAATTGCGCTTGTCAAAAACTTCGTCACCACCACTCCGCCAGCACTCATTGCGGCGACAACCATGACAATAGGTATCCAGCGTCGTTTCTTCTTGGAAGCAACTGAGCTTTCGTCATTTGTGCGTGGTGTTAGGTCCACGGTTTTTCCTCAGTACTCGCGTGCTTCGACAGCGCACGACCACGACGCAATACCCACGCTGCGTATGCAATAACTGCAACAGCGGTTCCAATCCACGAACCCAAAATAAATGCTGCATGATCCATAGCTATTGCACTCCTGCTTCATTTCGACGTTCAGCGATTGCAACGTCGAGTCCGCGGTCGGCAAATGAATCTTCCAACAACATGGTGCGTTGACGGTGAAGAACTAGCCATACAAACAACAACGTAAACGTGACAAGACCAAGGAATAACGAGAACAACATGAGGCCATCAAGTTTGACTTTTGCATTCGGGTCGGCAACAGACGCATCTTGATGCAATGATCGCCACAAATTCACACTGAAATGCACGAGTGGGATTTCAAGGACGGCCAACAACGCCATGACAGAAGATCTGCGTGCGCGTTGACGATGCGTCCCGTCGAGGCGACGTACAGCCAAATACCCAACATATGTAATGAATAGGAACGCAGTACTGGTGAGACGCGCATCCCACACCCAATATGTTCCCCATGTCAATCTGCCCCACAAGCTGCCTGTCACTAATGAAACAGCAACGAACAACACGCCAATTTCAGCCGACGCACCAGCGACGCGATCCCATGCAAGTGATCGTTGACGGCGCGATAGATACACGCCGGAGCACACTGCCGTCAGAAAGAAAGCAATATATGCAGTCCAGATAGACGGAACGTGCACGTACATGATGCGAACAGTGCTGCCTTGTACAACGTCTTCGGCAGAGAATTGCAAACCAAACAGTGCGAGCGAAATCACAAGCACAATCACCAGCACGCCCAGTCGACGTGTGGCAGAAGTTCCGGTGCCCGAGTTCGGGGTCATGTTCACTTCCACTTCATTAAGTCTGACCGCCTACAGCGGATGAGAAAAATCGGACCTTATTCATCTACCAACGGTCCGAAAGCAACAGTTCCAGCAACAGCAAAAATCACCGCAAACACCGCGAGGAGACCAATCCATGGCCACCCCTCGGACACGGCGGTTCCGCCACTGCCAAACGCTGCCTCCGTGGCGCGGGTAGCACCAATAAGGACAGGCGCTACGACAGGCAACAAAAGAAGCGGAAGAAGAGTCTCTCGCCCTTTGGCACCAGCCGCAAGACCTCCGTACAGGGTACCTACGCAACCGAGTCCCGCAGTAGCCACCACCATGGTGACGAATGCCTCAAGGAGACCCACGGCGGTCATTTCAACCCCGTACAACACAACGGCTGTAGCCAGAAGAAGAATCTCTAAGACAAACAACTGCACCATCAACGCAAGCGACTTTCCAACAAAAATCGCCCCGGTGTCTACACCCGCAACACGCAACGCATCGAGAGCACCGTCGGCCGATTCAACGGTGAATGAGCGCTGAACGACTATCAACATGCTGAACAATGTTGCAAGCCACATTAAGCCTGGTGCCACGCGTTGCAAGATGCCTTCGTTGTCTAGTGCAAACGCAAACATCACCATCACAATGGCCGCAAAAGGTGCAACTTGATTCGTGAGAATGCGACTATTCCACTCGATCGACAAATCTTTGCGCGCTACAGCCACAGCAATGGTTCGACGCGATTTCACAGAACTCATTGCACGCCCCCGCCATCAACGGTGACCACGCGAGTTGCAAGTGCGGATGCGCGCTCCATCTCGTG
>DAISXE010000017.1:4428-19391 GCA_036826015.1 Ilumatobacteraceae bacterium
CGAACTATTTCTTCTTCTGTTGCGTTCACCATTGATGCCCAAAAGCGAACGTTCTGTTCCACGGTGAGGTCGAGATACAAGCCGTTTGAATGACCGAGTAGACCAACTCTCGAACGCACCTCGTCACGCTGAGCAACAAGATCGATTCCCAGCACGCGTCCCGACCCGCGTTCAATGGGAAGCAAGCCGGCACACACTCGAAGAATTGAAGTTTTTCCCGCACCATTGGGGCCTTGCAGAAGAACTATCTCCCCACGAGATACCTGCAGATTTGCACCAGCTAAAGCGGGAAATTGACCGAGAACGGCAACGACATCATTTAGTTCGATCACCGAGTCCATGCCCTCCTCACGCTAGTGACCTCCCCACAGAACAACCAACGCGACCATTAGCGTGATGGCTATGTCATCCCACCCATCAAGACCACGCTGGAACCGCAGCCTTGATGTCATTGGACGAATCTGTCTCTCAACAGGACTGCTTTTACTTCTGTTCACGGGGTATCAACTATGGGGAACAGGAATCATGGAGCTCCGTGCCCAAAAATCACTCGAAAAAACGTTTGAAGCGCGTCGCGCCCCTACTCCACAGTTTGTGATTCCTAAATATGGAGAAGTCGCAGGAAAACTCAGCATCGAGTCCATCGGTCTTTCAAAAATGATTGTGGTGGGAGTGGACTACAAAAATCTAGAAAAGGGACCTGGAATTTTCCCCGGCTCACCTCTGCCCGGACATCCTGGCAATCTCGCGATCTCTGGCCACCGAACGACGTTTGGCGCTCCGTTCGAAAAACTGAATGAAGTCAAAGAGGGCGACAAAATCGAAGTCACTACCGCGGAAGGAACCTTTACTTACATCGCGTATGGGGACCCAACGATTGTTCCAGCAACTGCGGTCGAAGTTGCTACCACTGTTGACCCAACGCGAACCACACTGACGTTGATTACTTGTCATCCGAAATGGACCTCAACGAATCGTCTCATCGTCACAGCAGAAATTGTTGCAGCAGCCCCACCCCTTCAGCCCGCAGTGATTGCAACACCCGAAGAAGTACCCCCATTGAGTCAAGGATGGTTTCATGATGTTTCAACGTGGCCAGCGATTCTCGCCTTATTCATTGCACTAACTGTCATCGTTATGGGCACCCCTCGACTTGTGCGTCGTTATCACCGACCATTTCTCTTCTACCCACTGGCGGTCGTAGTTTTCTTGCCCACTCTTTTTGTGTTCTTTACCCAGATCACTCGGATCCTTCCCAGCAATTTGTAGGCCAATAGCAAAGAGACCGCACTAGCCCCTACCATCGTTCTTATGTCTGAGCACCAGAACGACGCGGTCCGCGTTAAACGCGCCCGCATCGCAAAGTACAACTTGTTAGCAAATCGCATCGGCTACTTGTTCTGGGCGGTTGCAATTGGTTGTTTTCTGATGGCATTCGCTCTCGGATTCAAGGGGCCGCTTGTTACTGCCGTGACGGTGTGCATCATCATCGGCTCCATCTTGCTTGCTCCTTCGATTGTGATTGGTTACGCGGTAAAAGCAGCCGAGCGCGAAGATCGTGAAAACGGTCTCTAGAAATATGTCATCTGCATCTGCTCTTCGTCGCTCACAAATTCTTGAAGTTGCACTGACGGCATTTTCTACGTCTGGATATCACAACACATCGATGAATGACATTGCCGATGCACTATCAATGACAAAACCTGTGGTGTACCAATACTTTGATTCGAAGCGTGCGTTGTATCTAGAACTACTCCACCATGTTGGTGCAGACCTCGTGCAGGCAGTTACCACCGCTGTTGCTGCGGCCGGCGAACCGCGTTTACAAACTGAACGCGGCATGATTGCTTACTTCACATGGGTGGCACACAATCGAGAAGCCTTCTCGTTGCTCTTCGAAAGTTCTGCTCGCGTTGACGAAGAATTTGCTGACATTGTGAGCGAGTTCGAAGATGCTGCTGCTCGTGCCATTGCGCCGTTCATTGCTGCAGATGTATCCAAAGAGGACCAAATCACATTCGCAGTGGGACTAGTTGGAATGGCAGAGACCGTTAGTCGTCAGGTCATTCGTCACGGTCGTGATTTTGAACCAGAGGCATTGGGCCGAGCTGTTGCTGAACTTGCCTGGGGCGGGTTGCGCTCAGTTGGCCAAACTCGCACAGCGCCAATCAACTGACGAAACCCCTCTGAGTCACCGAGGAGTAGGCTGACACTATGCCAAACCCTGGTGAACACCATCCAGCCTTCGAAGAGTACTGCGAATGTATTTTTGACCTTCGCGAAGATGACGTTGACATTATTCAAGCTCGAATAGCCGAGCGGCTTCGCGTCTCGCGTCCGTCTGTTTCGGAAATGATCAAACGCATGGCCGAAGAGAAAATCATCTTGGTCGTAGGTGGCAAGATTTCTCTCACTGACATCGGAGAAGAAATTGCAGTGCGCGTTGTGCGCCGTCATCGAATTGCCGAACGCTTCATGACAGATGTTCTCGGACTCTCATGGTCACTTGCTCACCAAGAAGCAGGCCGCTGGGAACATGTCATGTCAGAAGCGGTCGAAACTGCAATGGCGCGTGTTCTTGGAGACCCCACTACTTGCCCGCACGGAAACCCCATCCCAGGCACGAACTATGAACCACCTGCAGCAGTTCGTTTATCAGAACTTTCTTCTGGTCAAGAATTCACCGTGTCACGTATTCCAGAGGAATTGGAATTCACTCCCGGAATGCTCGAGTTCTTAGAAAAATCTCATCTCGTACCAGGGTCACACGGAACTGTTCGTCGTAACTCACGTCTTGGTGAAATGACCGTTGAGGTCGACGGTCACGAGATCGATGTTGATGCATTTGCCACAACGCGCATGCTCGTCACCATATAAGGCACATTGCTATATGAAAACTCTTGCGCGATATGTCTTTCTCATAGTTTGTGCAACTTCATTCAGTGCATGTGCCACTGAAATTGTGGGTTCTACCCAATCAACAATCCCCGTTGTCACCACCACAACCACACTTCCTGCTCCCATCGGCGATATCGAATCACTGCTCACGCAATTGCATACGGAGGCCACTGGTCTTGGTCAATTAGTAGTCGATGGAAAAACTTCGGAAGCTGCGCTCATCGTGGCGCGAGCCGACGCCATTTGGGTTGCGATAGAGCCGCAAATTCTTGAATCAAAAATCGATATTGCAGAAGATGTAAAGCGCATCGTGGACCTCTTTCACACGGCAGCCGAGCGTAAGCGTCCCGCCGACGCAGACAAAGCTGTTCGATTTACAACTCTGATGCTTGAGAGCGTTCCGCAACTACTGAATAAGTGATTTACAGCATTGCGTCTGGCAATGGCACCGCATGCACCACTGTGAGGCTGCGTGTTGAACGCGTAAGAGTCACGTACAGCAAACGCAAGCCTTGAGCATCGTCGGCAACGATGGCTGTTGGCTCCACCACAATCACATCGTCTAACTCAAGGCCTTTCGCCAATGACGCTGGCACGATTGACAAACCTTGATCCAAGCCAGCAGCTTGTGCGCGACCGTGTGGCAACGACGCAGCATCGAGTGCTGCTGACATGTCGTTCACTAGGTCGTCTGGGCAAATGATTGCTGCACGACCTGCATCTTCACGCTGCACCAGTTCTGCTGCGCGCCGTGCTGCAGTTGCCAACAATTCCTCATGTGTTGCGACAGGCAAGATCAGTGGCACTTCGTCACCATCGCGCACACTGCGCGGCGAACGCAAACCTGGCGTTGCAACATGCATCACTTTGTCTGCAAGATCCATGATCTGAGACGGAATGCGATACCCAACAGAAAGGCCAACCACTCGTGGTGTTTTACGCGATGGTAGGTGTGCGAGAACATCGTCCCAGTTGTTCGGCGCAAGCGGTCCGGTGGCTTGAGCAATATCGCCCACCACTGTCATTGAACCACTCAAGGAGCGACGAGTGACCATGCGCAATTGCATAGGCGTGAGATCTTGCACTTCGTCGACAACAATGTGCCCGTAGGTGCGGATTTCATCTTTCTCATCCACTTTGCCATTGCGACGAGGACGAGGACCCAATAGGAATCGAGCTTCGTCGAGCAGTGCTGCATCGGCTGTTGACCACCGCACGTCTTCAACAGATTCTGAACGTGCGCGATACAAAGCGAGGTAATCGGCTTCAGGAAGAATTCCCGACGAAGCCAGCTTGAGCAATGCCTTTGAACCAAACAAATCGTGTAGCAATTGCGCAGGAGTCAGCAGTGGCCACATGCGTTCAAATGCCGCGCGCATCTCTGGCGTGCCGCGCAACTTTTCGCGAACATCTTCGGCATCTGCTCCGCTGCGCACTGTTGCAGCCATTGATTCCCATACTTCGTTTTCAACAAAACGTCGTGCTTGATTATGGCGGTGATAACGACGGCGAGCAGCCTTTACGATGCTGAGAGATTCTTCGGCACGCAAACGAATAAAGCCCGTACCAAACGGCAGCACTACGTCTTCACGAAGTGGGCGCTCACGATCTGAAATTGCTTTGTCGATGACCTTTGACATTTTCTTGATGCCTTTGACTCGCGCAACTTCAGATGTATCACGACCACCGAACTGAACATCGGGAACAAGATCAGCCAAGATGACTTGCTGCACACCAGCTTCACCTAATGATGGAAGCACGCGTTCGATATAGCGAAGGAACACACGGTTCGGCCCAATAACAAGAACACCTTGATCTTCAAGTGGGAATCGATGCGTGTACAACAAGTACGCAGCGCGGTGCAGTGCAACAACTGTCTTTCCTGTACCTGGTCCACCTTGCACCACAAGAACTCCTGCTTGCGGTGAACGAATGATTTCGTCTTGTTCTGACTGAATAGTTGCAACGATGTCGCCAAGCTGACCAGTACGACTACGACCTAGCGCTGTGAGCAACGTGCTGTAGCCACGCAAACCTTGACGCGGGTCGTCACTGAGTCCGTCATCTTGACCAACCCCTAGGTGTCCTTCTCCAAAAAGTTCATCTTCAAGTGCAAGCAATGTTGGACCATCAACAACAAAATGTCGACGGCGCAACAAACTCATCGGGTCTCGACCGGTGGCGCGATAAAACGGCTCGGCAACAGGTGCACGCCAGTCCACAACAACTGGTTCACGCTGTGCATCGGCAACTGCAAGACGGCCAATGTGGAAGCTCTCGATTCCCTCAACGTCATCTTTATGACGATCGATGCGCCCAAACACAAGTGCGGCGTTACCAAGTTCTAATTGTTCAAGTCGATGCACCAAATTTTCGTCAAATACGTTGCGTTCGAGGCGCGCTTGAAACGTGCCACCAGGCCCAGACGACGTGAGTTCACGAATCTTCATCGCGCCGGTACGGCTAGCTTCCAGGCACTCGTACGCGTGCAGGATGTAGTCCTGCTCCTCTTGCAACTCTGGGTGCTGCTGGGTCATAGACACCAATTCGCTTTCCACGCTGACGACCCGTTTTCGGGGTCTAGACATGCTATCGGCGTACACATATTCATTACTCGTCGCCCAGATAACCCCTCCTGACTGCACATTTTGCGCAGCATTCGTCAGACTCCTGACCCCATTTCCTTCATGAAAGTAGTGATATGAACCGGCACCTACGCGCTCTCCCACTCGCCGTCGCCACCAGCCTTCTCCTCAGCGGATTCGCAGGTTTCATATCGCGACCTCCCGTTGCGATGGCGGCCGGAGAGGGCAGCGGCTCCACCGTGGGAGACAGCATTGAAGCCATGGTGCGCTACGACGCACCGCCAACTGCTGGCACTGGCGAACAATGCTCGTGGCGCGTCGTCACAAGCATCACGCCGACTCCTGGACCACGCACGGGAGCCATCGTGATACGAAACCGCAACGGAGTGTTAGAGACGCTGTACGCCCGTGTGTGCGGCCCCACCACAAGTTCGTATCACTGGATTGCAGATTCAGTATCACCTCGTATTGCTGAGCACGCCAAAAATCGTGTGTCGCGATTGGTGAACATGTTGCTCGCAAAGACAGCACCTCCCGCAGACAAGATGGTGGTGAATGTTGGAACGTGGTTCTGGGTTCCACGAAGTATCTGGAAACCCATCAGTGTTACTGCATACATACCCACATCTGCTGGCCCCATCAGCGTGACAACTACAGCAACTCCAAAGACCCTCATGTATTCACCCGGTGACGGGAACGACACCGTTTCATGCGCGGGGCCAGGACGCCCATGGACGACCTCGCTTGGAGACACTGCTGACTCTCCATGCATGTACACCTACGACCACAGTTCTCGTACTCGCTCTCGCACCACGTTTCGTGCACGAATGGCAATCAAATGGGCTGTTACGTGGCGCTCAAGCCTGGGCGTTGGGGGCTCTCTTCCCAGTATTCGAACGGGTACTGGGCTCGACGCCTACGTTCGTGAACTCCAAGCATTGTCGCGGTGACCCTTTCAGGCAATAACCTCGTGCGGTACCCCTGAAAGGCCCACGATGAACGACGACAAAGATCGCTTCCTACTTGACCGCCGCTACACAGCAGCATTCGACAACCTTGACGACTCTGCTCTTGGAACTCTTGCACTCGCGCTTGAAGGCGACCTTCGTGATGGTTTTGCACAGATTGTTGGCCTGCCAGCAGACGCATACGAAAATCCGACATCACTCGGTGTTGAAGTGCGCAATGGAATTGCCAAACGTCGCGTGGCACATGACGCCGGAGTTGTTCTTGCTGAACCATGCACACAGTGGACAATCGACAAATTGGGTGAATCATCTGAGGACCCCACTCTCGAAGAACTACATGCAGTACTTCCAGAAGCAATCACCGAATACGGTCTTGACGCAGTACGTCTGATGGTCATTCAGTATTCACGTTCACTCAAAGGGTTCCGTCAGCTTGTTGCAAGCGACGAACGGTTTGCACCATCTGGGCCTGCACCAGTCACCGCATTACGTGAAGTAGACGAAGCAGCACAAGCCGCAAAACGTGAAGCACGTAAAGCGCGCAAGGCTGAAGAAAAAGCTGCCAAAGCTAAACAGCAAGGCAAGCGCCGCTAAGTAAATCTGTAGCTATGCAGTAGCTATTGGTGCTGGCGCAACAGGTTTGGCCGTTTCCAACTGAGCCTTCTCAGCTAGCAACTCACTTTCGTATCGTTCAAGAGTTCCCAGCGCCATCGCTGCTGCAAGTTCTATGCGAAATTGCACTTCAGTAGCGGATCCGTCGCCATAGCCAAGTCCGGCAGGTTTACCAGTGCTCATTGCAAAAATGGTCATGCCGCCATCCATATGCGAACAGTTCATCATCTTGTCGAATTTCCATTCATGAGTGCGCTTTGTTCCAGCAAACATAATTCGCTTGTTTGAAATGAGTGCATTGCCTGAATCGGTGACATCAATGGATTCTTCACCTGGAGTTATCTGACCACCTGTGCGTCCCGTGTTTATTCGCACCCGACCAAAAAGCGGAAATGACACGCCCCCGTATCCGCCGCTGTAGCTCGTAGGTGCCTTCACAACTTCGAGATACATGACCCCTTGCAAGTGCGCCATGGCAAACTCATCGGCTTTCAGCATGAATCCGAAATCATCGTTGTCGACGAAATGTTCTCTTGCTTTTCCAGTTGCGCAATCAAGAGCGATTGTGAGCATCTCTTCGATTGCGGCTGAGTCCTTGGTCCAATTTGCTAACTCTTGCCCATACTGCTGATTTGCTTTTGCTAATGCCTTGTTGGCTGCACGTTGCTTAATGGCACTAAAAATTCCCATACACGCACCCTACGACTCGGGTGTACCTTCCGAGAGCCAGCGCTAATGAAACGTGAGAGTGTCACCCAAAGCAACACGACCAGGCGTAATGATTCGTGCGTATACGCCAACGGCCTGGTTGAGGTCGCGAACAACGTGACGCAGAATTGCACGGTCTTCAGGTAGTTCGTCATTGACCTTGCGGGTAATCATGATGCAGCGCGGACACGGATCAAGAAATTCGACCACTGCTGTTCCCAATGTGGCAGTCGTGCCTTTCCATGAAAACTCAATATGGCCGGCCCCATTGTCTGTCTGAATCACAATGCTCGGTCGAAAGCGCAGAACATCGATGTGAGACTCAGGCACAGCATCAGAAAGGGCCTGAAGTGCAGATGTTGTCATCACGAGCAATGGCCAACAATCATGATGCGTACCAGGAGGCGACTCAAACTCTGCAACCTCTGGAGGAAACGCACTGAAATCTGGCAGCGGCTCTTCTACTTCGCGCCCAAAGATGCCGCGAAGTTCTTCCATAACATCAGATGAGTCTGCAGGACCACGACGAAAATGCTCTAACGAACCATCGGTAGGCAATGACTCCAAAGTGACGGATCGATGCAAGGCGTCGCTCAACAATTGCGAAATGTTTGGTGCGCTACTGAGAACTTCAGAGCCATCAGGAAAAGTAATTGCTACATGATGTGACCCGTCATTGACGGGGCGTGCGCTGAACTGCATGAGTTCACCAATTTTCTTTGCGCCACGAATGCCACCGCGTTCATTATCGCGAATCGCCCAATGACGATCACCCACGATGCCAAGCGACGAAAGTTCAACAGACTCAGCAGTAACACCCACCATGGACTTCACGGGGTATGTCCACAATTGAGAGATCTGCATGTCTACCTTTAGCTGTAGTACGGATTCGCACCACTTGCGTGGTCTGTAATGTCGCGAACTTTTACAACGCCAGGAACTTGTTCAACAAGAGTTGTCTGTACACCGTCCAACATTGTCATTTTGCTCATTGAACAACCGTGACAACCACCACCCATGGTGAGATACGCAATGCCTTCAGTGTCATGTCCAACGAAGGTGACAAAGCCGCCATGTGCAGCAAGCGCTGGGTTTACATCGGTTGCAATGACTGCCTCGATAGAAGCTGAGAATGCATCGTCATTTACAAGACCCTCGATCATTGGTGCAGGTGGCTTGTTTGGATTGCGAATAATTAATCCTTGACGCTCTGAATAGTCAAGAGTGGCTCCGTTGATGTGTTCAAACGACGGCAATGGAATGATGACCTTGAGGCCATTAATTGTGCGCACTTCGTCAGAGAATGCAGCTTGCGTCACGATGTCGAATGACAAGTCGTATTGAAATTCTTCACCTGGATTCGCCATCACTTCAAGGCGAAGACCCAAACGTTCTTTTTCTGGTTCTTCATCTCGCAACAACTTCAGTTGCACAAGTGCTTCATCAGTGATTTCGATAATGGTGTCTGTGTTTTGGGGGGCAAGAGGACTCACACTGTGAAGGCTACCGAGTATTAGGTGCGCCGAATAGCCGAAACTGGCTCTCCGAGCAGTTATTGACCCACCCGAAGCGTTGACCCGCCACCATCGACCTGAATACGTTGACCCGTGATGTATGAAGCCGACGGTGAGCAGAACCACAACACTGCTGCCGCAATGTCTTCTGGCTGGCACACGCGTCCAAATGGAGCAGCGTCATCCATAGACCTCAGATCCTCCATCTCTCGTCGCCCGGTCATGGCGCGTGCAAGACGCACACCCATATCTGTCTCCACGAGGCCAGGAGCCACGATGTTGACACGAATCCCGTGTGGCCGTTCTTCCTTTGCCAAAGTAAGCGCCAGTGCTTCCATCGCTGCTTTGCCCATGTTGTACGGAGCGCCATTTGCAGACATTCCAGATGTGGCTACCGAAGAGATGAACACGATGTCGCCGCGACCACGTGCACGCATCGATGGAATGAGGGCCCGACACAGTTGATGTGGTCCCAGAGCGTGTGTTGCCACCAGATTCCACAATTCTTCTGCTTCGGTATCAGCCACGCTTCTGCCTTTTGACGCAACACCACCGTTGAGAACTGCAATGTCAATGCCACCATGCACAGACAACACATCTTTTACCAAGGCCACGTTTTCCTCGGGGATGTCGTTTGAGCCTTGATGAATTGTTGCGATTCCACCCGCATCAAGAATTTCACGTTGAGTGATTTCGGCAGATTCTTTGTCACGCCGATAGTTGATGGCAACTGTTGCCCCTTCGTTTGCTAACGCAAGAGAAATTGCCTTACCAATTCCCCGACCGCCTCCGGTGACGAGTGCAATTCGACCGTCTAATGAGCCCATGATCTTCTCCTCTCAGCGAATCCATACGCTGCCCTACCTTCAACACAACTTAGACGCATACATCAAAGAAGCCGTAAGGCAACCGTGAATGCGCCATGGCTCAACAATCCGTATAAACTTCACTTACAACTTATGGGGAGCTCGCGCGATCAGCGGGCTGAGAGGGTCACTGCGGTGGCCGACCCGAGAACCTGATCTGGGTAATGCCAGCGGAGGGAAACAACATGGCGTTTACGCACGCAGTCATATTTACTGGTGGCGATCCACCCAATGCGAGAGTATTAGAGCATCTCATTGGGGATGCACTTGTCATCGCGGCGGATTCTGGTTACGGCCATGCTCAATCACTTGGCATGCAGCCACATATCCTCGTGGGCGACATGGATTCCATTGCAGCGTCTGATGTTGCCGACGCTCAAGCACGCAACGTAGACATCCACACATTCGACGCGGCCAAAGATGAAACCGACACCGAGATTGCTGTCTCGGTTGCAATGCAACGCGGAATCACCAACATCACGGTGGTATCTGGTGGAGGCGATCGATTCGATCATCTACTGGGAATGGTTCATTCACTTGCGGCCACACATTGCGCTCTGTACATAGGTAACGCACGCATATGTTTTGCACGACCCGACGTACCAGCGAATTTGTCGGTTTCTGTTAACGACACAATCTCGCTCATTCCCCTTGGCGGGTCATGCGTGATTTCCACAACTGGTTTGCAATGGAATTTATCTAACGAAGAACTTCAAGCATTTGCTTCACGTGGAGTGAGCAACACAGCTACCAACTCAAATGTTTCTGTCACTGTCTCCCATGGTGCAGTAGCAATCATCCAACCCTTTTTCCTCGGAGGAAATCTATGAAACGACTATCTGTATTCATTGTCGCTGTGGCATCACTTGCAGCATGCACTTCTTCCACATCAGAGAATGTCGAGAAGAAGCCAGCAACTGTCACCCTCTTGGCGTACGACGCATTCACACCTGAAGAAGGAATTTTTGACGAATTCACGAACGACACTGGTATCACGGTCAAAGTCGTCACAGGTGGTGATTCCGGAGTCCTCGTTTCCAAAGCAATTCTCACAGCCGGAAATCCCGAAGGTGACGTGCTGTGGGGCGTGGATAACACCATGTTGTCAAGAGCTGAACAAGCCTCTCTGCTTACAAGTTACGAACCAGTCAACACCGGCGATATCTGTATCAACGCCGACAAAGAGTGGTTTGCAAGTAGCGATATCCCCATACCTACTCGCCTAGAAGACTTAGTGCTTCCTCAGTATCGAGGTTTGTTGGTAACACAAGATCCAGTTGCTTCATCCCCTGGTCTTGGTTTCTTGCTCGGAACAATCGCTCACTTCGGTGAAGGTAAGTGGCGAGCATTCTGGGAAGCATTGAAGGGCCATGTTCATATTGCTCCTGACTGGACAACTGCTTACACCGTTGATTTCTCTGGAAGTTCAGGCAATGGCAAATACCCACTTGTAGTCAGCTATGGCTCGAGCCCACCAGCCGAAGTTCTGTATGCAGATCCGTCTAACCCATTAACGGAACCAACTACGTCTGTTATTGAGTCAACATGTTTCCGACAAACCGAATACGTCGGCATTCTGCGTGGAACCACGAACTCTGTTGCTGCAGAAGCATTGGTTATGTACCTCTTGGGCAAAAAATTCCAAGAGTCAATGCCACTCTCACTGTTTGTCTTTCCGGTGAACCAGGAAGCTGTGCTCCCGGATTTGTTTGTGAAGTTCGCCCTGCGTGCGAAAGACCCACTCACAGTTAGCCCACAAGATATTGAACTAAATCGTGAGAAGTGGCTGAACGAGTGGAGAGCGATACTGCTATGACCGCTCGACGACTGCTTTCGTTTCTTCCCGTGGGATTCGTTGCCGTCTTTCTTGTTCTGCCATTTCTCAACACTGTTGACACATTCTTCAGTGTGAGCAACACTCGCGACGTACTTTCAGACCCTTCAATGCTTCGTATTCTCTGGTTCTCCCTGTGGCAAGCGGTGTTGTCTGTTCTTGCCACAATGATCTTTGCCATACCTGCCACCTGGGCACTCTCACGTTTTCAATTTCCTGGCGCACGCTTATGTCGTGGACTACTGACAACACCATTTGTATTGCCTTCCATTGTTGTGGCGGCCGGCGTACTTGCGATATCTCAACGCACAGGCGTTGTTTCAATCCTCTGGGCGCATGTTGTATTTAATGTGGCAGTTGTTTTACGGATAGTGAGTCCTCGTTGGGCCCTCTTGAACCCTAGATACGAACAATCCGCCGCAACGTTAGGTGCGTCACCATGGCAAACCTTTACCCACATTGTGTGGCCCAACATACGCAGTGCAGTTAACTCTGCTGCTGCACTTGTGTTCGCATATTGCTTCACATCCTTCGGAGTCATTTCAATCGTTGGCGGCTTTTCGCGGCGAACCATTGAGACAGAGATATTCACGCAGTCGGTTCGATTAGGAAACACCGATGTTGCTATCACTCTTGCTGTTCTTCAAATGATTGTGGTGTTGTTGGTCTTCCAAATCTCACGGCCATCACTGCTGCAGACAACTTCCACACATGTGAGTTCGGCACCAATACCGCTGCATACGAAACCGCGTGGTCGCTGGATTGTTCTGGTCTCGGTTGTTGTCCCGGTCATTATTGTGGCTCTTCCGCTTGTAGCCACGTTGATACGTTCCGTTTCATATCGAGGTCATATTTCATTTCACGCGTGGACCACAGTGTTCGGTGGAACATTGCCCCAACTCACTGTCTCAACGTGGAGAGTGATCGTCACATCACTCCTGTTCTCACTTGCAACAGCCATCTTGGCCGTGTCTCTTGCACTTATTGCTGCACAACAAATGGGGCGTCAATGGTTTCACTATGCAGAGCAACATCGCATACTTCGCTTTGTTACCTCGTTACCACTCGTTGTATCCGCAGCGACTCTCGGTCTTGGGATTGTCATCACATACAACACAGATCCGTTTGCATGGCGGAGTCACACATGGCTCATTCCAGTTATTCATGCCCTCATTGCTCTACCCGTTGCCATTCGCATACTGGAGCCAGCAGTACAGGCAATCCCACCATCACTTCGCGCAGGAGCAGCACTATTGGGTTCATCACCGTGGCACACCTGGTTGCGAATAGACATTGCGCTTCTTCGCCCTGCACTGCTGCGCAGTGTTGGTATCTCGGCTGCAATCTCATTAGGCGAATTTGGGGTCACTTCATTTCTGACGCGATCCAATTCCACCACTGTGACTATGACGATTTCACAATTGCTCGGCCGTCCCGGTGCACTAACCCAACAGTCGGGGTATGTATTGGCTTCGCTCCTTATTGTTCTCACCGTGGGGGTAACTAGTCGTGCTTAAAGTTTCAAAACTCTCCGTGTCCTATGCAGGAGCGCCAATCATCTCTGATCTGTCATTTGAAGTACCCACCGCCACCACGTTGGCCATCACAGGACCATCGGGAGTTGGAAAGAGCACTGTGTTGCAGGCGATATGCGGCCTTGTGCGAATTGCTGAGGGTGCAATTTTTATTGATGATCGTGACATCACGCAGTTACCCACCCATAAGCGCGGTATCGGCATGGTGACTCAGTCGAACGATTTATTCCCGCATCTCACGGTTTCACAGAACATTGCATTCGGATTGCGTATGCGGGGTACCTCACCGAGAGAAACCTCTGACCGCGTGGAAGAGTTGCTGGAGTTGGTTGGCCTTCCTAATTTTTCTCTGCGCGAGATTCAAACACTTTCTGGAGGCGAATCACGACGAATTGCCCTCGCGAGGTCACTTGCCCCATCACCAAGGATTCTCCTTTTAGATGAACCCTTCAATGGGCTAGACGATGAAATACGCGATGCATTAATGCATCAGGTGAAGTCAATCCTGCAATCCTCTTCAATGACATCGGTCCTCGTCACGCACGATCATTCAGAAGCAGATTTCTTGTCATCTTCATCGCTCGCACTTGTGCCGTAACGACAAAACCGTGGCCGACATAACTTTCGCTATGCCAGCCACGGTTTCCCGGACTACCCAGTCGTCTGGGGTCAACAAGCGTGGAAATACCCCCCTAAACAGAAGCCACCATCGCCGCCGTTGCCATCAAGGCAAAGAAACACTGCCGGAGCCCCACTGGGTTCACTCATCGCGTATGCGGCCCAATCATGGGTCAGGAGCCCTCAAACATTGGATTTCCGAGATATTTCGACCACGAAACTGAGCCGTCGCCCGTCGAAGGGTTGGGTCGATAGGCCGCCGATTGCCAATTGAGTCGCAAAACACCGTCTCAGAATCCACCAGTGTCAGGTTTGCGGAGTGTGACCTCACGATTTTCTGAGGGTTCAAATTGTCACTTTTTCTGAGTGACAAAAAAAGTCAATGGATATCCACCTTTTTGACACTGGCATGGAATAACTTCGGAGACATGAAGAAACGTGAACTCATTCAAGCAGTAGCCATTCACGCTGATGTCGATAACAAGACAGCAGCTCGATTGGTTGAAGGAACCATTGACGTGATCCTCGCGACCGTTGCAAAAGGTGAGATCGTAAATCTCTCCGGCTTTGCAAAGTTCGCAAAGATCAAGCGTCCAGCACGCATGGGTCGTAACCCAGCCACTGGCGAAACGATCAAGATCAAGGCAAAGACTGTTGCAAAAATCACCGCACTGAAGGGCTTCAAGGACATTGCTCTTGGCGTTGCTCCAGCACCGAAGATTGCAACTGTTCGCAAGCCAGCTCCTGCACCAGCAAAGAAGGCTGCTCCTGCAAAGAAGAAAGCCGCTCCTGCAAAGAAGAAGGCTGCACCAGCAAAGAAGAAAG
>DAISXE010000017.1:19491-22489 GCA_036826015.1 Ilumatobacteraceae bacterium
GCAAAGAAGAAAGCCGCTCCTGCAAAGAAGAAGGCTGCACCAGCAAAGAAGAAAGTCGTTAAGAAGGCAGCGAAGAAGAAGCGCTAGTCCTTTCGCAGGTCTCTGACCTGCTATCGACACCAAACGAACAAAAGGTTCGGTTTGTCACTGGGAAGTGATGAATCGGACCTTTTGTGATTTACCGGTTCAATCATCTCTGTCGTAACTGCGCAGAAGTAGCGTCATCTACGTGAGTACTACCGAAATTCTCCCGGTCATTGGATTTCTAGGAACAGGTCACATCGCCACCTTCCATTCAAAAATGTTGAAAATCAGTGGAGTGCCCATGACACGTGGTGGGTGTTTCGACATTGATGCCGCACGCGCAGAGAAATTTGCTGCCGCTTCTGGGCACCAAGTGATGACCACCGAGCAAGACGTCATTGCATCATCCGACATCGTTTACATCTGCACATGGACGAGCGAACATCAACGGCTAGTCGAGATGTGTATCGCAGCCAGCAAGCCATTCTTTTGCGAAAAGCCACTCTCCATCGGATTCACGCAAGCTCAACAGATGACCACAACTGCAGCACGAAGTTCACTGACGCATCAATGCGGACTCATCCTTCGCCGCTCGCCTGCTTACCTTTGGGCGCGCGAATTGATTACCGATGCAAAGGCGGGAGATCCAATGGCTGTGGTTTTTCGTGACGATCAATTCATCCCAATTCAGGGCCACTACGGATCTACGTGGAGAAGTGATGTTTCCAAAGCAGGAGCAGGCACGTTGCTTGAACACAGCATCCATGACGTCGACATGCTGCGTTTTCTCATTGGGGATGTGAAGAGTGTGAGCGCGCGCGCCACATACCGCCATGGCATTGAAGGTATTGAAGATGTTGTAGCTGCTTCTATGACATTTGCCAATGGCGCAGTAGGAACTCTGACCACAATTTGGCACGACAATTTGTCACGGCCTTCGCTACGTAATGTAGAAGTGTTCTGCGAGAACCGAACCATCACAATTGCTGGAGATGATTGGTTTGGTCCAGTCACATGGAGCGATGCCGACGGCACTCACGGTTCACTTCAAGGTGATGATCTCCTGGAAAAGACTCTGCCTTTAGCTGTGGGAGATGCCAACCCAGATGGCGCGTTTGTAAAGGCTTGCGTGGAAAAAACTCCTGGATTCCCAGATTTTTCTATTGCACTAGAAGCGCATCGCATTGTGGAAGCAATGTATACGAGCGCTCGAAGCGAAGGTCAATCTGTTGCAGTCGAATCAATAGTGCAATGACACAAGCAGTAGTTGCACTCACCCTCGAGGAGATCATGCCGCTTCGAGTGAAGGTGTTGCGCAAAGACACTCCGGTGACACATTGCAATTATCCCGAGGACACGTACGAAGATGTCATCCATCTGGGTGTGAAGAACGAGAACACTGTTGTAGGCACATCTAGTTGGTTTCGAAAAGAGTGCCCCAACCTTGTTGACGAGGCAGCCTTGCAACTCAAAGGCATGGCCGTTGACGATTCTCTTCAAGGTTCGGGCATTGGAGAGCAGATCATTGCGGCAGGCCTAGCTCTCGCCGCCGAACGGGGTGTCAGCATCGTATGGGCTCGTGCACGAGACTCTGCCCTCGGTTTTTATCTTCGATGTGGCTTTGCCGAGATCGGCCCTGGATACATTGACGAACCAACCGGCATGCCCCACCACAACGTGTACCGGCGCATTTAGTCGACGACGTCTACCTCTGATTTGTACAACAAGGTTTCATTTTCCTTTGGACTCACACGTATTTCCATTTGCCATTTCCCGTCATACGGAAACTGCACTACGCCAACCCAATGGTTAGGACCGACGCTCGACATCACAACGGGAATCGCGGGGATACCACGCGAAGGCAATGCAAAGGTGACCACCACTTTGACAACAGGCGACATGGCACCTCCAGGCGGCGACATGATGGCATGCACCTCTGCAGTTCCTACTTTCGTCGGAACTACGGAAAAATCGCCCACCACATTTGCTTGAACTAGTGATGCACTAAAAGTGAGTTCATCAAATGAATCAGCCACAACTGGAGATTTGCCCACGAGTAACGCGGTGCAAGCAACAACAAGAATCACAATTAGTGCTTCAAGTCTAATTGTTTTACCCACGCTCTTTGGCTCGACTGAATGCAGCCGGCGGCGAGCACGCGTACCTAATCCGACCACCATAAATACCAATATCGTTTTTACAATTAGCAGGCGCCCGTAGTCAGACTCCGTTATTGCACTGACACCTCCTACGAGATGCAGACCTTGAATAACACCCGTGACTACGGCAACAGGCATTGCAAAAGTGGCGATGCGAGAGAACCGCTGCACATACTCCTGAGCGTGTTCAGTGCGCGATACTGCAAGTAGCGCAAATATTGCACCTACCCATAATGAAAGTGATACGAAATGCGCTATGTCAACTGGAATAAACAGAAGCGCGTTGGGAGCTGCACTTGGATGGCCACTGAACGAGAAAGTGGCAACTAGCAAAATTGAAGCAGCCACAGCAGTCGACTTCCATTGACGATGTGTGGAAGAAGCTGCGAGGAGCAATAGACCACCCCACACCACTACCAACACAAGCCTGAGCAATATCGCAACACCAAGGCGCGTAGCGACTACATCGCTTAATACGGCACTGTCAAAGACTGCACCCCATGAACGCCCAGTAACAATTGGTCCTTGCAGCAACAAAACACCCAAGGAACCGATTGCAATAGCAATTGTTGAATATTGGGCCAGTCGCACGAGACTGCGTTCAGGAAAGTACTTCCCTTGTCGCACCAAAGTTGCTGAGCCGAGAAGGATCATCGTGCCGAGGAAGGCAATGAGGCGCATGAGCGCCATAGGTAATTCAAGATTCGAGGTTTTGTTGAGACCAAGGAGAATTTTCTGCAAAAGCTCATTTGAATTGCCAGACGATGTATCGCCCACTTCAAATGGGAAAGCGCCATTCACGGGGTGTCCATCGG
>DAISXE010000018.1:0-22232 GCA_036826015.1 Ilumatobacteraceae bacterium
ATGAAGCCAAACCTCAACGTTGAAAAACTTGAATTTGAAGAAGTTCACCTCGCCACAAGGAGCTACAAGTGAGTAATCATCTGAAGAACATCACATTGCGCATCTGGCGTCAGGCCGGACCAAACGTAAAAGGCAACTTTGAGAATCACGTCATCGACGAGATCACCGATGAAGCCTCGTTCCTGGAGATGCTCGACATCTTGAACGACAAACTTGTACACGAAGGTAAAGAAGCTGTTGTGTTCGACCATGACTGCCGTGAAGGAATCTGTGGCACGTGCTCACTCATGATTGATGGCCAAGCACACGGCCCACAACGTGGAACCGCTACTTGCCAATTGCACATGCGTCAGTTCAAGAGCAACGACACCATCACTGTTGAGCCATGGCGTGCATCAGCATTCCCACTGATTAAAGACCTCATGGTTGATCGTTCTGCATTTGACCGCATCATTGAATCTGGTGGATACATCACCGCAGATACCGGTGGTGCGCCAGACGCAAACCTCATTCCAATTCCAAAAGTGATTGCTGATGCCGCAATGGACTCAGCAGAGTGCATTGGTTGCGGTGCATGTGTTGCTGCCTGTCCAAACGGTGCGGCCAACTTGTTCACCGGTGCCAAAATTGCTCACCTCAATCGTCTGCCTCAAGGCCAAGCAGAGCGTTATTCACGCGCTGAAGCCATGGTGGAAACAATGGATGAGCACTTTGGTTCATGCACCAACCACGGTGAGTGCGAAGCTGCATGTCCGAAAGAGATCAGCATCGATGTCATCGCGCTGATGCACAAGGACTACCGCAAAGCCAAGTTCTCAAACCGTAAGGACTTGGCTCGCGGTTAATTCCTGGGGGTTCCTAGAAATCCTCGATCCAACGCCTAGTTCTGCCGGCAGCGTTCTGAGATTCAGTGATGACAGCAATGAGGTTTTTGACTGCTTTAGCTTGAGCTTTTGCAGTCGTCTGTTCAGACTCTTGAACTTTCATAATTCGGTTGTTGATCTTGTTAAATGTTCGAAGACCGAGCACCGTAGGTTCAACTTCACCTAACCAATAGTTGATTGCGTCGTTCAGTTCGACCCACTGTTCGGGGTCAATTGAGCCGCCATTAGCCAACGTTTCTAGCATCGCCTGAAGGTATGGGATCAACGTGTTCAACATGTCAAGGCCCAGTTTTCGTCCGAACGAAATAGAGCCGCTTGAGTCGGAGAATGAATCCAGGATGTCTCTTGCAATGGAGTTCACGACCATTGGGCGGCCAGAGTATGAGCGGTCGACAATTAGCGCAGAGTGGAACAGGGTCGTGCTAACAAGTGAGTCGAAGGCTTCGTAGACAGGTTGAACCAACTTACGTACGATCACTTGGTCGGTGGTTCGCGAGCGATCCACAGCAAGCCATGCGGTGTACTTCGACAACACTTTGTATTTCACAGACATTTCCACGATGAGTGCTTCGAGGTTTACAAAAGGAGACATAAAGCCATCCGAAACATCGGATGACATCATCTGGTAGTCAAGAGATTTGATGCGCTGGCTTGCCCAACGAGTTGTAACTGATCCGTCGGTGCTGATGGCGATGGGAAGTGTGACGACATGTCCGCTGTCGGCACTCACAACTACTTCATCACCTGGTTGTGGGCGTGGCATGCGGCCGCTGAGGGTCACAATTGTTTCTGGGTAGATGTCGGGAGCGTGGGCGGGAGCTTGGTCTACTAGTCCTATTGCCTCTAAACGTGCTTTGGAATGTGCAGCTGTTGCAACGCGGCTCATTACTTTTGCAGAGGCCTCGGCCAAACCGGCATGTGATGACACGTACGTGCACACACCATTGGCCGCCAGAGTCTCTAAGAATCCGTTGGCGTTTTCCCCGATTGCAACGGCAATCACACGTGCTCCAGCAAATTCTTTTTCACGATGATGTACGGCAGATGATTCATCTCCATAGGCACCGTCTGTAATGAGAACAGCAACACGGTCAATGTCTTCATAGTCGTCTCGATCGGCGAGAGTTGCAAGCGCGGCACCACTTGTTGTGATCGCACCAGTGAGGTCTGTGCCGCCGCGTGCTGTGATCATCGCAAGTTCTTTTTGCAGTTGTTGTTTCACTGTGCGAGTGACTGGAACAAATCCGTGGCTCGTCGCTTCAAGCACATCGATCGAACTATCAAAAGTCAAGATGTGAATGAGGTCTTCGTCGGTGAGTGAAGCAATAAGATCTTCAGTAATGCGTCGTGCCCACTCGATGTAGTGGCGGCTCATGCTTCCCGAACGGTCGAACATGATTTGCACAGCTTTGCGACGACGAACAGACGTCTTGTCTTTTTCCACGCGAATGTTCACTTCCACCGTGCCCATTGTTGGATCGTCGGCATCGGCAACCCACTTTGCGTTCGCAATTGCAGCAGGGATAGTCCAGTGCAAAATGATGTCGCCGGTCAGGCCAAAGTCATTGATCGCGACTTTGGTAGGGGTGATTTGTGCCGTTGGAACTGTCTCGCAGATCAAGTCTTTTGCTGGTTCAGAAAATGAGATAGTCACAGTTGCGCGAAGTGGAGAGCGACCAGTGCGACGCGGGGGAGTAATGGCGGACTCGTCAGGAACTCCTGCAGGTGTGTATCGCTCTTTGATCATTGTGGGGAATCGAAGTGAAGCTGTAGTTCCGTCGATGGCAGCGCGATCATGGATTTCAAGAACAACTGAGATTGCTTCGCCTGGGTGAATGTTGCCAACAGTGATCGTGAAGATTTCGGCGCGTTCCTGCTCCACAATTGCAGCAGAGTGGCCTTTTTCTTTTGCTTCTTCGTATTCAATACGAGCTGCTTCGCGTTCCTTTATCTCGGCGGCGACTTCGCGATCGCCGATCTTCATCGTCATGCCCTTCACGGCTCCACCAACAGGCAGTGGGAGAGTAAACACTGCTTCGGCAGGCGCATCAAGCGGGTTCTCAAAAGTTGCTTCGACGGTCCATGTGACGCCGTCGCCATCAACAGCGCCGTTGACGTCAATTGCGGTGACAGGGAATTCTGTGTCATCGGTAGTGAGGCTGATGCCTGAAAGTTCTTGTTCTGTGAATGTAGTGATAGTCATGTTGGGGTCCTTTTTATTGTTCAGTTGATGATTCGTCGGTGAATGAAATAAGCGCAGATAGCGCAGTAGTTACTCGCTGGATTTCCTCTTGAGTGGGCAAACGATGTGTGAATCCACTGAGTTGGATGTTGTGAGAAATTTGAAATGCCCAACCGTCTGCTTGTGCAGCGGGCTTCATCATGGAATTCACAACGATGGCGCGGTGAGCACCAACGTTTGCCACTTTCCAAGTGGGGATCTCGTCGCGCATTGGTGGTGGGCCAATCTTCTTTAGTGACTGACCAGCGCTTTGTGCACGACGAACGCGGACAAGATCTTTCACATGGTCAGTTGTCCACATGGACTTTCCACCGGCGCGCAAGGGTGGTCGCACAACGCCGAGAGTCACGTAATAACGCACGTTTCGTTCGGTGAATTGTTGTGCGATGCGCTCGTCGCCAACAGCGAGATGTGCCGTGGCTTCGTGCACTGCGGTCAGCAGTTCTTCAATGGTGAGTAATTCAGACATGCACCCATAATACTGGTAGAACGACAGTAAAACAACTAGCAGTGTGACAGTAATAATCCCAAGCCCCATAAGCCTTTCTCTGCCTAGGGGCTTCCGAGGGCTCTCGGGGTACTGTCGCATCTATGACAATTCCTGCTGTCCCTGAGTCCTTGCCAACCACCCTGGGGGCTCTACGGGCCTCTGGCTGGCAGTCACTACCCATCAAGGAGGAATTGCGCAAGAACGCCGTGCGCAACATTGCAGCTGGCCTGCCGCTGTTTGAAGGCGTGATGGGGTACGAACACACGGTGATGCCGCAGCTAGAGAACGCACTGCTTGCCGGACACGACGTTGTGTTTCTTGGAGAGCGTGGCCAGGCAAAGACACGCATGATTCGCTCGCTCACAGATTTGCTCGACGAATGGATGCCCATTGTTGCTGGCAGTGAAATCAATGATGATCCGTACAACCCAGTCTCACGTCATGCACGCGACTTGTTTGCTGAAGAAGGTGACAACACTCCCATTGCATGGGTACATCGCAGCGAACGATTCGGCGAAAAACTTGCAACACCAGATACATCAATCTCTGACCTCATTGGTGAAGTGGACCCCATCAAAGTTGCAGAAGGTCGTTACCTCAGTGACGAACTCACTTTGCACTACGGCTTAGTTCCGCGCACAAACCGCGGCATTTTTGCAATCAACGAATTGCCGGACCTTGCAGAGCGAATTCAGGTGGGTCTGTTGAACGTTCTTGAAGAACGTGACGTGCAGATTCGTGGCTACAAGATTCGTCTTCCACTCGATGTGATGTTGGTTGCTTCTGCAAACCCAGAGGATTACACCAACCGTGGTCGCATTATTACGCCATTGAAAGACCGTTTCGGAAGCCAGATTCGCACGCACTATCCGTTGGAAGTGGAAACTGAAATCGCCATCATGCGTCAAGAATCACGGGCTGCGTCAATTGGTGACGTCACTGTCACTATGCCTGCATTTATGGAGCGAATCATCGCAACGTTCTCGCACCAAGCACGAAGCAGCAGCCACGTCAATCAGCGCAGCGGTGTCAGTGTGCGTCTCAGCGTTTCAAACTTTGAAATTCTCAGTGCAAACGCAGTGCGCCGTGCATTGCGTGCTGGCGAAAAAGATGTAGCGCCACGCGTGAGCGATCTTGATGCTCTTGCTTCTTCCACTGGTGGAAAAGTTGAGATCGAGTCGCTTGAAGAGGGCCGTGAATCCCTCATCCTGCAGCAGTTGATCTCAGCGGCGGTTCTTACTGTGTATAAGGAACTGGCCCCCGGTTCCATGATGGGTGAAGTCATCACAGCCTTTGAAACAGGAACCATTGCTCACGTCGGCGAAGACATTCCATCGGCTGAACTGATCGCATTGTTCAACGACATCCCTGCATTGCGGGCTCCTGTGCTTGTACTCACTGAAGGTGATGAATCGCCTGCTGTTTTGGCAAGTGCCGTTGAATTTGTGCTGGAAGGTTTACACCTCACGCGTCGTCTCAACAAAGATGCATCGGGCACGAAAGCCACGTACCGTTCTCGCGGTTAGAGCGAGATGATAAAGAATCTGTATGTGTCGCCGATGGCGATAACTACATAACGAACGGCGAGCGTGTCCACAACTCGCCAGTGTCATTGCGTGCAACATCGGTTGCTTCACCTGTGAGAGTGACGACGTTGATCGCTTCATTGAGTCCGCGCAAGGTGAGCGGCTCGTGTGGAACAGCCACAACGCCTTCTGGCAGGTTTTCGATCTGATCCACTGGAATGATCACTTCATACGAGGCAGCAGCGTCACAGAGGCGCGCAGCAAGGTTGACAGCAGTGCCGATGTAGTCGTCGCCTTCGAACAGCAAAGCAAGGCCAGATGCGATACCAACACGGATAGAAAGCGGGGCACAGGCAGATGCAGAGCGTTTCTGCAGCTCCAAACAAAAGCGCACAGCATCTCGTTGGTCTACGGCTACGAGCATGCAGCCATCGCCCAGCCATTTAGCGATGCGTACGCCGGTCTCAGATGCCACATCACGAGTCACGGCGCGCCAGGACGCCAAAAGGCGACCGGCTGCATCGTCGCCGTTCTCATTCGTGAAGTTCGTAAACCCTGAGATATCGACGAAAACAAAAGTTCTTGGTACTCGCATGTTGTTCACCACCTTAGAGCAACTAGGTTGCCAATATGCCTGCGAGATTCACATACTCCCGATGGGATGGCACCCAGACCCCATTCAGTATGGATGCAGACGGGATTCTTGATGAATTAGCCGATGATCTGATGTATCACGGCGACCTCGATTCAGCCTTGCGCCGTTTGATGCGTGAAGGAATGACCGACAAAGACGGAAAGCGAATAGAGGGTCTTCGCGAAATGATGGAGCGCATTCGTCAGCGCAAAAAAGAACTTGAAGAAAGCGGCGACCTTGGCGGCGTGTATTCAGAAATTGCTGAAGCATTGCAAGATGTCATCGACGAAGAACGTCACGCTGTAGAAAACGCAGTTCGCGAAGCAGAAAATTCTGGCGACGAACGTCGCGTTGAGACCGCGCGTGACGCAGCGATGGAGCGCAACTTTCGCTTGGACATGATGCCCGAAGATCTCGCGGGCATGGTGCGCGAATTGCAAAGTTACGACTTTGAATCACCAGAGGCACGTCAGCGATTTGAAGAACTCATGGACAAATTGCGTCAGCAGATGATGCAACAAGTTGTGGATCAGATGGCTGAAGGCATCCAAGATATGTCGCCAGAAAACATGGCTCGTATGAAAGACATGATGGCTGCGCTCAACAACATGATCGAAGCGCGCGAGCAAGGTGAAGACCCGCATTTTGAAGAGTTCATGGAGCAATTCGGAGATTTCTTTCCCGAGAATCCACAAACGCTCGACGAGCTTTTAGAAAACATGGCGCAGCGCATGCAAGCCATGCAAGATTTCATGAACTCGCTCACGCCTGAACAGCGTTCACAGTTGCAGCAATTATCTGACCAACTCATGGAAGATATGGACCTCAATTGGCAGGTGCAGCAGTTGGGTCAAAAGTTGCAATCCATGTTTCCTCAGCAGGGCCCACCGGGCCAACAACAGGGCTACAACTTTCGTGGTGAAACCCCAATGGACATGCAGCAGGCCATGGATGCCATGCGCGAAATGGGCCAACTCAACGAGATGGAAGCAATGTTGCAGCAGTCTCGAAACCCAGCCCAACTAGCTGAGGTAGACATTGAAAAAATGCGGGATTTATTGGGTGAAGACGCTGCCCGCTCCATGGAGCAATTAGCCAAAATTGTCAAGCAATTAGAAGACGCCGGCCTTGTTCATCGCAAAGATGGAAAATTAGAACTCTCACCACGCGGCCTACGAGCTATTGGTAACAGCGCCTTGCGCGAACTATTCAGCAAATTGTCGAAAGACAAATTTGGTCAGCACAGAATTGCTCGCGATGGCAGTGGCCACGAGCGCACCTACGACTCGAAGCCATATGAATTTGGTGACCCATTCCGACTCGATTTGCAGCGGACTATCCGTAATGCAATTTCTCGAAATGGAACAGGTACTCCCGTTCGACTGTTGCCAGAAGATTTTGAGATTGAGCGCACTGAACACACCACGCGATCTTCCACGGTGCTGATGCTCGACTTGTCATACAGCATGGTGCAGGCAGGCCGATTCTTGCCCGCGAAAAAAGTGGCAATGGCCCTGCATTCATTGATTACTTCGCAGTTCCCGCGTGATTACATCAGCATTCTTGGGTTCAGCAGTATTGCGTATCCCATCACGCATGAAGATTTGCCGGGCATCAGTTGGGATCAGGAATACGGCACGAACATGCAGCACGGGTTTGCTATCGCCCGCAAACTCCTTGCACAGCAAACTGGAACAAAACAGATCATCATGATCACCGACGGCGAGCCCACTTCGCACATCACGCCAGATGGGTATCCGTGGTTCACGTATTTCGATGGGTATGAAGCGCAGCAGCTGACGGCTGAAGCAACCATGCGAGAAGTGATGCGTTGCACGAAGGACAACATCACCATCAATTCATTCGTGCTTGATGCAAGTGGTTCGTTACGCAAATTTGTTGAGCAAATGGCGCAGGTCAACCACGGACGTGCGTTTTTCACGACTCCAGAGACCCTGGGGGACTACGTTTTGGTCGATTTCTTAGAAAATAGGCGCAAAACGAGCCGCGCTCGGTAGATCGAGCCGTGCCACTGAGCACCATCCAATTCGGCAGACTCTGACTGTTGAAGTGCCTAAATCCTTACAGCATTTGCTTTTTCTGTGATTCTTTGTAACAATGACATCGCTGTAATTACAGAGGCGAAAGTCGATGTCCCCCGGGAGTCGCTTGAACCTCTTGCTGGGAGGCAACAAGCATGCACGGAGATTCTGAATCATTAAGCCAGGAACGCGGCTGGCAAGACCAAGCCAACTGCCTTGGCGTCGACCCCGACCTCTTCTTTCCTGAGCGCGGCGCGAGCACTCGCGAAGCCAAAGAAGTATGCAAAGGCTGCGTCGTTCGTGGCGAATGTCTTGAATACGCATTAGCAAACGGTGAGAAGTTTGGTATCTGGGGCGGATTATCTGAACGTGAACGACGTCGTTTGCGCCGTCAACGCGCACAAGACGGTCGCCGTATCGTCAACGGTTAATTCCGAAGACGCCACTCAATCGTTTGTTCCTTCGACACATCGAGTGCCTCCCACCGGTCTCGTGGAATATTCGCAAGAACTGCAGCTGGAAGTAAACCAACGAGTTCCGCATGATGAATTGGGGCATGTTGCGCCACGGCGTCGTAAGCATCTAATGGCCCTGTATTCATTGGGTTAATGAGGTTGATGCTCACCTGGGTGAAGGCACCTACTTGTAGCCCCAATGTGCGAATGTCTGCAGAACGTACTGCTGATGCAATGTTTTTTGCTTGAACAAGATCAACATTTTCCAGCCACAAGTTGTAGGCAACCAAAGGTGGTCGCACGCCAACACACATTGCGCCGGCAGAGTGATGTGGCGCTAACGGACCAACGTCTGGTTGCAAGTCTTTCCATGCATGCGCGCGCACAAACGGAAGCGTGCGTTCTGGGCCGTAAAAGAAAACCGGAATATGCAACGAAGTTGTTACCCACGTTGCAAAGTCATGTCGCGCACGAACAGCATCGTCCATTGTTGAACCTTCGAGTGGAACAAACGGAACAACATCGACAACACCGAGGCGTGGATGCACTCCGTCGTGGACTGTCATATCGAGTAGTTGAAATGCCGAACTCGTCAATGTTCGTGGGGCTTCTTCACCAATCAGTGTGAACACGCTTCTGTTGTGGTCTGGGTCTGAATGAACATCAAGCAGATTGTCGCCAAGCCCGGCTGATAACGCTGCGATGACTTCTAGGTCACGTCCCTCGCTGATATTGATGACGCATTCAAGCACGACAAGTTCCTACCAACTCAGATGCCCTCGTTGCTACCTCAGTGGTAGCGTGAGCCCCATGGGAACACCTGAACTTGTCATGATCGCCATTGTGGTGCTGGTCCTCTTCGGAGGCTCTCAGTTGCCAAAGCTTGCTAAGAATCTTGGCAGTGCACAACGTGAACTGAAGAAGGCTATGGACGACGGCAAGAGCGATCAGAAGCCTGAAGGCGACGCTAAGTAGCCAAATTGTGTTGGCCCACGGGCCAATTCAATAGTGGCTAGGCCGTGACGCCGCGACGGCGCTTCAAAATGCGGCGACGCTCGCGCTCGCTAGTTCCACCCCACACACCATGCTCGATGCGCTCTGTGAGTGCGTACTCAAGACATGTATCAAGCACTGGGCATCCTTTGCAGATTGCACGAGCTCGGTCAACACCTACTCCGTCTGACGGGAAGAAAGTTGTTGGCGGGTACTTGCGGCAATTGCCGGTTCCCATCCAGGCAGTCGGAGAGTCGTCAAACGGCTGCGGCTTGACTGTCTCTGTCGTTACTTGAAGTTTGAGATTCATGGCTCTCCTCACTGCAACCTCGGGATGAGGTCACTATCGGTTCGGTATCTGTATGACGCCGAGTCATGACGGGAAGTTCCCGCAAGAACATTCAAGCACGGGGATTTCTGCAGATGCGGTCAGAAAAGTAAAGGTTTGGCAAAAATCCTGCTTATCCACAGGTGATAACCCCGCAAATAAGCGAAATCATGACAAAAATAGTCATTCTGTTGTCATTGGTCACCCCCCGATAGGCTTGAACAAGTTCGTAAGTAGCCAGGTCGTTTTCTTAACGCGCCAGTGTCCCCCCGGAGGCCCATATGTCAGATACACAGATTCAGCAGCCGCCAAAAGCTCATGCCCGCATTGTGTTTCTTGGCGCAGTGTCGCCTCATTGGGAGGTCTATGGCGAGTGGGGCGATCAGAACGCCATCGACGAATTTCGTTCGCGTGTTCTTGCCCGTTTGGTCTTGCTCCCTCGCGACGATCCACAGTTCCGCCGCAACATGGCACGCATCGTGCGTGACGCAGAGCGTGAACTGATTTCCCTCGAATGGGACATGGGTGACCCGAACTACGAGTTCTAAATCACTGCCGGTGACGCTCATGCGTCTTATCGGTGAACAAATGGCAAACACCCGTTTGCAATCCGTCTGTGGTGCATTCGTATGTCATTACCCTGATTCTCTATGAGTCGCTGGTTTGGTAACCGAGAGTTAAGTTGGCTCGATTTCAACGAGCGAGTTCTCTCTCTTGCACGAGAAACGTCTATTCCACTTCTTGAGCGTGTGAAGTTCTGCGCCATTTTTAGTGGCAACCTCGATGAATTTTTTCAAGTTCGCGTAGCGGCGCTGAAAGGCCAAGTTGCTGCCGGAGTTCCTTCAAGTGCAGCAGATGGTTTATCGCCAACGCGCCAACTCACCGCGGTGGGAAAGCGCGTGGAAAGCCTTGTAAAAGAGCAAGAGCGAATTTTGCTCGAGGACTTACTGCCATTGATGGCTGACCAAGGAATCACTATTTGTCGTTGGCACGAACTAACAGCTGATGAACAGACCCAATTGTCTCGTTTTTTTGATCGGCAATTGTTTCCTGTGCTCACTCCGCTCGCCGTTGATCCCGCGCATCCATTCCCATACATTTCAAACCTTGCTCTCAGTCTGGGAGTGTTGGTTCGTGACCCATCCAGTGGGGAGCAACGTTTTGCGCGTGTCAAAGTTCCAACGTTCCTGAAGCGATTCCATCAGGTCTCTGAAAATCGTTTTGTCCCTATTGAAGATGTGATGTCTGCGAATATCGCAGATCTTTTCTTAGGTATGGACATTGTTCATGTGAGTGCATTTCGCGTTACACGTAACGCCGACCTCACCTTGGAAGACGAAGACGCCGACGACCTGCTGGCGGCCGTAGAAATGGAATTACGCCGTCGCCGTTTTGGCCGTGCTGTGCGCTTGGAAGTTGAGCGCGGCATCGATGCTTCCGTGCTTGAAATGTTGCTTGATGAATTAGAGCTTGAATCGGGCGATGTTTCATTTCACGATGCTCCAATTGCGCTTGGTTCCCTTTGGGAAATACATGCAATTGATGAGCCAGGCCTGAAGGATAAGCATTGGTCATCGGTGACAGCCGGTCGACTTGCTGCTGCCGATGGCAATGACCAATCCATGTTCAGTGTGTTGCGAGACAGGGACCTGCTCGTACATCATCCATATGAGTCTTTCTCATCATCAACAGAAGAGTTTTTAGAGCAAGCAGCAGAAGATCCGCGTGTACAAGGAATCAAAATCACTTTGTATCGCACCTCTGGCGATTCTCCAATTGCGCGCAGTCTTATCAAGGCAGCGGAAAAAGGAAAACAAGTTGTTGCTCTTATTGAATTAACGGCTCGTTTTGACGAAGCAGTAAACGTGACTTGGGCTAAAGAATTGGAACGTGCTGGCGTTCACGTGGTGTATGGCGTTGTTGGTTTGAAGACACATTGCAAGTGCGTGTTGGTTGTACGGCAAGAAGATTCAGGTCTGCGTCGCTATGTGCATGTGGGTACCGGAAACTACAACTCGAAAACTGCCCGAACCTATGAAGACATTGGTTTGTTCTCGTGCAACGAAGAAATCGGTGACGATGTCTCGCACTTGTTCAACTCTCTCACCGGCTTTAGTAGAGATCGGGATTATTCGCGGTTGATTGTTGCACCGCGTTATCTGCGCTCAAAAATTATGAGTCTGATTGAAAATGAAATTCAATTTGGTTCAGATGGTCACATTGTGATGAAGATGAACGGTCTTGCGGACGCGGAAATTATTGAATTGCTGTACAAGGCCAGTGAGGCTGGGGTGCGCATCGATCTAATTGTGCGGGGTATCTGTTGCATGCGGCCTGCAAGTGGGCACGAAGAAACGGTGCGCATTAGGTCTGTTCTCGGTCGTTACCTTGAGCATTCACGCATGTATCGCTTCGCTCACGGCGGTCGACAAGGTGCACCGTCCTACTACATCGGCTCAGCAGACATGATGCCTCGAAACCTCGATAAGAGAGTTGAAGTTCTGATTCCTGTGGAACATCCAAAGCACCAAGCGTGGATCGATGAAGTTTTCGAAACTTTGCTGTCAGATGAAATTGTTGCGTTCGAGATGAATCGTGAAGGGGACTGGCGGCGAGTGGGGCCAAGCGAATTCATTCCTGAGAACGATGCGCAGTATCGCATTCATCGCCGTGACTCTGAGAATCAATCAAAATTGGGCGTTCCGCGCCCATCGAGCCCAGATACCACTGTTGTTGGCAGAGACTGATTCATCATTTTTGTGCGAGAATGTAAGCAATTCATACCGAAACAATCGAATTATCTGATTGTGACGACTAGAGGAGAGAAACAACATGGACGAACTGCGTAAGGGATTTCATCAGCAGCTAGACGATGTTCGTACAGGACTTGTTCGGTTGGCCGCGTCGGTTATCGAGGCGATTCCCCGAGCTACTGCTGTGATTCTGAACGGCGACCTAGATGGTGCTGACGCACTCATTCAGTTTGATGATGAGATCGATGCTTTATCAATAGATCTCGAAGAGCGGTGCTATCAGATTTTGGCGCTTCAAGCACCTGTTGCCGGAGATCTTCGACAAGTTGTCTCGGTTGTGAAGATGATTGCTGAAGTTGAACGCTCTGCTGACCTTGCAGTCAACATTTGTAAAGCAGCACGACGTATTTATGGTCATGAGTTAGACCCTCGCCTCCGCGGATTGATTGCACGCATGGGCGAACAAGCAGAACAACTGTGGGAAGCAGCACTTGAGTCATTTCAAGAAAATGACGCAGCCAAAGCCGCCGCAATTGACGACATGGACTCGTATCTCGACAGTCTGCAACGCGAATTTGTGCAGGCAATCCTTGAAAGTCACTCTGATAACTCCATCGATCTTCAGGTGGCAATTCAGTTAGCGGTTGTGGCTCGTTTCTACGAGCGAATTGGTGACCACGCTGTCAACATCGGCGAACGTGTTCGTTACTTGGTAACTGGCTGGTTGCCAGAACACAAAGGCGCCACTCGGTTTCGTGAGCGCTCACAAGAAGACGACACGGACGGAATACCGTTCATTCAGCCTAAGTAACGTTAGAAAAAGGCCGTAGTTCAAACGTATGTGGCAGCTAATTGTTGGTGTACTGCTTGGTGCAGTTGCAACAGTTGTAGTCCTTCGCCGCACCTCACGCCCAAGCGCACCTGTAATTGTTGAAGATTCTTCGCCGCAGGAAGATGTCACAAACAGCAATGAATCGCTTGAAGCGTTAGTAGATGCCCTTCCCATGGGGATTGTTGTTGTTGGAAAAGACGGACAAGTTCGTTTTCGAAATGACGCTATGTCGACCGTTACTGGAACTCGGCATGCGGATGTTCTTGTTGAGGCCGCTACTGAACGCTTAATTGACCGTGCCCTAGTCGGCAAGGAGCGTCGTGAAGAGATTCAACTCGCCGGCCCGCCCATCCGTGTTCTTGAAGTACATGCCGTGCCACTGAATGACGGCGGTGCATTGGCGTTGGTAGAAGACATCACAGAAAGATGGCGTATCGACCAGGTGCGAACTGACTTCGTAGCGAATGTAAGTCACGAGTTAAAAACTCCAGTTGGAGCAATTTCTGTTTTGGCAGAAACGTTGGAGGGCGAGACAGAGGACGAACTCATTTTGAGGCTCACTGGGCGAATGGTGTTAGAGACACAACGCATGTCTCGCACAATTGATGATTTGTTGGAATTGTCGCGAATCGAATTGGGTGGCGAAGCGTTATATGTCAGCGTGGATATGAATGCTGTAATGACAGAAGTTCTGGAACGTGTTAGTTCTCTTGCAGCAAAGAAGAAAGTTGAAATCGTTGTGGAAGAGCCGACGAGTTCGTCAGCAGTCACAGGGGATTTCTTCCAACTCACTTCAGCTATCGGCAACCTCGTTGAGAACGCGATCAAGTACAGCGACAATGATTCGACGATTGAAGTTCGTCTCAGAGATAGAGGCGATTTCATGCTCGATGTAGAGGTGGAAGACCACGGAATTGGAATTCCAGCAGAAAGCCTGGATCGCATCTTTGAACGCTTCTATCGCGTGGATAGGGCTCGCAGTAGAGGAACGGGCGGAACAGGCCTCGGATTGTCAATTGTTCGCCATGTGGCTACCAATCATGGCGGTGAGGTGAACGTACGGTCTCGTGAAGGTGAAGGTTCGGTGTTTATCCTCTCCATTCCTCGTGTTCGGGCCACTTTGTGAGGCACGATAGGTACCAATGGTGAACGCACGAAATACTTCAGGTATCCCAACAGTGTTGGTCGTAGAAGATGAAGAGTCATTTATTGAAGCTCTTCAAGTTGGACTCAAGCGTGAGGGGTTCCGCGTCGAGGTAGCACGTGATGGTTTACAGGCCCTCGAGATGTTTGACATTGTGCAACCAGACCTCGTGCTGCTTGACGTGATGCTTCCAAAAATGTCAGGTATCGATGTGTGTCGTCAACTTCGCAAGAAGACTTTGACGCCCATCATCATGGTGACAGCCAAGGGTGCAGAGATCGACACCGTCGTCGGTCTCGAAGTTGGCGCAGACGATTACGTCACTAAGCCGTACCGCTTACGTGAACTCACTGCACGTATGCGCGCAGTGATGCGTCGTGTTCCCACAGAGCGTGGCGGGGAACTTTCCGGATCTTCTATCGAGATCGGCGATGTTGCACTCGATCCAGATCAGCATGAAGTCATCATTCGCGGAGACGCACAAGCGCTTCCGCTGAAAGAATTTGAATTGCTACATATCTTGTTGGCGAATGCTGGCAGAGTGTTGCCCCGTGAAACCCTCATTGACCGTGTGTGGGGAAGTGATTACGTGGGCGATACAAAGACGCTTGATGTTCACATCAAACGGCTTCGCTCGAAAATTGAAGATGATCCAGCTAATCCCACGCGCATCATCACCATTCGTGGTTTGGGATACAAGTACGACAAACAACGAACGGCGTAATATCTGCGCGTGGCTAAAACACGCAGATCTCGAGATGTAGTCGGAACAGGACTGCCACCGACCACACCTTTCCAACGACTATCTCGTGTGCACTCGTTGATGACCGCGGGAGATACAGCAATGGCCGTGGCTCTTGCGGACTCGCTCTTTTTGTCCATCAGCCCAGATGCGGCGCGAACAAAAGTTTTGTTGTTCCTTGCCGTCAGCATGGCTCCGTTCGCTGTCGTTGCACCGTTGGTTGGCCCTTTTGTTGACCGCATGAAAGGTGGTCAACGAATGGTTGTTGTTTTGGTTGGTGTCTTGAGAGCATGCGTGCTTGTGGGCATGGCCAGTTCGCTTGATTCGCTCACTCTTTTCCCATTGGCGTTTGCCGCATTGATTTTGGGTAAGACCTATGCCATTGCGAAATCGGCGATTGTTCCAACCACAGTGAACGATGAAGCGAAGTTTGTGGAATCGAACAGCAAATTGGGACAAATATCTGGCATCACCGGCTTTGTGGTGGCGGGTCCGGTTGCAGGTTTGCAGTTGATAGATACACGTGCGGCGCTTGGGCTGGGAGTCATTGCATTCTTGGCCGCATCCTTGAATGCGTATCGACTGCCGAAGATGGCTATACAAGTTGGCCAGAGTGACCCTCGTGAAGAAGGAGAGTTGCACAGTCCATCGATTGTCGCCGCTTCCATTGCTATGCGCACCTTGCGATTCGCAGTGGGTTTCATGTTCTTTCATCTGGCATTTTGGCTTCGACAAGAGATCGCAGGAACAGCCTGGTTTGGTTTAGCTATTGGACTTTCTGGTCTTGCAACATTAGGTGCCAATTTCGCGGGGCCCTATTTGCGCCGGCGCATGCGAGTGGAGATGATGCTCTTTACATCTCTTGTGTTTGTTGTATTGATTGCACTTTTTGCAACATGGTACGACCGAGTAGTGGGAGGAATCGTGCTGGTCGCTGCTGTAAACGCGGCTGCCGCGATTGGTCGCTTGGCATTTGAAGCCACGGTGCAGAGAGATGCACCCGATGCAAACCGTGGAAAAGTGTTTGCAAGATTTGAAACTCAAAATCAAATTGCTTGGGTGTGTGGTGGTCTGATTCCAGTCATCGTCAGTCCATCAGGGTGGCTTGGTTTTGCCGGAGTAATGGTGTTTAGTTCCGTCGGTGCCGTTTTGTTTTGGCGTGCAGGCGGAATTGTTATTGGATCTCGAGGCGGGCGAGCCAGAGGCCAGGAGCGTCAACCTCGTTCGGAGTAGGCATAGATTCAGCCGAAGACAACATGCGAGGTAATGCTCCAGCGCCTTCTCGTTCTACAACTCCATTAATAAATGTGCGTCCGCGCAATTGTTGAGCGCGTGTTGTGGTGAGACCCAAGAGTCGTTCAATCAGTTGAGCATCTGTGCCGTATTCGGCACGCCGTCTGCGCACTGCTTCAGCAATTGGCGAGGTTGCACCGAGCAGACGTGATGACACTGCGTCAACTGCGTAATCGATATAGCCAGATATAGCTGCTACACGCGCATCGAGGACCGGAGCCATTGCTGCTTGCTCTGCCGATCGCACCGCACCCATGAGAACCATCGGGTCAGAGAACATGGATTGAATCTTTGCCATTGCGTCGCCATCGTTCGGATCGAGATCTCCAAGACTCGACATCAAAGCTTCGGGGTCTGGAGAAAATGCAGAGACATGTCGACGAACTAATGCGGTGAGACCTTCTTCAATTCCTGGAGCCGCCAGAATTGCGTGTGAGACGAGTTCATGAATGAGTACCCACATACGAAGGTCGTCTTGTGGAATATCCCATTCGGACGCAAACGAGTCAACAGACGAAGACACAATCAAGATCTCAGATGCATGTGGTCGTGCCAGTGGTAACTCGTATTGGCCGAGAGAGTGTTGGGCAAGTGCACCAATCATTGAGCCGACCGACATGCCCAACATTGCGGGTGCCATCATTGTCGACAAGTTGTTAAGCATTGCAATCATCGGGTCATCAGGTGATTCCCCAGGCGCGTCACGCTTGTTTAGTGCCGTTGCCAAGTCAGTAAACAGAGGCCGAAAGTCGCTCAGTGTGCGCTGTGCCCATCTTCCACGAGTAGTGGTGAGTATTTCGGTGTGAGTGTCACGTGGCCCGGTTGATAGTGCAGTGATTTCGCGAACGTGCATGTCGGCAATGTCTGCAAGAGCGTTGTAGGCGATGCGAGTGCTTGCATCTGGTTCGGGGTCCGAGGTGTCGCCGGCAGCTCCGATTTGGGCAAATTGTTGTGCTAATTCCCAGTTCAATGGCCCTTGACCGGCCATTGCCTTCATCATGTCATTGAAAAAAGGCAAGCCACCAAATGGATTGGGAATGTTGTTGTCGTCAGACATGTATTCAGACTAGGGAGTATTTCTTCAGCTTTATTGTCAGTGCGAAGTAACAAGGTTCATAATTCGTGCAATTGACGAAGTGCCGAGGACGATTGCCCGATGCTGAAGATGGACAATGATGCCGTTAATCGTGCTTCCATTCATGAGAAGTGCGACGCCATTGAGGCACTCTGGATTACTGATGGGCACGTCATGGTGATGCTCAAGTTGCTTCGTGGTGTAACTCGGTCCAAGGACAGTTTGGTTGTCGTCGAAAGCATCTACTGCCATGAATTGTGAAAGATCTGAACTGTCCTGAGGATTGATGAAATCTTTAGTTGCGAGAACTGGGCCGCTATCGGAGGCGTCGGGACTTTCGAGAATTGCTACTCCAATGTCTTCCATGGCTTCATACATCGCAATTGGAGAACTGGAGCCGTCAGGAAATGTGATCTGCGTGTTTGCGTCAACCGAGACTGATTCAAGAGCTGCCAACCACAGTCCGTCGCCAAGTGAAATTGCTGTTGAAGTTTTAGAACCGCTCTGCACTGTATACACGGGGGCGGTTGTGGAGTTTTTGACGCCAACAATTGGGGCGACTTCGTTGTCGATGGGCTCTGAGTACTCGCTGATGCCTTTTGGCACTGCGATTGCGAGAACTACAAGTGATGCGAGCACGCTGATGGAAGCCGCGATGGCTGAAAGGCGCCGACCGACAGGCGGTGGATTCATGATGAATTCGGAAGAATGCACCGCAGACCGTTCGGCCGGATGGATGGGGTCAGGGCTAGACGAATGTGTGTTGGAATCGTCGGTGCTCACAAGAGAGGAACACTAATCGTGCCGATAGCGAAAGTGTCGTCGCCATCACAGACCTGACCCATAGCCATAGGAGTACGATAAGACCTATGCCCGTACCGCAACTTGGAGATGATTGGTGTGAATTGACCGCCTCTGAGTTGCCCATTTCCCAGATCTACGACTGGGCTGTGACGGCACAATGTGGGGCTGTGGTCCTGTTCTCGGGCACCGTGCGCGACCATGCCGACGGGCGCTCCGATGTCACGTCACTTGAATACGAGGCATACGAAGATGCAGTCGTCCCTGTGTTCCAGAATCTCGCTCATGAAGCACGTCAACAATTCAATGGCATCGGGCGCATTGCCATTTTGCATCGAACGGGTTTATTGCAATTGGAAGAATCTTCAGTTGTTGTCGCGGTTTCGTCTCCACACCGTGGGCTTGCTTTTGAAGCGGCACGGTTTCTGATTGATTCACTAAAGACAAGTGCGCCAATCTGGAAAAAAGAAAACTGGGCTGGTGGTTCTGATTGGGGAACTGGCGCGCATGATGTTGTTGCAACAAAGAAAGTGTCAGAGACGTCTCAATGATTTCTATGTCATTTCTTACGGGACTGTTTACGTTCCTAGCTTTTGTTTCTGGAAGTGCACTTTTGGTGATGGTGTATCTCGACAACAGAAAAGTTCGTATCGACGATGGCATTGCAAAGTTTCGTCGACACATTGATGCTTTGTCGCCCGAAGCGCGGCGTTCATCTGTGCATCACAACAACCCTGAAGATAGGTGGAGCCGATAATGGCACGCGACCTCGCAATTGACCTTGGCACCGCAAACACCCTTGTGTACATGAAGGGTAAGGGGATCGTTCTTAACGAACCTTCCGTTATTGCAGTGAATCGCCAGTCTGGTGAAGTGCTCGCGACGGGCCACGATGCGTGGGACATGATCGGACGCACCCCCAGTTACATCGTGGCGGTCCGTCCACTTCGTGGTGGCGCAATCACAGACTTCGACATCACTGAACGCATGATTCGTCTTTTATTACAGCGCGTGGGTGTTTCTCGCTTTACGCGACCGAAGGTTGTCATCTGTGTGCCGTCAGCAATTACTGAAGTAGAACGACGTGCGGTAACAGATGCAACACGTCGTGCCGGTGCGTCTGATGCTCAACTCATCGAACAGCCCATGGCGGCAGCTATTGGTGCAAACCTTCCTATCGACGAGCCAGTGGGCAACATGGTGATCGACATTGGTGGTGGCACCACTGAAACTGCTGTCATCAGCCTTGGCGGTGTCGTCGCGCTCGAAGCTATCCGTGTTGGCAGTTTCGATATTGACGTCGCGATTCAAAACTATGTTCGCCGTGAGCATGGCGTTGCGATTGGTGAACGAACCGCAGAAGAAATAAAAATTCAAATTGGTTCTGCAGAGCCTGGTCCACAAGATCGCAGCGCAGATATCCGCGGTCGAGATTTGGTCACAGGTCTACCTAAAACTGTGCGTCTTACTGCGGAAGAGGTGCGCTTTGCTATCGACGAGCCAGTGGCAGCAATGGTTCTTTCTGTAAAACGGTGTCTTGCAAAAGCTCCACCAGAACTCGCACAAGATTTCCTTTCACGGGGTATGTATCTCGTTGGCGGTGGTGGAATGTTGCGTGGGCTTGCAGAACGTATTGAGCGCGAAACTGAAGTACCCGTAAAGATGTCACCGCAACCACTAGAAGCAGTTGTGCTCGGTGCAGGCCACTGCATTGAGAATTATCAAGCGCTTCGCGGCATGTTCATGGGACCACGTCGCTAACTCTTACGACCGCGTCACCATAATTTCACGCACCGTCCCATCGGCACTCAAGACGTACATGGCTTTGTGTGTTGCACGTACCGCCGTCACATTTCCAAGGTCTGATGCCACTTCTTCTTGTCCAATAGTGGTTGAACCATCTGTGAGAATTGCCGAGACAGTGCCCGCGCAATAGTCCCCAAAAAAGAACCACCCAGCACGGCCAGGGGTTGTGGTGTTGTTACCCACGGCTGCGCCAGAAATAGAACAGCGACTTTTTGAGTGGTCGTACTCAAAGAGGGGAACGACTGGATCTGTGATGGTGACATCGCTGTTGAAAGCATGAGTACCCTCGAAGGCGCTCCAGCCCAGATTTGCTCCGCGTCCTCCTGGGTAATTGCTGTCACCGGGAAGTGCTGTCACCTCTTCCCATTCGTTTTGTCCAACGTCTGCCACCCACAACGTGCCGTGCGGATCAAAGGTCATACGCCACGGGTTGCGCACCCCAAGAGACCAAATTTCAGGATGTGGGGAAGCAGTGAACGGATTCCCGTTAGGGATGCTGTAACCGCCAGCCACAGATGGATTGATACGAAGAATTTTGCCGAGCAACGAAGACATATCTTGCGCGAGTCGATCGGGGTCATCTGCGCTACCGCCGTCTCCCATACCGATATAGATCATGTTGTCTGGGCCCACGAGCACAGCTCCGCCATTGTGATTTTGGTATGGCTGATCAATAACAAGGACCACTTGGCCTGGTGATGTTGGCGAAGCAAACGAACCATCATCATTCACTGTGGTGATGGTGATTTCCGTGTGTCCGTCGCGATTTGTTCTGTTCAGAATCGCTTGCCATTCATTGTCTACATTTCGAAATGCAAGTCCGAGGAGTCCTCGCTCTCCACCAAAAGATGTGGATGATGAGACGTCGAGAACAGTTGTTTTAGTTCTTCCGTCGCGTGACCATTGTTGAATTATTCCTGCCTGTGACACCACATAGAACCACGCATCCGATGGCAGTCGTTCGACAAGATCTACTGGAGATTGAATGTCGCCGATGACAGTGGTGGAATACTCAACTTTTGTATTCACTACTTGCGATGTAGTTGTTGGAGCAGTAGTGGTGGGAGTGGAACCGCACCCTGCAAGTAAGAGTGCACAAAGAAGTGGTGCGGTTCGTTTCACTCTTCTGGCTTTACGCGGATGAGTCCTTCTTGCACAACTGTCACCGCTAGATGCCCATCTTTTGTGTAGATGGAACCACCAGCTAGGCCACGGCCGCTCGATGTAGATATTGCATGTTGGTCGTACAGATGCCAATCATCTGCACGGAAGGGTCGGTGGAACCACATGGCGTGGTCAAGAGAAGCCATTTGCACTCCACCTTCAGTCCAACCCAAACCATGAGGAAGAAGTGTGGTGTCAAGAAGTGTCATGTCGCTCGCATACGTAGCAATGCAAGCGTGAAGCACTGGGTCATCGGGAAGCGATCCGTCTGCACGAAGCCACACCTTTTGCCCGGTGCTTTCAACACCTGCTCGTTCATACGGAGCGCCGTCGATGTATCGAAGGTCGATGGGACGTGGTCGGTCGTACCATTCGCCCATCTGTTCTTTGAACGGCGCCATGCGTGTTTTGAAATCGGGCAGTGAATCTGGATCTGGCAAATTGAGTGGTGCTGGAATCTGCCAATCAAGGCCGGGCTCATGGGCGTGAAAACTTGCCTGCAAGTTGAAGATGACTTCGCCATGCTGAATTGCAACGACGCGCCGAGTGGTGAAACTACGGCCATCGCGCAAACGGTCGACCTCGTACAAGATGGGTGCAGTCGGGTCGCCGGGGCGCAAGAAGTATGCGTGGAGAGAATGGACTTGGCGCGAAGCTTCGTCCACAGTGCGAGCAGCCGCAACCAGTGATTGGCCGGCAACTTGTCCACCGAAGACACGGACTCGATTCTCTTCGGGTGAGAAGCCGCGAAAAATATTGACTTCAATTACTTCTAGGTCGAGCAGCGTGACGAGGTCGTCGAGGGGGGAGGCCATGGCTCCATAGTAGGGTCGAAATATGCCACTTCTGCCGTTAGATGCTGACCAATTGCTCACAAGTACACGAGCCGTTCGTAAACGCCTCGATTTTTCACGCCCCGTTGATGACCAACTCATTCGAGAGTGTGTTGAGGTGGCGATGCAGTCCCCGTCGGGGTCGAACAACATGACGATGCGATTTGTCATCGTTCGAGATGAGGCAAAACGCAA
>DAISXE010000019.1:0-21777 GCA_036826015.1 Ilumatobacteraceae bacterium
GTGATGGCAGAAGTGGCCAAGGTGTACTCCAAGTTCCCTCAAGACTGGATCGACGGATTAACTGTGGATTGCGGTGATTGGTGGTTCAACTTGCGTCCGTCAAACACAGAACCATTACTACGACTCAATCTCGAAGCATCAACACGTGACGACTGTGATACATACGTTGCAGAAGTGCTCTCGCTTGTGACTTCGGTATAAAACTGGAAAGATATCTATATGAGCCTTGATCAATCCCTCCTCAACATCCTTGCGTGCCCAGAAGACAAAGGCCCTCTGTTTTTCATTGAGTCCGAAGCTCTGCTGTACAACCCGCGTTTACATCGTTCGTACGCAGTTATCGACGGTATTCCAGTCATGTTGATTCAGGAATCCACACAGGTGTCAGACGCTGATCACGCCCGTTTAGAGGCTGTTATTGCAGCCCAGGGCATCAAACCCACTTTCACTGCGTAGCCATCGCTACACTGAGATAGTCCGGCTGATTAGAGCGGAGCCAGTTGGCCCCAGCCAGGATTCATTACCACTCATTTCAAGGAGTCCCTATGTCCTCTCTCGCCGAACGTCGTGATTATCGCGTCGCCGACCTCAGCCTTGCGCCTTTTGGTCGCAAGGAAATTCATCTTGCTGAACACGAAATGCCCGGCCTTCGCTGGTTGCGCAAAGAGTTCGGACCTTCGAAGCCTTTGAAGGGTGCTCGCATCTCTGGTTCGCTTCACATGACCATTCAAACTGCAGTTCTCATTGAGACTCTTGTTGAGTTGGGTGCTGAAGTGCGTTGGGCAAGTTGCAACATTTTCTCTACCCAAGATCACGCTGCTGCTGCGGTTGTTGTCGGACCAAATGGTACGCAAGACAACCCACAGGGTGTTCCTGTCTTTGCTTGGAAGGGCGAAACGCTTGAAGAGTATTGGTTCTGTACCGAGCAGATGATGACATGGCCAGACGGTGACCTTCCCAACATGATTCTGGACGATGGTGGCGATGCCACGTTGTTGGTGCACAAGGGTGTTGAGTACGAAAAAGCTGGCGCGGTGCCAGACCCAACATCGGCATCTAACCCCGAACTTGCACTCGTACTTGGCCTCTTGCAGCGTTCATTGAAGACTGAGCCCACAAAGTGGACACGTATGGCGGCATCTATTAAAGGTGTTACCGAAGAGACCACAACTGGCGTGAAGCGTTTGTACAAGATGGCAGAGAAGAACGAATTGTTGTTCCCAGCAATCAACGTGAACGACAGTGTGACCAAGAGCAAGTTTGACAACCTGTACGGATGTCGTCACTCGCTCATCGATGCGATCAACCGTGCAACCGACGTGATGATCGCTGGAAAGCTCGCAGTTGTTTGCGGCTACGGCGATGTTGGTAAGGGTTGTGCACAGAGCCTTCGAGGCCAAGGCGCACGAGTCATCGTTACTGAGATCGACCCCATCAACGCATTGCAGGCTGCAATGGAGGGCTACGAAGTCAACACAATCGAGTCAGCTCTTGGTGAAGCAGATATTTTCGTAACTGCAACTGGTAACGAAGCAATCATTACCGCAGAGCACATGGCTGGCATGAAGCACAATGCGATTGTGTGCAATATTGGCCACTTCGACAACGAAATCGATATGGCAGGTCTTGCTCGTAGTGGTGCAAGCCGCGACGAGTTGAAGGCGGGTACAGACCTGTGGACATTCCCAGACGGTCACGCTGTGATTGTTTTGGCTGAAGGTCGTTTGGTGAACCTTGGTTGTGCAACCGGACACCCAAGCTTCGTCATGAGTTGTTCATTCAGCAACCAAGTCATTGCCCAGATTGAACTATTCACCAACCTCAAGGCGTATCCACTTGGCGTGTATGTGTTGCCAAAGCACCTTGACGAAAAGGTTGCATTCGCACACCTTGAAGCGTTGGGTGTGAAGTTGACGCAACTCACCGACGAACAGGCTGAATACATGGACATGAATCCATCTGGTCCGTTCAAGCCAGAGCATTACCGCTACTAAATCAATACATGGGAGAGGGCGTCGGGCGACCGGCGCCCTTTTTCTATGCCGTTATTGCTCGGACGCTTCTCCGACCACAGCGTCTTGCTGTGTGGTGGGCATTTTGAATACACGAAGTGCCACTTGCACCATGGGGCCAATACCGAACGCGAAGACGAATGTTCCAAGGCCAATGTGGCCGCCCATGAAGATGCCAATCACCATGACGACTATCTCCACCAATGTGCGGGCGAGGCGAACACTGATACCGAATCGCTTATTGAGTCCGAGCATGAGACCATCTCGTGGGCCTGATCCGAATTGGGCACCGATGTACAACCCTGAACCAGCCGCAATGATGGTCAAACCGAGCAGCATGAAAATGACTCGAATTACAATGTTGTTTGTCTCAGGTATTAAGTCTTGAGCAACGTTTTCTACAAGGCCAATTTCAATTGCGTTGAGCAGTGTTCCAAGGCCTGGTCGCAAACGAAGTGGTATCCACAACAGCAAGACACAAAACGCCACGATGATGAGTACCGTACCGAGACCAAGGCCTGTGTGATGCGAGACCCCCTGGTGGAAAACATCCCACGGTGGAACGCCGAGTTCTGAACGCACAAAGAAAGCAATTCCCGTACCGAAACAAGCCAATCCAGTTACACATCGAAAGAGTCTTTCGAAAAAGTTCTCTCGAAGTGGTGGAAAAGGAGTTGGACTCATGGAATTACATCGTACTGAACAGATGCCTTCACCCATGGGTGCATTAATAACGGTCACAATCATTGGAGTCGCACGTCATGAAGAACATGTGCGTCAGCATGTATTGCAATTGAAGTATGGGCATGAGAGAAAACATGCTTTGCACTTAGCACGCATCATCGCGCCATTTATTTCTGAGTTTTCTCATACAAATGTATTGACCTGGGCGTCTACAAACAGGGAGCACATTCGTGACCGAGGAATGGATCATGCCGAACTTATTGCACGTCATGTTGCAGGGCTTACTGGTCTGCCAATTAGAAAATATCTTCGGCGTGTTAACACCGAATCTCAAACCGGTGCATCGAGAGATGAACGATTGCGGCAACCATTGTTTGTTGCTCGCCCCATGGGGCGATTTCGTGATGTCGTAGTTATTGATGATGTAGTGACAACAGGGTCTACGTTTCACGCAGCGGCAAAAGCTTTGGTAGCTAGTGGTGCGCGTTCAGTTCTCTGTATAGCGCCTTCTGCTGCGCTATGAGGATCTTGGCGGAGTTACATCGATGACTGAACTCACCTCAGCAATAATCTTGCGAATCTCATCCATCTTGCTATCGAGATTGGCCGATTCTTGACGAGCAACATTCATGATGGACTGCGCTTCATTCTTGGCCTCGTCCATCATTGCTTGACGTTGTTGTTCGAGTTGGTCCCGATCCTGTTGTAACAGTTCACGCATTTTGAGTTCTTCTAGAACTGCTGCTTCTCGAACCCTGCGTGATTCGCGATGCACCTCAGTAATGATGGTCGAGAGCATTTGGACAACTTCTTGCGTCACTGTGCTTTGAAGGTCGTCGACTTGTACTGCTATCTCTCGAAAAGCCTGCTCAACTTCAGACGCTTTGTATTTCCCCCATCTGGGACGAATATTCGGTAGCACTATTTCACGATGAGGCGTTCCCATCCGCGACATCAATGAATTGCGAGCAATTTCACCTGTGTTGTTGCTGGCGTCAATTTCTTCTGTCATGTGATCTACTTTCTGGAAAACGCTACGGAGCGCAGCAACTTGGCATGCACAATCAGTCGTTCGGCGTCACTGCCAATTGGTGTGCAGGTTGTGAGAGTGACTGCATCAAAACCCAAGCGACCAATAACTGAAATCTCAGATGGCGGGACAATCTTGTATGCCGTGTCGTCATCTGATGCAGTCACGAGATAACGAAACAACTTGTTCTTCACTACGAGATAAATGGAATCAGCTATTTCTAATTTGTCTAGAAAGAAGAAAGGAGCAGGTGCCGTCGTGCGATGACCCGCAATCCCAATGTTTCCTGAGGATCCAGGAGCATCAGTAGATGGGTACCAACCAACACCCTTTGCAAGTTGAGGGTCTTCTATGCCTGTGACTACGGGGATACGGAGATGTAGTCGAGGAATGACCAACCATGTTCGACCATCGTTGGGTACATCGGCCAACAGGTCTTTGCTGGTTTGTCCCGTGAGTGCAGGAAATTTTGAATACGCAGGAAGTGCTTGCCCATCGGTAACGGCTGATTTCGGCGGTTGAGTCGTTGGCGCGGTATTTGTGATGGTGGCGGCAGTAACAGTGCGGTCGTTTGATCTGCTTTGTATGAAGAGTGACCCGAATACAAGTAGGGAAGCAGCAGCGATTCCTGAAACCACTAGCGAGACTTGGCTATGACTTGAGTGTTCTGTTACAGGTTTGTCAGAAATCTGTGCACGGAGCAACGGTTGACGAATGTCGTATGCGCGAGTGACAACAAAAGAAGTGCGGGACCATTCTTGAGACGGGGCAAGGTGCAGTGTGACTTTGTGCAAAGTCGGCGAGAGGGAATCGACTTCAAGTCCGGACGATGTGCTTGTCACTCGTTCTCCACGGACATGGAAAGTCATCGGAAGTGCAGAGTCAGATGTGCGGTCAACTCGAGAACGCAAAGAAACGGTTGTATTAGGTGTTCGCCTTATTCGTCGAGTGCGCGTGATGACCGAAACGTGGCTGATGCCATCGGGGTCGAGCACACTTGCTGAATAGCGCTTCCTCACACTGAAACAATAACAGTATGCCTAATTTCTATAAGTGACCCCTAAGGAAATCTGAATAGCTCAGACCTGAGAAGGGGTTACATGCCGGTGAGTGCACGGGCTCGAGCTATGGCTCCGGAGGAGTCTTCTTCCACATGGACCCCATGCATGCCGAGGGCGTTTGCAGCGTGAACATTGGCCTCAAGGTCATCGAGAAATGCTGTGCGCGTCGGTACGGCACCAAGGCGCTCCATCGTGAGTTGATAGATGGCGGGATTTGGTTTGCGCATACCAACTTCGTGGCTATCGACGATGGTGTCAAAAATGGCGGCGAAGTCCATGAGGGGCCACCACATTTCACGAAATTCCTTCACATTGTTCGTGAGGATTCCAATAGGGAGGCCTGCCGACTTCAAGTCATGGATGAATGCCACCATCTCTTCATTCAGTTGAAAATTGAATGCAGAGGACGAGCCTGACGCGGGTTGCACTGCGGGTGCACTTGCCACAATGCCGGCAGCGTCCATCTTTTCTTTTGTGATTGCGCGGCACTCGGCAAACGTAATCTCGCCACGCTCGACCCTGTGCCATTGGTGATCAGTGTCGAGATGATGCGGGCCCATAACGATTTCAGCGACCACTGCTGGGTCGTGGTCTGGATAGCGACGCGTGAAGTCACGAGGACCACCGTTGCGCATAATGACGCCGCCCAGGTCGAAAATGACGACATCTACTTCACGTGTGCTCATAATGGGCGATTCTTGCCTGTTTTGGCCAACTCTGGCGAACTGGGTGAAGGGAGGCTCGCAGGTAGGCTCGGAACCTGCATGAAAGTTCTTGATCGCGTCCTGAGGGCGGGAGACGGCAAGCGGGTGAAAGCTCTGCAAGGCCTGGTTCCCGATATCAATGCCCTCGCTCAGGCCATGTCTGCATTGTCAGACGAGGCTCTTCGGGGCAAGACCGCTGAGTTTCGTTCACGACTTGACCGTGGCGAAGAACTAGACGACCTCCTTGTTGAGGCATTTGCCGTGATGCGAGAGGCCTCTGATCGTGTGATTGGCCAACGCCACTTTGATGTGCAGCTCATGGGTGGAGCAGCGCTGCACTTTGGCTGGGTAGCTGAAATGAAAACCGGTGAAGGAAAGACCTTGGTGTCTACCTTGCCTGCGTATCTCAATGGACTTTCTGGCAAAGGTGTTCACGTCATCACCGTCAACGACTATCTAGCTCGTTTCCACGCCGAGTGGATGGGTCGTATCCATAAATTCATGGGTCTGAATGTCGGTCTTGTTATCCCAGGTTTTCGTGAATCACCTGCCGAGAAACGTCAGGACTATGCCTGCGACATCACTTATGGAACCAACAATGAATTTGGTTTTGATTACCTTCGCGACAACATGGCGGCATCCCTAGACGACAAAGTGCAACGTGGTCATAACTTTGCGATTGTCGACGAAGTTGACAGCATTCTCATTGACGAGGCCCGAACACCGCTCATTATTTCTGGCCGAATCGCCGACGCTGCAGCTATGTATTACAAGTTTGCATCTATCGTGCGCACGCTTGTCCGCGAAACAGACTACGAAGTAGAAGAAGACAAGAAGATCGTCGTTCCAACTGAATCTGGCATCGAAAAAGTTGAAGAAAGCCTCGGTGTCGACAACTTGTACGACGCAATTCAGCAGAACTTGGTGCACCAACTTGCAGTTGCTCTGAAAGCTAAAGAGTTGTATCGCCGCGACAAGGACTACATCGTTGATGGTGGCGAAGTGAAGATCGTCGATGAATTCACTGGACGCATTCTTGAAGGTCGCCGTTGGAGTGAGGGTATTCACCAGGCTGTCGAAGCAAAAGAAGGTCTTCGTATTAACGAAGAAAACCAAACGTTGGCAACCATCACATTGCAGAACTATTTCCGTATGTACGACAAATTGTCGGGCATGACCGGAACTGCACAAACTGAAGCTGCTGAATTGGTAAATACGTACGGCCTCCAAGTAGTGCCAATTCCTACTAACCGCAATGTTGTTCGCGATGATGCAGCAGATCTCATCTATAAGTCTGAAGACTCCAAGTTCCGCGCTGTCGTAGAAGATATTGCTGCTCGTAATGCTCTCGGGCAACCCATCTTGGTGGGAACTATCAGCGTTGAGAAGAGCGAGCACTTGTCTCGGGAACTCATTAAGCGCGGAATTCAGCATGAAGTTCTGAACGCAAAGCAGCACACACGTGAAGCACAGATTGTTGCTCAGGCCGGCCGCCTAAAGGCCGTCACGGTTGCTACCAACATGGCTGGTCGTGGTGTTGACATTTTGTTGGGTGGCAACCCGGAACTCCTGGCGCGGCAACAAGTGTTGTCCGAAGGTTTCTCACCCGAGTCGCTAGTTGATGAATTTGCTCTGCCAGTACCAATTGAGCAGATGCCTGAAGAATTTCAAGCCGAGCGCAGTAATGCTCTGAAGCGATATGACGAGTTGCTGCCACTGCAAAAGAAACAATGCACGGAAGAAGGCGACAAGGTGCGTGCTCTTGGTGGCTTGTATGTCTTAGGTACCGAACGCCACGACAGCCGCCGTATCGACAATCAGTTGCGTGGTCGTGCAGGTCGTCAGGGAGACCCCGGAGCGAGCCGTTTCTATCTCAGCCTCGACGATGAACTGTTGCGTTTGTTTGCCACTGGAGCACTTAGTTGGGTGATGGGCAGAGCATTACCAGACGACGAGGCAATTGAGGCCAAGATGGTCACCAAAGCAATTGAGCGCGCCCAGACAACTGTTGAACAGCGCAACGGCGAAATCCGTAAGAACGTGCTGAAGTACGACGAGGTTATGAATGAGCAACGCAAAGTCATTTACATGCGTCGTGATCAAATTCTCTCTGGTGAAGATCTCAAATCTGCTGCCATGGAATATCTCGCTGAAGCTGTCGATTCCCTTATTGCTACGCATTGCGTTTCTGAGGCGAGCGATGAATGGGATGCAGACGGACTTGCGCTTGAGTTAAGCAGTTATTGGCCATCAACAATTAGTGCCGAGAGCATCGCTGCTTGTGACAGCACAGATGGCATTTACGACCTCGTGATGGCAGATGCCAATGCGCATTATCAGCAACGTGAAGAAGAATTGGGTTCGGACATGTTGCGCCAAATCGAGCGCCAAGTCATGTTGAGCATCATTGACCAGCGTTGGCGCGAGCATTTAGAAGAGATGGACTATTTGCAAGAAGGCATCAACCTTCGTGCGATGGGGCAAAAAGACCCACTTACTGAATGGCAACGTGAGGGTTTCGAAATGTTCGGAACCATGATGACTGGAATCGCCCAGGACTTCGTTCGATACGTCATGCATGTTCAGGTGGTCAACGAAGACCAGCCCGCAGTGCGCGTACAAAACATCACCGAGACAAGTAGCGACAATGTCGTAGAAGATGGATTTACTTCTGCAGCGCTTGCTGTCGGCGATGTTGATCCGGAACTTCTCGCCCCCTCGCAAGAAGAAATACGCAAGCCGATTGTGAAAGATGCGAGCGATTGGTCGACAACGCCTCGTAACGCTCCGTGTCCTTGTGGGTCTGGCAAAAAGTACAAAACGTGTCACGGCTCTGCCGCCTGACTGACCACTACAGAGCATTAATCCGCCATGCGTGACTTCACATCAGACCTTCGCGAGTTATCGCAACGAATCACCGAGGCGCAGAGTTATCTGCGTATCGAGCAAACGCGTGCGCGCGTCAGTGAATTGGAGATTGAAGTCTCTCGCCCAGATTTGTGGGATGACCAAGAGGCTGCAAAGAAAGTAAACGCTGAATATGCGAATCTTCGTTCTGACCTTGACACCTACAACACAATGGTGTCCGAATTGGACGACCTTGAAGTGCTTCACGAAATGGCCCGAGAAGTTGATGATGCATCTCAAGAAGAAGAGATTGCTGCCGGTATCTCGAAGCTTTCTTCGGGGCTGTCAGATTTAGAACTCCGCAGTCTTTTCACTGGTGAACATGACGGCTCTGACGCCATTGTTCAGATCAACGCTAAGGATGGTGGCGTTGATGCACAGGATTGGGCTGAGCTGTTGTTGCGGATGTACACGCGATGGGCCGAACAACGTGGATTCGACATTGAGATTGCCGATGTCTCGCCAGGAGCAGAAGCCGGAATCATGTCTGCAGAGTTTGTCATCAAAGGTCGTTATGCATATGGCCTCATGACATCTGAACGCGGAACGCATCGACTGGTTCGAATTAGTCCATTTGATAACCAGGGTCGCAGACAAACAAGTTTTGCCACAGTACAGGTCTGGCCGGTTATGGATGCACCAGATCTTGAAGTGAACGAATCTGAAATTCGCATGGAAGTTTTCCGTGCATCTGGTGCAGGTGGTCAGCACGTGAACAAAACATCGTCGGCGGTTCGCCTGATTCATGAGCCGACTGGGGCAGTTGCGAGCAGTCAAGAAGAGCGCAGTCAATTACAAAACCGCGAAAAGGCACTTACTCGATTGAAGGCGATGATTGTCGCAAAGATCGAAGAAGAACATCAGGCCGCACAAGACGCCATTGCTGGAAAACCCGCACAAAGCGGGTGGGGAAGTCAGATTCGCTCCTATGTGCTTCAGCCGTATCAGATGGTGAAAGACGTTCGCACCGAAGTGGAGTCAGGCAACGTTGCTGGCGTGCTTGATGGTGGTCTCAATGAATTTATGGAGGGGTACCTGCGGTGGCGCAGGGCTCAATCTGAATAATGGCAAGGGTTTTACGGGCGCCCCATGTGGTGGAACACGCATTGCTAGGTTGTGTTACTTCATGATTCGTCTTGAGAATGTCTCCAAGATGTACGGCAATGAGACACCAGCCGTACGCGACGCATCCTTCGATATTGCGAAGGGTGAGTTTGTGTTCCTCGTTGGGCCGTCAGGTTCTGGCAAATCAACATTGTTGCGACTCATGAACCGCCAAGAACGTCCGGAGCGCGGCAACGTGTGGGTGGCCGGTAAGAACATCAACGAGATGGCTAATACGCAGATTCCGTTCTTGCGTCGAGGCATGGGAAATGTTTTCCAGGATTACAAGCTTTTGCCAAACAAGACTGTGTTTGAAAACGTGGCGTTTGCCTTAGAGGTAATCGGTAAGCCAAAGCATGTGATTGGTCAGCAGGTTCCCCAAGTATTGGAACTTGTTGGTTTGTCTGGCAAAGAAGATCGTTTTCCGCATCAGTTATCGGGTGGAGAACAACAACGCGTTTCTATTGCACGGGCATTCGTGAATCGTCCGCTCATCTTGTTAGCGGATGAGCCCACGGGAAACCTTGACCCTGCCACCGGCGAGGGAATCATGGCGCTTCTTGAAGCAATCAATAAGACCGGTACCACGGTTGTGATGGCAACACACGACCATCGAGTAGTGAACGCAATGCGCCGGCGAGTCATTCAATTAGATCGTGGCGTCATTGTGCGCGACCAAGAGCGGGGGGTCTACGAATGATTCAGAGAATTTCGTACGCGTTTCGTGAAACAGTTGCCAGCTTTCGCCGCAATGTCACACTGTCAGTGGCTGCAGTCATTACTTCAGCGGTCTCTCTTTTGTTAGTGGGAACTACATTTCTTATTCAGCGAGCGTTTGACAACTTGTTGGTGCAATGGCGTGGCGATGTGGGAATGATTGTTTTTGTTCGTCCCGATGTGACTCCAGAAGTGCTTACTTTCATTGAAGAGAATCTCAAATCTCAGCCAAATGTTATTGATGTAGACAAGATTGCCTACCTGGACAAGGCTGGAAGTTACGAAGAAGCAAAACGAGTATTTGCTGGCGATCCAACAACTCTGAGTCTGTTGTCAGTAGAAACCATTCCGTCTCAATTCAAAGTTGTTCCCAAAACTACTGACCCTGAACTTGTGCGAAGTTTGGCAACGCAGTACCGAACCTTGCCCGGAGTGGCAGGCGTCTCTCTTGCTGAAGACGAGTTTGACGTGATCTCTACGTTGTCTGGTTTTGTTCGTACTGTCACCATTGCTATGTCGCTTGTGCTGTTGGCGGTCGCTGTGATTCTTATTTGGAACACCATCCGTACTGCAATCTTTGCTCGACGGCGAGAGATTGAAGTAATGAAACTCGTGGGCGCAACAGATTGGTTTATTCGCGTTCCGTTTATCTTGGAAGGTCTCATTCAAGGATTAGTGGGCGCCATCGTTTCATGCGGAGGTCTATGGACTCTCAATAAGGCATGGACATCTGGTGTAGCCGAGTTCAAAGCTGGTACAGGTGTCAGTTCATTGGTGGTGCCAGGGTCATATGTCAATGGCGTCATGATCGCGCTGCTCATCATTGGTGCAGTAGCTGGTGGTGTTGGCTCAGGAGTCGCATCCAGCAAATTCCTTGACGTGTAGTCCAAAGAGACTCCCGCATCTCGCCATGGCTAAGGTCATTGCATGGAATTTCAAGACATTTTGTACGAAGTCAGCGAAGGCATCGCCACCATTACGTTGAATCGTCCGGACAAACTCAATGCGTTTACTGGTCGCATGATGCACGAAATCATTTCTGCACTCGATATCACCGACGCAGATGATGATGTAAAGGTAGTCATCTTCACTGGCGCCGGCCGTGCCTATTGTGCGGGAGCAGATTTGTCTTCTGGGGGTGAAACCTTTGCCAAGGGTGGCAGCGATGTTCAGACAAAGCAGGGAGTTCCACGTGATGGTGGTGGGTTAGTTTCCTTGCGTATTTTCAACAGCAAAAAACCAGTGATTGGCGTAATCAATGGGCCTGCTGTAGGTGTGGGTGTCACTATGACTCTTCCCATGGATTTCCGTCTCGCAAGTGACACAGCAAAGTTCGGGTTCGTTTTTGCAAAGCGCGGCATTGTCCCTGAAGCGTGTTCTTCATATTTCTTGCCTCGCCTTGTAGGTATTTCGCAGGCGACCGAATGGGTGTACACAGGTCGCGTCTTTGGCGCTGATGAAGCGTTGTCCGGTGGACTTGTCCGAAGTGTGCATTCAGGAGACGACCTCATGAAGACTGCGCGAGAAATTGCGCGCGAGATTGCAGATAACACTGCACCCGTGTCGGTGGCCATGTCGCGACGCATGTTGTGGCAGATGCTTGGAGCATCACATCCGATGGAAGCGCATCGTGCAGACTCGCGGGGAATCATGGAGCGCGGACGCAGTGCAGACTCGAAAGAGGGAGTTGTGAGCTTTCTCGAGAAAAGGCCAGCGGTGTACCCGGACAAAGTCAGTGATGGGTTGCCTGACATCTTTCCTCAGTGGCAAGAACCTGAATTTTTCTAACGCATGAGCAATGATGCGCGCAGCCAATCGGTTTTCGACATCGTCGGAGCAGATTTCTTTGTTCGATTGGTAGACGCGTTTTATGACGGAGTACAAAACGACCAAGTCTTGATACCTCTCTATCCGGAGGGCGAAGACACGGTCGGTGCTCGACATCGTTTAGCGCTCTTTCTCATCCAGTATTGGGGCGGACCCGATACATACATGGAAGAGCGCGGACATCCACGTTTACGCATGCGGCATGCGCCTTATGTGATCGGTGAACTCGAACGTGATCACTGGTTGCTGCACATGGCCACCGCAATCGAGTCCGTCATTGGTAATGTGCCCGAATCAGATCGTGAACATGTGACGACGGAACTGGCTACTTACATGGTGAACGCAGCAGAAGCGATGCGTAATCAGTAGCAACTACTGGTGGGCGTTTGGGCCAAGCATGTGAAGTGCAATTGCGGCTGCTGCACCCACATTGAGTGAATCAATCTCTGAGTGCATTGGGATGCGCACCATCTGTGTTGCATTCGTCATTGTGTTTTCGTCTAGCCCATCGCGTTCGCTTCCCATCAACAGAGCCACTCGTTCTGATGGATTGTGCTGTATTTCTGCGATATCGCGTGCTGCAACATCTGGAGTGAGTGCATAAGAGATGAAGCCAGCGTCACTCAACAACTGGGTGAGGTTGTGGTGAGGGGAGAGACGCGCAAAAGGCATCACGAGTCCAGAACCCATGGAGACACGCAGTGCGCGGCGGGCAAGGGGGTCGGCACTTCCCGCACACAGCAGAAGGCCACTCCAGCCGAGCGCAGCAGCGCTGCGGGTGATTGCACCGAGGTTGGTGGGGTTATCAATGGCTTCGGCCACCACGATGCGTGTGGAGTGAGCCAGCAATTCGAGTGGGTCACGCAAAGCCGGGCGGCGAAACAGGCCGGTAGCGCGTAGTGGAACACCTAGTCCAGTTACTTCACTGCGCAAATCGTCAGAGCCAACATAGATTTCAACTGAAGGATCAACGCGCGATGACAAGAGTTGCCCCATCGTTTCTTCACAAAGAAGTGCAACTGGTTGATGTCCGGTAGAAAGTGCGCGATCTACGACGAGGTCGCCCTCTGCAATGAAGAGCCCTGCACCTACGTTGTCGAGGCGATCAAGTCGACTCGCAAGTTGTCGGTCACGCCACCGAAACGCATCCAGGCGTGGATCACCAACATCTGTAACGGCGGTGATCACGATTTTCTAATCAGTAGTACCAGGGGAAAGGTGACCAGTCAGGGTCACGCTTCTCAAGGAATGATTCGCGCCCTTCGGCGGCTTCGTCCGTTCCGTAGGCCAGACGAGTGGCTTCGCCTGCAAATACTTGTTGACCTACGAGGCCATCATCGACCAAGTTAAATGCAAACTTCAACATGCGTTGAGCAGTGGGACTCTTGCCATTTATTTCGCGACCCCATTGCAGTGCTGTCTTTTCGAGGTCTGCATGCGCCACAACTTCGTTGACTGCTCCCATTGCTTTCATTTCATCTGCGGAGTATTCACGACCCAAAAAGAAAATCTCGCGAGCGAATTTTTGTCCGACCATTTTTGCTAAGTAGGCCGAGCCATAACCACCATCAAAGGAAGCGACGTCTGCATCGGTTTGTTTGAAATGTGCATGTTCACGACTTGCAATGGTGAGGTCTGAGACCACGTGCAAACTGTGTCCGCCACCTGCTGCCCAGCCCGGAACAACACAAATAACAACTTTGGGCATAAAGCGGATGAGTCGTTGCACTTCCAAGATATGAAGTCGCCCTGACCTGCCACGATCAACTGTGTCTTCAGTAGCTCCGTCTGCGTATTTGTAACCGTCTTTGCCGCGGATGCGTTGGTCGCCACCGCTGCAAAATGCCCAGCCGCCATCTTTAGGTGAAGGACCATTGCCGGTAAGCAATACACAGCCAACATCTGTTGTCATACGTGCATCGTCGAGGGCGGTGTACAGCTCGTCAACCGTATGTGGTCGAAAGGCATTGCGTACTTCGGGGCGATTAAACGCGATGCGGACCGTGCCCTGATCAACGGCACGGTGATAGGTGATGTCTGTAAACGAAAAGCCAGGTACTTCGCGCCATGCAGCGGGGTCAAAAATAGGTGAGATTGTCACAGGCTCATTGTTTCACGCCAACGCCCGTATCGTGGAAACCGATGGCGACATGGACAGAAGTTGAAGCACACGCGCCAGCCCTTGCGGCAGCAATTCTTGCTCGATTTATGGGGCACCCTCATCATGTCCTAGGGACATTGAATCGTCATGGGGCCCCTCGACTCAGTGGTATCAACGTCATGCGCAACGAGGAGTTCTTGTGGTTTGGTTGTATGCCAGCGTCTCGCAAAGGAATCGACATCGAACGAGATCATCGAATCTCGCTCCATTCTGCCCCACTGTTGGAATCGCTCGAAGGGGGAGACGCTGTTATTTCCGGTGTCGCACGCTCACTAGCGCCAGAGCGGGTGCGGGCTTGGCGTTCTGAGACACCCGAAAATAGTGTCTTCTACGAAGTTGACATTCTCTCTATGCACCTAGTTGAAGTTCGGGGCAAAGATCTCATAGTCACCATGTGGGATAAGGAGCATGGTGTCCGTAGCGTCAATCGGCAATGACAACTCTCCTTGCCTTTTCTGGTTCTTTGCGAGCCGATTCCTTTAACACCCGCCTCATTCATGCTCTTGGGGTTCTAGCCCCCGAGGGAACCACGGTGATTCAATTCGATATCTCTGAGTTGCCGTTCTATAACCAGGATCTAGATGCAGATACGGTTCCCGAGATAGTGGCGGCGCTTCGTGCAGCGATTGCTGAAGTGGATGGCGTTGTCATCGCAACCCCGGAGTACAACCACACATATTCAGCAGTGACAAAGAATTTGATTGACTGGGCATCGCGTCCGTTCATGAAGGGCCCGATCATTGGCAAGCGCTCTATGGTGATTGCTGCTGGTCCTGGCCCAGGTGGTGGTGTGCACGCGTTAGAGGCGACCAGCACGTTGTTGCAGTTGCTTGGTGGCACAGTGGTTGCTCAAGTGGGCGTGGCAGGTGTGCACGAAAAACTGAATGCTGATTCAGGCGTTGTTATAGACGAGGCTCTTGCACAACAACTTCGCGACGGTCTTGCGGCGTTCTAATTACCAGGTGTCAATCATGGGGCGTTTTTTGCCCGTGCGCTGACGCCACGTTGTGTCTTTGCCAACTATTGACAAGATGCGTGCACGAGTCTCAGCTGGGTCAATGACATCGTCAATCTCTACATGGCTCGCCATGTTTAATGCGTTGCCACGTTCATAAGCGCTTGCAATCAGTTTTGCTTCGAGTGCGGCGCGTTCTGCTTCATCGGTGATTGCTTCAAGTTCTTTGCGGTAACCAAGCCGCACTGCACCTTCGAGGCCCATGCCACCAAACTCTCCAGTTGGCCAGGCGATGGTCATCGTGTTTGCGTGAAAACTTCCAGCAGCCATTGCTTGTGCACCAAGTCCGTACCCCTTGCGCAATACAACAGTTATCCAAGGAACCGTGATGCTTGCTGCGGTGACAAACATGCGACCAAAGTGACGAACCTGGGCAGTTTGTTCGGCGTCGGGACCCACCATAAAGCCAGGCGTATCGCACAGGCTGACAATCGGAATGTCGTATGCGTCGCAGAGTTGAATAAATCGTGATGCCTTATCGGATGAGTCTGAATCAATGGCACCGCCGAGGTGGGCGGGATTGTTGGCAAGAACGCCCACAACGCGACCTTCGATGCGCATCAATGTGGTGAGAATGCCAATTCCAAAAGTGGGGCGCAGTTCAAGGGCAGTTCCAATGTCGGCCAATGCATCAATGACTGTGCGCACGTCGTACACGCGTGTGCGTTGTTCGGGGATGAGTCCTCGCATGATGTCATCTGGGTGTCGATCCCATGTTGATAACGGGCCTTGGAAGTATGACAAGTACTGCTTGGCGACTGCGACAGCTTCTTCTTCGTTTGCAACACGAATATCAACAACGCCGTTGGCTGTTTGAACGTTGATATCGCCAATATCTGTGGGCTTCACGAGTCCGAGTCCGCCGCCTTCAATCATCGCTGGCCCAGCCATGCCGATGTTTGAGTTCTCTGTAGCAATAATCACATCGCAACATCCGAGTAACGCAGCATTGCCGGCAAAGCAATAGCCAGACGTGATGCCAACTATGGGAACAAGCCCAGACAGTTGAGCGAAGTAAGCAAAAGCAAAACAATCAAGACCGGCAACACCGGGGGAGTCCGTATCACCTGGTCGGCCGCCGCCACCTTCTGCAAACAAGATAAATGGCAGGCGAAGTTGCTCTGCGACGGCAAACAGTCGATCCTTCTTCTTGTGATTCAGTGAGCCTTGCGTTCCTGCAAGAACGGTGTAGTCGTACGACGCTACGGCCACACGCGATGCGTCTTCATCAAACAATGAACCATTGACCGTTGCAAGGCCTCCGACGAGGCCATCAGCTGGCGTATTGCGGATGAGATCATCAAGTTCGCGCCGTTGGCGTTGGGCAGCAACTGCAAACGAGCCGTATTCCATGAACGAACCTTCATCAACAAGGTCTGCAATATTTGCTCGTGCTGTTCGTTGCCCCTTTGCACTGCGCCGTGCAACAGCCTCAGGTCGTGCCTCATCAGTGGTGAGGTGGCGTCGTGTGCGATAGCGAGCGAGGTCTGCTCGTTCTCCAGTCGCTGTGTTGGTCGATGCTTCGGTGGCTGTGGTGTCTGTAATCGCACCAGGTGTGATGTGTATAAGTATTTGACCAGCGGTAATGGTGTCGCCTTCTTTGACTAACACCGCTGAGATTGTTCCTTCGACGCCGGCCTCGACAGGATGTTCCATCTTCATCGATTCCAAGATCACGATTTCGCGATTGGCGCGCACAGTGTCTCCAGGCTTCACGGAAATTTTGAACACGGTGCCGAGAATGGGCGAGGAGACGTTGTGGGTAGCCATGGCTCATTGTCTCACATCTGCTCTCTCAGCAGAATTGTCGTGGCGTGTAGTTTTGACAGGTGCTCGCCATTGTCATCGCTGCTTTTCTTGTTGGCTGGCTTGTGAATTCATCGTGGTCAGTACCTCAACAGGTCGTTGTATGGGCCGACAAGTATGTGTTGCGATGTGCACTTCCTGCATTAATCGTTGCAAAGATTTCTCGAGTCTCTCTAAATAGCGAGGTAGCTCTTCCCATCGTTATCTCGTGGTTAGTAATGGCAACACTCGTTGTGATTGTCCTTCTCATGGGAAAAGCCTTCTCGTGGGACCGCAGCATTGTGGGTGCACTCTTGTTGGTCGGAGTACTTGGCAATACAAGTTTTCTTGGCTTAGGAATGGTGGAGAGTTTGCTTGGGGCTGATCATCTTGCCTCTGCAATTGCATATGACCAGATAGGAACTTTTGTAGGTCTGTCACTATGGGGGTCATTTGTTGCCAGTACCTATGGCGATGGTGCGCGTGGGTGGAGGCCAGTTGTTCAGCGCCTTATACGGTTCGGTCCATTCCTCGCATTGATTATCTGTGTGCCTCTTCGGTGGATTGAACTTCCATCGCAGGGGTATGACGTGTTGCAGCTCATTGGCAAGACCGTTGCTCCTGTTGCAATGGGTGCATTCGGATTGAGGTTTTCGTTGCGACTATCTCGAAATGTTCTAACGCCGGCACTCATCGGGTTGCTATGCAAGATGGCACTTCTGCCATTCATTGTTTATGTTGTCGCATTCGTCGTAGCAAGTCCTACAGATATCGCATGGTCGGCCTCGGTACTTCAGAGTGCGGCACCACCAATGGTGACTGCTGGAGTCGTTGCTGTAGGTGCGGGGTTTTCAGAAGACCTTGTTGCCTTCATGGTGGGAGCAGGCACATTGATTGCTTTTGTGTCTCTGCCGCTGTTGTCGCTCGCCTTGTAAGCGTTCAGTGCGAGGACACTAACGAATCTGGGCTAGAACTCGGTACATGATTTCTTTCATTCAGCGCCTAGAGGATCTAGCAGCAGAAGATGGTCGCGCAACCGCGATTACCTGTGGATCAGAATCCATCTCTCGATCTGAGTTGATGGAATGCGGTTACAACCTTGCGGTGTACTTGCATGAACACGGAACACGTGAAGGCGACATGGTGACAGTCGCGGTTCCGAACAGTATTGATTTCTTTATCGCATATGTAGCGGCATGGCGTCTGGGAGCAACTCCACAGCCAATTTCGTCTCGTCTGCCTCAACGAGAATTAGAAGCCATTATCGAGCTCGCTAATTCAAGTGCCATTATCGGCGTTGACAATCAAGCATTCGTTGGTCGCACGTGCGTTCCTCTTGGTTTTCGCGCGCCAACTGCAGATGCGTCACATCTTCCTTATGTTGTTTCGAAGGCATGGAAAGCGCCTACGTCTGGTGGAAGTACTGGGCGACCAAAACTCATTGTGTCTGGCGACCCCGCGGCACTCGACCCCGATGCTGCAGTGCCGTTGCTGATGCAAAAAGGTGGATGTCTAGTGATGCCTGGGCCGTTGTATCACAATGGTCCAGCAGTCTGGAGTTGCCAGGCGTGGCTACATGGTCTGCATGTTGTGCTGCTTCCAAAGTTTGATGCGCTGGGAACATTGGAAGCAATCGAGAAACATCGAGGCACTGTTCTGTACATGGTTCCAACCATGATGAAACGCATCACTCGACTACCAGAGTCAGACCGATTGAGTTTTGATATCTCAAGTCTGCAAGTGGTGTGGCATCTTGCCGAACCATGTCCTGAATGGTTGAAACAGGAATGGATTGATTGGCTCGGTCCCGAGCGCATCTTTGAGTTGTACGCAGGTACCGAAGCGCAAACGGCAACTATAATTACAGGACATGAGTGGCTAGCGCATCGTGGTTCAGTAGGAATGACTGTGCCAGGAACAGTTTTGATTACTGATGAAGACGGCAATGAGCTTGGGGTGGGAGAAATGGGTGAAGTGTGGATGCGTAGTTTGCGCACGACGCCCACGTACATCTATGTCGGTGCTACTGCTCGCACCCGCGAGGGCGGATGGGAATCTTTGGGTGACATGGGATATCTCGATGCAGATGGTTATCTATATCTGGGAGATAGAGCAGCAGACATGATTCTGTCTGGTGGCGCAAATATCTATCCCGCAGAAATTGAATCAGCGTTACAAGAGCATCCATTAGTGAAGTCGTGCGCAGTTATTGGTATTCCAGATGATGACAAGGGGAATCTGATTCACGCCATTGTTGAGGCTGATGTCAGTGCATTATCGGAAGAAGAACTCAAGACATTCCTGGGGGAGCGTCTCGTGGTGTACAAGATCCCACGTACGTATGAGTTTGTGGATTTTGCTCTGCGCGATGACGCCGGAAAAGTACGTCGTTCGGCTCTGCGCGCTGAACGTTTAGGTAACGCTTAGTAATCGCACTTAGATCTCTACGCGAGTTCCTACTTCGAACACACGATCAATAGGCAAATTGAAGAAACGACTTGCGCTGTCTGCTCCGCGGTTCAAGAAAACGAAAAGGTGTTCTTGCAGAGGGTTCATGCCGGGCGCTTTACCTGCAATGATCGATTCATGTCCCAAGAAATAGGTGACGTCTTCAGGGTCGTAATCAAGTCCGTGATGATTGAGTGCTGACAACACTGCAGGAACGTCGGGGTCATCCATGAATCCGAATTCAATTTGTACTTGGAATACGCCTGGGCCAACTTTTGTGATGTGTGCGCGTTCTTCAAGTGGAACACGAGGTTGAGCAGCTGTTTCCACAGCAACAATCAAGGTTGTTTTGTGCAGAACCTTGTTGTGCCTCAAGTTATTCACCATTGCTGGAGGTGCTTTACCAAACTCCTTAAACATAAAGACTGCAGTGCCAGCAACACGCTTTACATCGTCTGTTGCATCGAGAACGTCGACAATATCTTTTTCGCCACGATGAATGCGTTCGGCAACAAGTGCGCGTCCGCGTCGCCATGTTTGCATCTGCACCATCAAGATGAGTCCGACAGCAAGTGCAAACCACCCGCCATGTGGAATCTTGATGATGTTTGCGCCTAAGAACCCAAGTTCAAATATAAAGAGCGGACCGCACACCAACATGGAACGGAATTTGCTCCAGTTCCATCGGTCGGTGAGGACACGGAAGAAAATCAACGTGGTTATTGCCATTGTCATGGTGACGGCAATGCCGTATGCGGCAGCCAGGTTGGTGGACGAGCGAAACCCAACCACCAAGCCGATGCATGCAACCATGAGTACCCAGTTCACGAGCGGTACGTAGATCTGTCCGGAATGGCTCTGCGAAGTGTGACGAATCTGGATACGAGGCAAATAGTCCATCTGGACCGCTTGTGCTGTGAGCGAAAAAACTCCGGATATCAAGGCTTGCGACGCAATGATGGTGGCACATGTTGCGAGCAGAACTAGCGGCAACAAGAGGCTCTCTGGTGCCATACGGAAGAACACGCTCTCGATGTCTTCTGGGTGAGTGAGAAGGAATGCTCCTTGACCCCAGTAGTTGAGAAGAAGCGACGGCAAAACCATGCCGTACCAACCGATAGTGATGGGGCGTCGACCAAAGTGTCCCATGTCGGCATACAGAGCTTCGCCACCCGTGACTACTAAGAAGATTGACCCAAGTGACAAGAACGCACTTTGTGATTCATGTGTGAAGTATCGAAACGCATAGATGGGGTTGACAGATGCGATGATGCCTGGCTCATCAATAATTTTTGACAGACCAAGCAGAGCAAGCGTTGCGAACCACGCAACCATGATTGGGCCAAACACTTTGCCAACGGTTCCGGTGCCTCGCTTTTGCACCATAAACAAACCAAGCAAGATCACGATTGCAATGGGGATAACCCATGAACTAAACGCCGGTGAAACTTCCTCTAGTCCTTCCACCGCACTCAGCACCGAGATAGCTGGAGTGATGATGCCGTCTCCATACAACAGTGCAGTACCAAAAATTCCGAGAGCAACAAGAAGGCCTGCTTTGGCGGCAACTGGACCGCGTTTTGGCATGACGAGTGCAGTCAACGCAAGAATGCCACCCTCGCCTTTATTGTCTGCGCGCATAACGAAGAGCAAGTACTTGATGGAGATGATGATGACCAAGGCCCAGAAAGCAAGTGAGCAGATTCCGTAGACATTGATGCGGTCCACAGTCATGATGTGCGACTTCTCGGTGAACGCTTCTTTGAGTGAGTAGAGCGGACTCGTGCCGATGTCTCCGTAGACAACTCCAAGTGCTCCGAGTGCTAACGCAGCAGTGCCAGCTTTGGAGTGGCTATGGCCCTCGTGACTATGGCCAGAAGTGTTTTCGTGAATGTGCTCTGCCTCTTCAAAAAGACGACGAGCAACTTCGTTCGACTCTGGACCAGCTGATTGATCGGAACCCATAGAGGATTGAGGCTAGTGGGGTTGTGGCGCCCATTAGGGCTTAGAGAGCCGAAAAGTAAAGGCTTAGGAGCGCGCGGCAGAGTACGGAAGCCATGTGCCGGCTTCAAAGTCGTACAGCTTGCATGTACGAACTGCGTTCATATAGGTGCGAGCAGAGTACTTACCTGAACGAACGGTGTCTGGGTAGGCGTTCTGAATAGCAGTGGCCGCTTTTGGAAGTTGGTGAAAAGGGATTCGCGCATCGACATGATGGGGCACGTGAACAAAGATGTTGTAGAACCACAAGTAGTTAATGATTTTTGGAAAGTCGAGAATGGTGGTTGATTCCATTTGTCCTTGGAATTGAGACCATTCACG
>DAISXE010000020.1:0-21055 GCA_036826015.1 Ilumatobacteraceae bacterium
GCATCCTTTACTTGTTGTGGCTTTGTTCTGGTTCGCTTGTAGACAAGTTGCTGCATCGACGTGTTCTTCCAACGCGTAAGGCTGTACGCCATCTTCGATGGCAAGAATTTACGCAATACATCGGCCACCGCATCGTGATCGGGACGAGCGACAACGTACGTTGGTGACCGCTGCAACATGGTGACATGCGCAGCAGTATTCGCCATTGCGGGAACCAAAGTCATAGCCGTAGCACCAGACCCAATGACAACGACGCGCTTGCCGGCATAGTCAAGGTCTTTCGGCCATGCCTGAGGGTGCACCACTGTTCCATTGAAATCTTGCAAGCCAGTGATGTCGGGGGTGTACCCACTCTTGTAGCTGTAATAACCAGAGCACATGAACAAGAAATTGCACGTGTACGTCACAACTGTATTGCTGTCTTTTTGTGTCGCCGTCACAGTCCACTGCGCGCGTTCTGACGACCACTCTGCTTTTGTCACCAAATGCTTAAACCGAATGTTCTTATCAATGCCAAACTCAGAAGCAGTCTCGCGCAAGTACGCCAAAATGTTCGGCCCGTCAGCAATTGACTTAGCGGCTGTCCACGGCTTGAAGCTGTAGCCCAAGGTGTGCATGTCGCTGTCAGAGCGCACTCCCGGATATCGAAATAGGTCCCACGTGCCTCCCATGTCGTCGCGACCTTCCAAGATCACATACGAACGATTCGGTGAGTCCTTTTGTAAAAAGTACCCTGCGCCTATTCCTGAGATTCCGGCACCTACGACGACTACATCAAAATGTTCCACGTCCATACTGTAAGCCAACGCCCCTCGCTGTAGAGAACGCAGCCAGACTGGCGACAGATATCAACCGATGTCGGTGGCTGCGCCAGCAAACTGTGATTGGTACAGACGGTAATACGCGCCGTGCGCTGCTAGCAGTTCCTCATGCGAACCTTGCTCAACAATGCTTCCATGCTCCATTACCAAAATGATGTTTGCATCACGGATGGTCGACAAACGGTGCGCAATCACAAAACTTGTTCGTTGACTACGTAATGCAACCATGGCGCGCTGAATGAGGACTTCAGTACGAGTATCAACAGAACTTGTTGCCTCGTCCAGAATCAAAATGCTGGGGTCTGCCAAGAATGCACGTGCAATAGTGAGCAACTGTTTCTCGCCAGCGCTTACAGCACCACCGTCGTTATCGAGAACCGTGTCATAACCAAGCGGTAACGAGCGAACGAATCTGTCAACATACGCAGCCTTTGCAGCGGCACGGATTTGTTCTTCTGTAGCAGAAGGGTTTCCATAGGCAATGTTGTCTCGAATAGTCCCACCGAATAACCACGTGTCTTGAAGAACCATGCCGATGTTTTGGCGTAACTCACGACGTGCCATCTGAGAAATATCTCGACCATCCAAGGTGATACGGCCAGAATTCAATTCATAAAAGCGCATCACCAGGTTCACGAGCGTTGTCTTGCCAGCACCCGTGGGGCCAACGATGGCAACAGTTGTACCTGGTTCGGCAACCAATGAGAGATCTTCAATCAGTGGCCGGTCGGCATCGTAGGAGAAATTCACATGCTCGAACACAACTCGGCCCTGCACAGAGGCAGTCGCAGACATCTCGGGTTCTTCAGTCTCATCTTCAGCATCTAGTACATCAAACACACGCTCGGCAGATGCCACTCCTGATTGCAAGACGTTCATCATCGAGGCTGTTTCAGTAAGAGGGCGACTGAACATTCTTGAGTATTGGATAAATGCTTGAACATCACCTAAGCCCATCGAACCTGATGCCACACGGAGTCCACCGATCAATGCAATAGCCACATAGTTCAAGTTTCCGATGAACATCATGACTGGTTGAATCGAACCAGAAATGAATTGAGCGCCAAAACCAGCTGCGTACAACTTTTCATTGGTTTCAGCGAAACGCTGCTCCACTTCTTTTTGACGCCCAAAAGTCTTCACAATTGCATGTCCAGTAAATGTCTCTTCGACAAGCCCATTCATTGCCCCTGTATGAGCCCATTGGGCGATGAACTTCTGTTTTGACCGACTTGCGATCTGTTTCATGGTTCCAATTGAAATAGGAACAGTAATGACAGCGACCAGTGCCAACAGCGGTGAGATCCAGATCATGATGAGAAGAACGCCGACAATTGTGAGCAACGAAGTGATCAACTGGCTGAGGGATTGCTGCAGACTTTGAGAAATATTGTCAATGTCGTTCGTTACTCGACTCAGCAAGTCTCCACGCGAATGACGGTCGATGTAGCTAAGCGGGAGTCGATGAATCTTTGCCTCAACTGACGCCCGCAAAGAGAACATGGTTCTCTGAACCACTCCAGCAAGCATGAACGTCTGCATATAGGAAAGAAGAAAAGAGAAAAAGTAGACGATGATCGCAAAAACAAGAGTGCGATGCAATGCAGAGAAGTCCACTCCGTCTCGTCCTTCACGTTTCAAAAGCCCATCAAACAAAATATCTGTGGCGTGTCCGAGCACCTTTGGCCCAATGACCACTAAGAAAACACTGACAATAGCGAGCACAAGAATGCACACAACCAGCACCATCTCTCCCGCCATCAGTCGCCCGAGGCGCTTAGATGTGGCTACAAAGTTCTCAGACTTCTCAGCCGGCATACCCACACTGCTCATACGAGTATTGCGGAGTTCTGAACCTGGAATATGTTGTGGTTTCTTGTCGTCAGTTTCTTCGCTCATGACTCATCCCCATTTACAGCTGCTTGAGAGTCCACAATTTCTTGATATGTCGGGCACGTTGCAATGAGTTCATCGTGTGTCCCGAGACCCACGCATTCGCCGTCTTCAAGAACCAGGATCTGGTCTGCATCACGAATGGTAGACACTCGCTGTGCGACCACTAGCACTACCGCATTTTGTGCCAGTGGCTTGAGGGCGGCCCGCAACTGTGCGTCGGTGGTTAAGTCCAAGGCCGAGAAAGAGTCATCAAATAGGTAAATCTCTGGGTGACGAATCAGTGCTCGTGCAATCGCGAGTCGTTGGCGTTGACCGCCAGAAACATTTGTTCCACCTTGCGCAATGACCGCATTCAGGCCACCAGGCATCGCACGAACAAAATCTTCAGCTTGAGCGACACTTAACGCTTCCCACATTTCTTCTTCGGTGGCATCATCTTTTCCGTATTGCAAATTGCTAGCAATTGTTCCCGAAAACAAATACGGCTTCTGCGGAACAATTCCCACTCTTGACCACAGTGCTTCAGGCGCCAAATCGCGCACATCGACACCGTCGAGAACTACAGAGCCAGCCGTGGCATCAAACAAGCGGGTCACAAGATTGACAAGTGTTGTCTTTCCAGAGCCGGTGCTACCAATCACTGCCATTGTTTGTCCGGCTCGTACGGTGAAGTTGATGTCTTTCAGAACAGGTTCTTCTGCCCCGGGATAATGAAAACCCACGTCATTGAAGTTCAACTCTGCAGTACGCGATAACTCGGTAATCGCTGAAGCACTGATGACAACAGACGATGGTGTGTGAAGTACCTCTTGAATACGCTCAGCACTCACTGATGCACGTGGCAACAGTGCTGCCATCCATGTCGCCATCATCACAGACATCAAAATTTGTGTGAGATATGTAAGGAAGGCAATCATCGCCCCAGGCTGCATAACACCTTCAGCGATTCGATCTGACCCAAACCACACCACAGCCACGCTTGAGATATTGATGAACAATGTGGCGGTAGGAAACATGAGGGACTGCAAACGACCACCCCGAAGTGCTGTCTCAGTGACGGCTTGATTAGCCAAACGAAACCTTTCAGTCTCTTCGGGTTCACGCACAAATGCCCGAAGGACTCGAATGCCAGTGAGTTGTTCGCGCAGAATCACATTGATGCGGTCGATACGTTCCTGCATGAGGCGAAACGTGGGCACCATACTCATAATGATGACCGCCAATGTGACCGCCAATACGGGCATTGCGACTACAAGAATTCGAGATAGACCAAGATCTTGCTGCATGGCTAACAACACACCACCAATCGTGGTGAATGGCGCGGCCAGCAACAAAGTGCATGTCATCAGTACAAGCATTTGTACTTGCTGAACATCGTTTGTAATGCGAGTGATGAGTGATGGCGCTCCAAACTGTGCAACTTCTCTCGACGAGAAATCGTTTACTTGGTGAAAGAGACTGCGGCGCACGTCTCGGCCAAAGCCCATTGCCACCTTTGAGCCGTAATAGACAGCACCTACCGAGAATGTGATCTGCACGATGGTGACTCCCAGCATGATGCCACCCATTTGCCATATATATGGCACATCATTCTTTACAACGCCATTGTCAATGATGTCGGCGTTTACGGTGGGCAAATACAGACCCGCAATGGACTGGACTGCCTGAAAGGCAACAACAAGCCAGATATACCTCTTGTACTTGGCCAAGACCGTAGACAAGAGTTCCTTCAACATGCGAAAGTCAATTGTACTTGGCAACTACTGGAGACCTAGAGGCGAAAGCGCTTGTCACAAGGGCACGCCCGATACTGTCTGTTTATGCCTAGTGACCTCACTCTGAAGACCATGAACTTCGTCCACAAGACCATCCTCGTGGTCTCTCGTGGAAAGAAAGGCTGGAGCGCAGGCAATATGCCCGTTCTAAAACTCACAACTACAGGTCGCCAATCTGGGCAACCTCGTGAAGTGATGTTGACATCGCCCTATCAATCTGGAACATCATTTGTCATCGTCGCATCTCGCGGTGGAGACGACCACCACCCCGCATGGTTTGTGAACCTTCGTGCGAACTCAAAGGTGTGGGTAGAAACTGTTGACGAACCGCGACATGAGCGAACTGCACGCATCGCAACTGCAGATGAACGAGCAACACTGTGGCCACAGATTGTGGAGAAGTATGCAAACTACGGCGGTTACCAATCAAAAACTGATCGCGAAATTCCACTTATCTTTCTCGAAAAGTAATGAGCCCCACTCGCATTGATCTTGTTACTACGCCTACCCCTCTGGAAAATGGTGGCGCGCTTCCAAGTGGCGCTCACTTGTGGGTCAAGAGAGACGACCTCACTGGTTTAGGTGCCGGCGGCAATAAGGGTCGCAAACTGGAATTCCTATGTGGAGAGGCTCAAGATGCAGGCGCAGATTGCCTAGTCACAGTTGGTGCGGCTCAATCGAACCATTGCCGCATGACTGCTGCAGCCGGTGCAAAACTTGGTCTTGAAACTCATCTTGTTTTGTCCGGAGATGAACCTGAGATTCTTGAAGGCAATCAATTGCTCTCACAGATGTTTGGAGCAATTCAACATCACACAGGAATTAAGGCAAACGACTGGGAATCTCTCGAGAACTTTCGCCAGGAACTGACGCAGCAACTGCGCTCACAAGGACGCACTCCCCATTCCATACCTATCGGCGGCTCCACTCCGGTGGGTGCACTTGGGTATCACCGTGCTTATGGCGAACTCATGCAGCAATGTGTTGCACTTGGTTTCACGCCAGACGTGGTAGTTCATACATCGTCCAGTGGCGGCACACACGCAGGGCTTGTTGCCGGACTCGTTGAATCTCGCGCAAACGCCGCACCACACTGCCCCGTGATCGCAATTGGTGTTGCCAAAGGAGTTGCGTTGCATGCAGAGAGCATTCGACAACTCAGTGACAACACATTGCACCTCCTTGGGTTATCGCACACCACTTTGATGTCAGATGTTGTGATTGACAAACGTTTTCTCGGACAGGACTACGCAGTTCCCACTCAAGGCGCAACAGACGCTGCTCATTGGGCGGCCCATCGCGGCGCGTGGATTCTTGATCCTGTGTACACAGCAAAAGGTTTCTCTGGACTACTCGGAATCGATGCTGAAGGCGGATTCGAAGGCTTTCACAATATTGTCTTCATCCACACTGGGGGTCTGCCCTCGGTGTTTGCGACCAATAGCCATTAACGCAAAGCACCAATACACCTAGTATTGCTTTTGTGATTAATTGGGCAACAGACATTATTGACTCCATTGGATTGATTGGAGTTGCCTTTCTCGTTGCAATCGAGAATGTGTTTCCGCCCATCCCCTCTGAACTAATTCTTCTACTCGCCGGATTCAATGTCAGTGAAGGCCGATTCGATTACGTCAGTGGCGTTATTGCTGCAACAATCGGATCCGTTATTGGCGCGTACTTTCTGTACGGCGTTGGTCGATTATTAGACGATGAACGAATGGAACGATTTCTTGCAGGTATAGGTCGCTTCGTTGGCCTGAAGAAGTCCGATGTGCATAAAGGTTTCGTATGGTTTGAGCGATACGGAAACTACGTGGTGTTTTTCGGTCGACTCATTCCTGTCGTTCGCTCGGTGGTTTCCATCCCTGCAGGCGGCGACCGAATGCCACTTGGCAAATTCACTCTCCTAACCGCTGCTGGTTCCCTCATCTGGAACATGATCTGGGTGGCTCTCGGATGGACTCTTGGTGACCAGTGGGAAAAGGCCGGCGCATGGGGCGATTACCTCCAATACGGGGTGGTGGTCATTGTGGGCCTTGGTCTTGTTGCCCTCATCGTTCGAGCCCGCCGCACCAGAGGTGGTCAGGAATAAGTCTGACTGTATGATGAACAATCACAAATACGCGGGTGTAGTTCAATGGCTAGAATCTCAGCCTTCCAAGCTGATTATGCGGGTTCGATTCCCGTCACCCGCTCCACATGAGCTCCGATGGTCCAATTACTGATCAATCGCTACGAGACCTACAGTCCGGCAGCAATCGTGCATGGACCCAGTTCTACGACTTGCTTGCTCCCGAACTACGCGCCTACATCGTTCGGCTTGGTGCAAAAGACCCTGACGACATCCTTGGGGAGACATTCGCCAATGCCTATCGAGATATCCCAAAATTTCTCGGCAAGCCAGACGAATTACGTCCTTGGATATTTCGAATTGCTCATAACCGAGTGATCGATGCGGCGCGACGTCGGAAATCACGCCCAACCGAGGTTTATCTGGACCCAGAGACTGATTTCGTTGGCTCACTTTCGGTCGGATCCGATGAGGTCGACCTCGGGCGTCTTTCAGAACTATTGGAACAATTAACCGAAGACCAGCGAGAGGCAGTCTGGTTACGGTACGTCGCTGGCTTTTCCCTGTCGGAAACAGCCACAATCTTGGACAAATCGCAGGACGCCACTGCTGCTATTACCTTTAGGGCCATGACCGCGCTGCGAAAATATCTCTCGACGCCGTCATGAGACGTGCTCTTCATGCGCTGTGAGAAGCGTGGAAGACAATCAGAATCTCAGCCCCGACAATGACCCTCAGCTAATCGATGCCTTGCGTCGCCTTGGCACGAACGAGATTCAACCAATTGATGAGTTGACAAGACGTCGCCATCTCAGCCGTATGACAGTGCCGAAAATACGCCACCAGCGCACACGACTAGTAGGTGTTGCGGCAGCGCTTGTACTTCTTCTCGGTGGTGTTCTGGTTGCACGTGTTGACCAAACAGACGATTTGGCAATGAGAAATTCGCTGGTCGCACAGGAATTGGTTCCGTTGAAGCCAGTACAAGATATAACAGCAGTTCCTTTTAATCGAACCGAAGACTTTACAATTGTGAAAGTCTCTGCGAGCAAAGCAGCAGAAATTTCCCAGATGATCTCAACATCACTTGGACAAACACCCACAGTGATCGGAAAGAGTTCAACCGCAACTACTTATGTTGTTCCCGCATCCTTCGCAGCGACACTTGCAGATAATGATGAAATCACAAAGACGCTTGATTCACCAGTAAAAGCGGTAGCAGAGCAAAGTCCAGTGCCCTCATGGGGCCTTGACCGAGTTGATTCGACAGATGGCCTATTAAACAATTCGTACCGATATGTCAGCACGGGCGCAAGCTCCTATGTCTATGTAATTGACACCGGCATTTATCCTGGCCACTCAGACCTGGCCGGACGCGTCACTTCTGGATACTCAGCCATTAGTGACGGCGCAGGATCAGATGATTGCAATGGGCATGGCACGCACGTTGCTGGCACCATCGCAGGATCTTCCTATGGCGTAGCAAAATCTTCTCAGCTAGTAGCAGTTCGAGTTCTCGATTGTTCTGGCTCTGGATACACATCATCGGTAATTGCAGGAATTAACTGGGTCATTCAAAGCCATCCAGGTGGAACTGGAATTATCAATATGAGCCTTGGTGGTTCTGCTAACTCCGCTGTCGATGCAGCAGTAGCAGATGCCACGGCCGCTGGGCTCACAGTTGTTGTCGCCGCCGGAAACAGCAATACAGATGCGTGCAGCACTTCGCCTGCGCGTGCACCATCGGCGCTCACCATTGCTGCAATTGATCGCACCGATACCAAAGCGTCGTACTCCAATTACGGTTCGTGCGTTGATTTATGGGCTCCGGGAACAAACATCACGTCGTCATGGATTGGTGGAGCGACAGCTGCACGCACTATCTCTGGCACATCTATGGCTGCTCCCCACGTGGCCGGACTTGCCGCTCGATTGGCACAAACATCTCCCGGAATAAGCAACGCGGAGATCGTGGCGAAATTATCAACACCAAATGCGAATTCGCTTTCGATTACGACCCTCGTCGAATCTGAGGAGCCAGTCAGCCCATCGACAACTCTCGAAAGCACAACAACGACCGAGGTAACTGAAACAACTGTCCCTGTCGTAACTACTACAACTCTTCCCGTCGTTACCACTACGACCATTCGTCCCATTGTGAAGAATCCAAAGAAGAGAGAATCTGTTCGCCCACGAAACTTCTCTCTGAAATTCCGCACACAGAACGACACAAATGTTTTGGTTGCAACATGGTGGGACAACACAAGTCCAGAGTCCTACAAGCTTTCGTGTGTTTTGATGAAGAACTCCACGGACGACACTGGCAAGAGTGAAGAAGCACTTGAAGCTGAGACCCTGAAACTGCCGATTGACAAAGTGATCACATTCGATCGCTCGCAAATCACTACTTTGCTGAATGGGCGTTCCGAGAGCACACTAACTACACCGGTGACTGCCCCATCTAGGTGTTGGCTAGTCGCATTCGTTGACACTCTTGCTGGTCCTCGCAGCAACGTTGCGGTGGTACCAAATGCTCCGCAGCCACCACGGTCAACCACCACTACGGTCGTTGCGCCAACAACGACCACAATTAGTCCAACAACGACAGTTAGTCCGACGACAACGGTTTCTGTTTCGCGTGGAAAGCCAACTCCAACGAATCCGAAATCGTCAAACCCCCAAAAGAAGGGCTAGTTGAACTTGTTCTGAAAGTTCTCTGCTGACAGTTCGTAGATGTCTTCCGGGCCATCTTCTTCGTCAATCTGTTGGCCCACATTGGTAAACCCGAACTGTTGCACCAACGCGACTGACGCTGTGTTGTTCGGATCAACCGTATAACGCAGTTTCTTCACGCCCGACTGCTTCACCACCCACAGCCACATACCAAGTAGTGCTTCACGGCCATAACCCTGCCGTCGAAAATCGCCATGTACCTCGAGCCCAATCTCGACCATTCCTTCATCATCTGGTGGAGCATGAAACGACAGGCTGCCAACTATTACTCCAGTGGAACGTTCCACCATCCATCGAACAAACCATCGATTCACGATCGGATTGGCTAGTACCTGCGGCACCCTCCATCGCAATGGCCCTGATGAATCCATCAACACGCGATGCGGGTTCTTGTACGGCTTATCGTGAAACAGCGCAGGGTCGTCTGGTGTTTCAAACAACGTCACAAGGTCGGTTGCAGAAATGTGGTGTAAGTCCAGTCGTGCTGTTGCAATGACAGGCTCTGAATCACCAACTTCTCCCATGAACCAATCGTAGGAGTCACGAGGCACATAATGGAACATGTCTCCCGATGAAGATCTTCGTGCCGCCCGTGGAGTGCGCGTAGCAGTTGAAGCCTTTCAGTGGACATTTGCCAGGTCATCGGGTGCTGGCGGCCAGAGCGTCAACAAGACTTCAACGAAAGCAACGCTCACCATTCTGTTGAGCGACATTCAATGTTCGCCGGCCGTTCTCGCCCGTCTTGAGAAGTCGCTTCCCGAAACAGTCTCTGTGACATCACAGGTGTACCGCAGCCAATGGCGAAACAGAGTTGCCTGTATGGAACTGCTGTGCGAAAAACTCAATGAAGCTTCTGCCCCGCCACCTGCACCACGACGAAAAACAAAACCTTCACGGAGCGCCATCGAACGTCGACTCAATAGCAAACGTATTGATAGTGAAAAGAAAAGAAATCGGCGAGCGACTGAATAGTTAGTGCTGTCGATTACAAAGATCGACACGCTCTGAATCACTCACATCGGCGACTCCGGCTGCAACACCCTCAACAGCTGCAAATGGCCCACACGGATGAGCAGCAAGCCACACATGCACCATTGGTGCTCCACCAGTTCCAAGCACTCCCACCGTGCAAACGCCTGCCGCATTAGTAGTTCCCACTACTTTTGGATTTCCCTGTGCATCTAATCCCCAACACAAGTTGGTGTGAACATGCCACTGCATGAGACCACCTGCGTAGTTATTCAAAGTGGCATCGGTAATGAGAGTTCCGGGCAGTGCGATGTACATCGCAGACACAAGCGTTCTGGCTGAGCCTGCCACTTGGTACACAAGCGATTCAGGTGCAGTTGTGTCCAACATTTTGTTATCCGAGACAAGCGACTGCTTGATGTAATGCTCATAGCCGCTTCCTGCATCACCAATGGACCGATATCCATCTGCATAAGCAGCCGATGTTGTTGCGTACTTTGCGAGGTCTCGTCTATTTGCTTGAATCAAGTTCGATGCACGAAGTGCTTGTTCCGGCGTTACCCCGCCTATGCCCGAGAAATCAATTGGTGCCGATGGATCAAAGGGTTTTGGCCATCCAGATGCTGCGGCTAGTTGCTGATCACGGGTAACCGTATGTGGATGTGTGGTAGCCGGACTCACTGTTGTTGTCGTAGACGTTTTCTTCTGTTTGATGGTGGTAGATGGTTCTGTACCAATTGCTATACCTTGCGATCCTGCATCACCAATTGCCACCGATGTTGTTGTAGTTGACACAGACTCCGTGGCACCAGGACCAACAATGACTCCGTCAGCATTGATGGTGAGAACCGAATCTGTCAGTTTGATTGCGCCGTGCAAGTGTGCATTTCCCGTCAGTGTCCACAATGCAACAAGCGTGATGGCCGTCAAGACATACGCCGAGTTAGTTACAGAAACGCGCGAAGCTCGCACTTCTGGGCGAAACAATGCCCAAGCACTAGCAGCTACTGCAATAAGGCCGAGTGCCGCACACACAGTGTCGGCTGGTTGTGGAGACTCTGGAATTTCGAGTCCACTAATGAACGAAATTCCGTATGCGCGCGTCAGCACCCATCCGATTACTGCACCACCATTGATGACTACACCGAGACCACATACCAACCTGTTGACCTGCGAAAGCGCCAATACTCCCCAGCCGACTTGCAACAACGTAAGTACCAAAAACACACGCGATGACGCTGCGTGCTCCGCATGCAAGCCGATTGCGGCTCCATGAATAATGCCAGCACCAATGGACGCAAAACCCGCCCACTGCTGACCTGCACTTCTCGAGTTCACCCCACTCATGGAGGTAAGACTACTTAAGCAACGAACCGCCGTCGCAGGTTATGACTTCACCTACGGTGAACGCCCCTGCTCGTGAGCAGAGATACAGGGCAAGACCAGCAATATCTTCTGGTGTGCCGACTCGCCCACTTGGGTTCATACGGCCAACGGTGTCCCAGTCGGTGTTATCCACGTCTCCGCCGCCGCCAACGCCGGTTGACAACATCCACGTAGGGAATGGTCCTGGAGCAATCGCATTCACAATGATGTGGCGACGCGCAAGTCGACCAGCCAGAACCTTGGTCAACGAGTGCACCGCTGCCTTGGAAGGGCCATACGAATAGGTCTCAAAACTTGGGGTTCCGATTCCATCGATTGATCCGATGTTCACGATGCGCGAGGTGTCGTCTTTTGTGGCACGTGCTTGGAGCAATGGCAACAAACGCTGCGTAAGGAAGAACACGCCTTTCACATTGGTGTCCATCACTTTGTCCCAACCAATTTCAGGGAACTCTTCAATGGGGGCACCCCATGACACACCAGCATTGTTGATGAGGATGTCGAGGTGCTTCTCGCGCTTTGAGATTTCTGCGACCAATGCATCGATTCCATCAATCTCAGCAACGTTTGCAGGAAGCGGGATGCACTCGCCGCCGTAGTTCTTCATCAGACGCTCAGCAGCCTCATCGCAGGCTTGAGCTTTACGAGACGAGATGTATACCTTGGCGCCATTGGCCAATAACCCGGCTGCGATCATCTCGCCAATGCCACGAGAGCCACCTGTAACAAGGGCGACCTTGCCTTTGACTGAAAATAATGATTGCACGGACATGTCTGACATGGGATTCCTCCAGGTTGGGGTACCCCTAGACACTAGGACATCCACCTTCACAGGTCCCGAGTGCACTGTGTATCGTTCAGAGAACTGCAATCAGGGGGCTGACATGGCACATGATCTCATTATTCGCAACGGACTTATTGTCGATGGCACCGGTCGCGACGGGTACATTTCCGACATCGCAATCGATGGCGACACCATCACATTTATTGGTGACCTCACAGGTGAAATAGCCACTCGCGAAATTGATGCCAAAGGCCTTGCAGTCACACCAGGCTTTATTGACTTGCACACTCACCTCGATGCACAAGTGGGTTGGGACCCACTGATGACATCAAGTTCCTGGCACGGTGTCACCACAGTTCTCATGGGCAACTGCGGAGTCACGTTTGCACCTGTTGCAAAAGGTGACGAAGGTTTCCTTGCAGAGATGATGGAAAGCGTTGAAGATATTCCACGCGATGCAATTCTGAATGGACTCGCATGGGACTGGGAGTCTTACCCCGAATACCTTGATTCTGTCGAGCGCATGAATCCTGCCCTCAACATTGTTGGCATGGTTGGCCACTGTGCAGTGCGCTACAACGTAATGGGAGAACGTTCCCTCACAGACGAACCAGCAACTGCGCAAGAACTACACCGCATGAGCGACATAGTTGCTGAATCTGTTGCGGGAGGAGCTGTCGGATTTTCAACCTCACGCATCTTGTTGCATGTTGTTCCCGATGGCCGTTACGTTCCAGGAACCCTCGCGCCGAAAGAGGAATACTTAGCAATCGCCGATGGCCTCAACGCTGGCGGCGGCGGAATTTTCCAGGCAGTCAATGATTTTCAAACAAAGGCCGCTCATGAATTCGACTTACTCCAATCCATGTCAGAGGCATGTGGCGACGTGTTGTTCTCTGGTGGTGTTGGTAACGGCACAAACCGATCAGCTGAAGGATTCGGAAAATTCCTAGATAACACTCGCGCTAATTCGGGTCGCATTACCTCTGCGGGCATGACTCGCCCTAGTGGATCGCTTTGCGGTCTTGCACAAATTTCTCCGGTGAAGGGAAAGAAGTGGCGTGCACTCATGGATCTCCCCACTATCGAAGATCGTGTCGCTGCACTTCGTAACGCTTCCACGCGAGCAGAGCTTGTTGAAGAAGGAAAAGAAAAAGGAATGTGGTACGACCCGAATCACATTTACCCACTAGGAACTGAATTCTCTCCGAATTACAACGAACAAAACGGAGTATCGATTGCACAGCTTGCTGAGGCTGCAGGCGTACACCCTGTAGAACTTGTCATTGACCGCCTCATTGAGAGCAATGGACTAGAACTCTTCAACACCTGGTTCTTCAATCGCAATACATCAGACCTCGAGGATTTTCTTGCTCTTGACCACGTGTATCCCGGCCTTGCCGACACTGGCGCCCACATCGGACAAATTTGTGACGCCGATGCAACAACGCACTACCTGCAGTACTGGTACCGCACTCGTGGCGTTGTCACATTGCCACAAGCAATTCGCAAATTGACCAAAATGCCTGCCGAGGTATTGGGATTGAAGAAGCGCGGGACCCTTGAAGTTGGAAACTTTGCGGACATCAATGTGTTTGACCCACAGACAGTGGCATCAGGACAACCAACGTATGTCAATGACTTTCCAGACCAGACAGGACGCTTGTTCATCAAATCACGCGGATATGCCGCAACGATTGTGAACGGTGCCATTGTGACCGAGCAAGGCACACACACTGGTGCTCGCCCTGGTCGCGTTATTCGCGAATTCGCTCGCGCCTAACGCGGCGGACCACTGGTTGTAAACGCCGTACCAGGCGGGTCAATTGCCCATTCAGGTGATTCACCCCATGAATCGCTGTAGATCAGTTCTTTCATTGGCACACGACGCACCGGGCCGTGTGCACCTTCTGGTTTACCGAGCGTGATGGATGCCGCGATGAACGCGTTCTCAGGAATCTGTAGCAAGTCGCGAAGTTCAGAATCGACGAAGCCATGAAACCCAGTGAGTACTCCCCCGTATCCACGCGCACGTGCGGCAAGTAAAAGGTTCTGACACGCCGGATACACCGAAGCACCTTCAAGTGGATTGGGTTCTCTGTAACGAACCATCACGGCAAGAACCAAAACTGGAACGTTCGCAAAATTGTCGACATACGACTGCATCGTGCGCGCCATTCGCGCTTTTGGAGAATTATCACTGGTGCCCGAATTCTCGTCGTACCCATCATTGTTGCGTTTATGGTTCCACAGTTTCTGTGCACCAACTGCGATTAACTCTTTTGCTTTAACTGCTGTATCTGAATCAGTCAGCACAATGAAACGAAACGGCTGCCTATTACTTCCACTTGGTGCACGCGTGGCCGCAAAGAAAATGTCTCGCAGCACATCGTCTGGAATGGGTTCGTCTTTGTACCTGCGAATTGCTCGTGTGGTGGCGATGCCCTCTAGTAATCCCACCGAGTCGGTTGCCAATGGTTGCTCGTCGGTCATGGTTAATGGTGACCCTTCTCTAGAACACCAGCATCTTTTGCCCACTTCCAATGCATACGACCATGGTCTGCGTTTGCCGCCAGAACTCCCCCAATTGTTCCGTCGGCCCATGGAGCGCCGGGCAACGTCTCTTCGAGTTGTTCGTCAGTGAGTTCACTTAACAATTGCAATGTCACTGCTCGAGCACCTGCACCAAGCGCAACTACCTCTTGCAACGACTTTCCATGATGCTCCAGTTGCCACTCTTCAGTCATTGCGTGAACCGACGCCATAATCGCTTCTCTCGTGCGAGGAGCACCTGAGTCGTCTGTAGCCAAACCAACCGGATTCTTATGTCCTGAAATATGACGCCGTACCATTGCGGCAAAATTTCGCTCAATCAAAGCGAGATGCGCAAGGTGGTCTAGCGCAGACCAGAAATTGGAATGGTCGTGCTCACTGGGTGTGAGATCAGAGAGCAACTGCTCATCCGACAGGCCTTGATACGTGCTCAATAACCATGAACGATCGTCGTTCAGTTTCTTCTCAATCTCAATCCTGTTCACAAAAACCCCTCTTCTGTTTCTCCGAGTCTGTCATTACTGCCGCCACAGAACTACTGTCGCATCATGCCCGCACAACCAGCCCATCCTGAACTCGGTTTCTACACCCTTGCTGGGGCTCCCAAGTCTCCACGAGACATGTTCCAAGAACTGCGAGATGCAGAGGACATGGGTCTTGGCACTGCATTCATTTCAGAGCGATTCAACATCAAAGAAGCTGGGGCTCTCACGGGCGCTGCCATAGGCGCAACGAGCAACATCAACATTGTTACAGCTGCCACCAACCACACCACGCGTCACCCCATTGTGAGCGCATCATGGGCAAGCACATTGCACATCATGTCTGAAGGGCGATTCAGCCTCGGTCTGGGTCGCGGAATTGACGCAATGTTCAATGCATACGGAATGCCGCTTGCTACCACTGACTCCATGGAACAGTTTGCAGTTCTCATGCGTCGACTTTGGAAGGGCGAAACAGTTCTGAACTACGCAGACCTCACCGGCACTTACCCCGTGCTGCGCCTAGACCCAGCATTTGATCTTGACATTCCACTCAGCATCACTGCCTTCGGACCACAAACACTGCAAATGGCAGGACGCGCATACGACAACGTGATTCTGCATACGTTCTTCACAGACGAAACAACGCAACGCGCCGTACAAATGGTGAAGAAGTCTGCTGAACAAGCAGGGAGAGACCCAAGCACAGTGAAAGTGTGGTCATGCCTTGCCACCATTGGAGACCACATAGACCCAGCATTGCGATTGAAGAAAACAGTTGGGCGTCTTGCCACTTATTTGCAGGCGTACGGCGACCTCATGGTGCGCACAAACAACTGGGATCCTGAAGTCTTAAAGCGTTTCAGGGCTGATGAATTTGTCAAAACGTTTCCAGGCGCGCTTGATGCCAAGGGAACAACAGAAGATTTAGAACGAGTCGCACCGCTGATTCCAGAGGAATGGCTGGCTCCATCTGCCACCGGGACTCCAGAGCAATGTGTTGCAGCAATTCGTAATCAGTTTGCACTTGGTTGTGACGGCGTGATTATGCACGGCGCAACACCGACTGAACTTGCACCAATCGTTGCCGCCTATAAGGCCTAGCGCAACTAGGCCCAGTGCTTCATCAACATGTCAGCAGCAACTGCTGGTTGTTGACACATCCACCAATGTCCGACTCCTGACAGTTTCGCAGTGTCGGCACCGACACTGTTGGCTACTTCTGTCATTGTGCGTTCGTCACCAGCGAAATGATCCTCTTCAGCAATGATGACCAAACCATTCTTTGGTTTCGCAGCTGCAAACTGTTTGCCCAGTGCCGCCATTGCTGGCTGTGCTGCATCGCGATACAACGCCAAAATGCAACGCGCCATTTCGGCATTGATGTGTGATTTCACATCGGCTGCAATCTCGCGTGTCATTCCCAAGCCGCTGAACGCATCGACAAATTGTTCATCAGGCATTGCAACCATGCCTGCAACCATCTGTTCGCCAAGTTCTGGCGCTTGCCAGCCCTGCGCCATGTCGTGCCATTGGTAATCAGCATGCAGCAGACCTGCGCAATCTGTCGCCCACGTACGCACGATGTCGGGCCGTTCGCTCAACACACCAAGAACATGACCTGCACCCCAGTCGTGACCTACCAGGTCAATCTCGCCGTCAATTGCTGACAACTCTGCAATGAGCCAGTCTCGGTATTCACGCATAGTGCCACCCCAACCTGTAGGAGTGGGAGCGCCAAACCCTGGCGGCGTGAGGAGAACAATCTTGTTCTCTCCACGCTTCTGTAGTTCGGCTACCAACAACGACCAAATGGCAGATGTTTCAGGGTTGCCATGAACAAATACTTTCGTTGAAGCACTCATGTTCTTATCCTTTTTTCTTTGATTTCAAATACGCAGCACTCGCCGCACGACTTTCAGCATCATATGTTGCAATTACCAATGAATCTGCGTCGTTGGCGTTGCGTGCCGTTCCAATCATTTCTTCTGTCACCGCATTCACTTGTTGCTTTGTAGTGCGCAACGAATACCCCGGCTTTGCAGCCAGAGATTCTGCAAGTGCATGCACGTGATTATCTAGCTCTGCTTCGGAAACAATTGTGTTCAAGAAGCCAAGAGACTTTGCTTCGTCTGAACCAAACGGACGACATGTGAGTACTAACTCTTTTGTTGCAGCGGGGCCAATCTCGCGTACGAGACGTGGAATGCCTCCCCACGCAAGTGGAATTCCAAGGTCAACTTCAGGAATGACAAAGTTTGCTGAAGTTGTAGCAACACGTAAATCACAACTAGCGGCAAGCACCACACCGCCACCGATGCAGTTACCGTGAATTGAGGCGATGGTCAGTGCGTTCATATTGGTCACAGCTTCAGCCATTAATCGACCGAGATCAGCACTTTCTCGCACTCCCCACTCCGGGTCTGGATTCATAAAATCGTTGAGGTCAAAACCTGCACAGAAAGATGTGCCTTGGCCAGAGACCACAACAACTTTGACGTCCCGTTGTTCATCAAACCACCGCGATGCTTGGGCGAGGTCTTGCAAGGTCTGGCGCGACAGTGCATTGAGGCGCTTGGGGCGTGCCAACGCCATGTGCCCAATTGCGCCCTGCACGGATACTTCTAGCGTTTCAAATGTGGCCATATGGCCTCCCCAATGCCTCTGCAGAACCTGCCCTGCCATAAGGTTTAGTGCGTAGACCACCAGTTGTTGGCATTCAACAACTCATTCCCAAGGGGGCAATATGGACCGCGAAGCATGGATTATCGATGCAGTTCGTTCACCACGAGGAAAGGGCAAAGAAACAGGCGCCCTGCACAACGTGCACCCTCAGCGCATCTTGGCCCAGGTACTCAATGGTCTGAAAGATCGTGTGGGGTTTGACACCGCTGAAGTAGACGACGTCATCATGGGATGTGGAGCCGGCAGTGGCGACCACAGCATGGACATCGCTCGTATGTCAGCACTCGACGCAGGATGGGCTCTCGAGGCTCCTGGCGTCACTCTGAACCGTTTCTGTGGCTCAGGACAACAAGCCGTGAACTTCGCAGCCATGGGCGTGCTCTCTGGCATGCAAGAGATCGTTGTTGCTGGTGGTGTGGAATCCATGTCGCGTCCATCGCCAATGCATGTGGATGGCTTCACTGCGAACAACACTCACCTTCGTGATCAGTACAACATGGTCCCGCAGGGAATCTCTGCAGACCTCATTGCCACAGTTGAAGGGTTCACACGCGAGCAGTGCGACGCACTTGCAGTGGAGAGTCAGCGTCGTGCAGCAATTGCAATCAGCGAAGGTCGTTTTGAGAGGTCTCTCATTCCGATTTATCACAATGACGGAACACTTGCTCTTGCAGTAGACGAACACCCACGTGCAGGCACCACACTTGCCGACCTCGCAAAGCTCACACCAAGTTTTGAAGGCATGGGTGCATACAAGAAAGACGCCGACGGACTCAGTATCGACGAGACCGCACGCATCGCATACCCACACGTGAACCAAATCAACCACGTACACCACGGCGGTAACTCATCTGGTGTTGTTGATGGTGCAGCAGCAGTGCTCGTCACTTCTCCTGAGTACGCAAAGGCACACGGACTCAAGCCACGTGCGCGCATCATCATGAGCGCAGTCGCAGGAACAGAGCCAGTGATCATGCTCACCGCTCCCGGACCAGCAGCAAAACTTGTTCTCAAAAAAGCCGGAATGACATTCGACGACATCGATCTATTGGAAGTCAATGAAGCATTCGCAGCAGTTGTTTTGAAGTTCTTCAAAGACACCGGCGTCGACCCATCAAAGGTCAACGTAAACGGTGGAGCCATGGCGCTTGGTCACCCCATTGGTGCAACAGGCGCAATGCTGATTGGCACCTTGGTCGATGAGCTTGAGCGTCAAGATAAGACAACTGGCCTCATCACCATGTGTACAGGTGGCGGCATGGGAACAGCCACCATCATCGAGCGCATCTAAACAGCCCTGCGCCTCTGGCGTACAGTAGAGACATGCCCAGTTCATTTCTGCATTCATTTGCTAAACCATCGTCCGATGCGTTCATCAACATTGTCCGTGGCGACATGGCACTGCTGTGGGATGACAAAGGCAACGAATACATCGATGGCATCGGAAGCCTGTGGTACTGCCAAATCGGTCATGGCCGCACAGAGATGGCAGATGCCGTTGCAGCACAGATTTCCACCCTTGAGACTTATTCCACGTTCGATCCTTTTACTAACCCGTTAGCAGAAGAAGTTGCAGAAGCAATCTCATCGCTCTCGCCTATTGCCAACTCACGAGTGTTCTTGTGTGGCAGCGGTTCAGAATCCATCGACTCAGCAATGAAGATTGCACGCACCTCACAGATTCAGTCTGGTCATCCGGAACGAAGCGTGATTATCTCTCGCAATCGCGGGTATCACGGCACAAACTATGGCGGCACAAGCGCCCAGGGTTTACCGCTAAACAAAGTTGGTTACGGCACACTTCTTGAAGGCGTATTGCAAGTTGAAGCCGACGACATTGAAGCAATGTCTGTTGCCTTCCAACAAAACAAGGGAAACGTTGCTGCAGTGATTGCAGAACCAGTGCAAGGTGCTGGCGGAGTATGGCCTGCTACGCGTGAATACCTTGAAGCGTTGCGTCGCCTGTGCGATGACAACGGCGCGTACCTCATCTTCGACGAAGTGATCACTGGCTTTGGCCGATTGGGCGAATGGTTTGGTGCCACCTATTACGGCGTCACCCCAGACATGATCACGTTTGCCAAGGGTGTCACTAGCGGTTATCAACCGCTAGGCGGAGTCATCACCGGACCTGCAATCAACGCGGCTCTCACAGCCGACCCCACATTTTTCCTACGCCACGGCTACACATACTCGGGTCATGCAACGGTGTGTGCCGCAGCATTGAAGAACATTGAAATTATGAAGCGTGAACAACTCGTGCAACGAGCACAACACGTTGGTCAACGAATTGAAGCAGGACTTGCCGCGTTAAGTCTTGATGGAACCCTCACTGGTTATCGCGGTGCAGGCGCAATTTGGGCCGGAAAACTCCCCGACTCACTTGATGCGACAGTTGTGCGTGACGCCATGATTACAAAGGGCGTTATTGCTCGCTCTATTCCGGGCGTTATTGCATTCTGCCCGCCATTAGTCATCACCGATGCACAAGTAGACACAATGCTCGATGTGTTTGCGTCAGTCGTTCAGTCGCACTAGACCCTCGCCACAAAGCGCGAGCAACACTTAGCGCAAGCGGCGAATCAGGCTGCTGGTATCGGAACGCGCATTGCCATTAGCAGCGAGTTCCTTGTAGTACCCAAGCACCAAATCTGCAACCGGTAACTGTGAGCCATTGCGCTTGGCTTCGTCAACACAGAAACCGAGGTCTTTCACCATCCACTCAACGGCGAATCCGAAATCGAACTTGTCGTCAATCATGGTGTGGCCACGATTCTCCATCTGCCAACTCTGCGCAGCACCTTTGGAGATGACGTCAACAACTGCATGAGCATCAAGGCCGGCATGCTGAGCAAATGCGAGAGCTTCAGATAGGCCCTGCACAATGCCTGCTATGC